>CAMBFO010000061.1 GCA_945865675.1 Comamonas sp. lk
GACAGGTTGAGCTTTTCCACATGGATGGCAGCAAATACCTTGGCGTGCAGCTTGTCGAGCAGACCCAAGGATTCCAGGGTGTAAAACAGTTTTTGCTGCGGCACGAAGCTGTCATTGAAAGCCACCGGCGCACGCCGGAAAGCGACGTCCTTGGGCAGTTTTTTCACCCAATCGGCTAGCATGGGTTCAAAAGCATTGCAGTGCGTGCAGTTGTACCAAAAGAACTCCACCACTTCGATTTTCCCGGCCGGCGCCTCCACCGGCGCGCGCGCATCGAGCACCTGGTAGTCTGTGCCGGCTACCGGCTTTTTGAATTGGGCCAAGGCAATGGCTGGTGCCTGCAGGGCGATCAAACCCGCCATCGCTTGTTGTCCAAAATTACGCCGGGTGGGTGTCATACATACTCCGAAAAATAATGATTGCGCCAGCGCCCCAGCTAGCGCTGCACTTTGATCAGCACGGTATCGGTGCCGGTCTTGTCCAGTTTGTCTTTGCTGCGTTCGGCATCTTCGATCTTTTCAAACGGGCCCACGCGCACCCGGTAAATCGGGCGCCCGCCTTGCTCGCGCTCAGTCACTGCCGCTTCTACGCCCGTCAGTGAAAGCTTGGCGCGCTGGCTTTGTGCATCATCCGCCGAACGAAAAGCGCCTACTTGCACGTAATAGAAAATTTGGCCCGTTGGCATGGCCGCAGACGCAGCTTTGGCGTTGGCCAGTGCGCCGATGGGGTCGGCGGTCGCTGGTGGCGTAGGCGTTGCGCTGGTGCTCGGCGTGGCTGGTGCCGGTGTGGGCGCCGGCGGCACTACGCCGCTCGCTGCATCTGCAGGGGCAGCGGCTTTGGGCGCCGGCTTACCGCTAATCAGGGCGTTGGGGTCCCAGTCCTTGTTCTTTTTGGCCTCAGCGTCGTTTTGGTCGGCGCTACGGGTCTGGCCTTTGCTCAAAAAAGGCAGTGGCACTTTGGTGACGTAAAGCGCCACGCCAAAGGCAATGCCCAGGCCGATCACCAGTCCCAATACAAAACCCAAAAAGGTTCCGCCGCGTTGTCTTTGCATGTCTTGCTACCTTGAATAACTACATTTTGCGCGGTGCGCTTACCCCCAGCACCGCCAGGCCATTGTGCAATACCTGCGCCGTCGCGGCCACCAGCGCCAGCCGCGCCAGGCGTACCGGCTCCTCGTCCACCAAGATGCGCTCGGCATCGTAATAGCTGTGGTAGCAAGCAGCCAGCTCGCGCAGGTAAAAAGTCACGTCGTGTGGTGCAAAGTCTTGTGCGGAAGCGCCCAGCATATCGGGGTATTTGGCCAGCAGCAGCATCAGCGCCTGGGCTTGCGGGCTAACCAGTGGGCCCAGGTCAGCGCTCGCCAGCTGCGCGCTGTCGCCGCCCCAGGCGGCCAGCACCGAGCAAATGCGCGCATGCGCGTACTGCACGTAATAAACAGGGTTGTCGTTGTTTTTGGTCACCGCCAGGTCCACATCGAAGGTGTATTCGGTGTCGGGCTTGCGGCTGAGCAGGAAAAAGCGCACCGCATCGGCGCTGGTCCATTCAATCAGGTCACGCAAAGTGACATAGCTGCCGGCGCGTTTAGAAATCTTGACTTCTTCGCCACCGCGCACCACGCGCACCATGGTGTGCAGCACGTAGTCCGGGTAGCCCTGCGGTATACCGACGCCAGCTGCCTGCAATCCGGCGCGCACGCGGGCAATCGTGCCGTGGTGGTCTGTGCCCTGGATGTTGACCACTTTGCTAAAACCGCGCTCCCATTTGGCGATGTGGTAGGCGATGTCCGGCACAAAATAGGTGAAGCTACCGTCGCGCTTTTTCATCACGCGGTCTTTGTCGTCGCCGTAATCGGTCGAGCGCAGCCACAGTGCGCCGTCTTGCTCATAGGTCTTGCCGGCCGTTTGCAGTTTTTCCACCGCGGCCGCTACCCGCCCGCTGCTGTACAAGCTGCTCTCCAGGTAGTAGTTGTCAAAGTGCAGGGCGAAGGCTTTGAGGTCCAGGTCCTGCTCGCGGCGCAAATAGGCCACGGCAAATTCGCGGATATTGTCCAGGTCCTCGATATCGCCGCTGGCGGTAAATTGCCGGTCATCCGACACCACCGTCTTGGCGGCTTTGAAATCTTCGGCAATGTCGGCGATGTAATCGCCGTTATAAAAAGCTTTGCTCGCTGGGTCTTCGGGGTCGGTGGGCCAGCCTGGGTCGCCCGGGCGCTGGCCGCGCGCGCGCAACTGGGTGCTGGTGGCTAGGGTGTTGATTTGCACGCCGGCGTCGTTGTAATAAAACTCGCGGTAAACCTCCCAGCCCTGAGTGTGTAGCAAATTGCAAATCGCATCGCCCAGCGCCGCCTGTCGGCCATGGCCGACATGCAAAGGCCCGGTCGGATTGGCCGACACAAATTCCACCAGCACGCGCTGCCCGTTGGACTCGCGCGTGCCAAAGCCCGCTTTGCTTTGTAAAACATCGCGCACGACTTCTTGCTTGGCGCTAGGGAGTAGGCGCATATTGATAAAGCCAGGCCCGGCAATGTCAATGTCCTGCACCCACTGCGCAAAAGCGGCTTGCGCCAGCAGCAGGGCGCGCAATTGTTCGGCGACCTGGCGCGGATTGCTTTTGAGGGGTTTGGCCAACTGCATGGCGGCGGTGCTGGCGAAGTCGCCATGTGCGGCGACTTTGGGCGATTCAAGGGCTGCTTGGCTGCCTGCGCCGGGGAGCAGGGTTTCCAGCGAAGCGGCCAGCGCTGCCAGAAGTTCGGATTTGACGGAGGGCATGGCGGCGATTTTAGGGGGAGCGCCTTGCAACTGGGGTGGCGCTGAGCGATGGATATGTCTTTTGCTTGTGCGCCGTCAAGAATCAGGAACCTAGGTGTCAGCGCCTCTGTGCTTTGTTACGCAGCCGTTGTATGCTGGCGTCGGCAGCGAGGATTGCTGCCGCCGCGCAGGCGGTTTGTTGATTTAACTCAAGGAGGTTTGTATGAAAAATATATTTGTGGCGCTATCCCTTTGCTTGGCTTTCGCCGGAGGCAGCGCAGTTGCCGCCAGTGACCAGCAAAACAAAATGGGCGCCTGCAATGCCGAAGCCAAAACCAAAGAGCTCAAAGGCGACGAGCGCAAAAAATTCATGAGCGAGTGCCTAAGCGCCAAGGCGCCAGCACCTGCAGCATCTGAAGCCGGTACGACGCAGCAAAACAAAATGAAGACTTGCAATGCCGACGCCAAGACCAAAGAGCTCAAAGGCGACGAGCGCAAAAAATTCATGAGCGAGTGCCTGAAGGCTAAATAAATCCCGCAGCAAGCGCACAGGATCTGCTTAAGTCCTGATTTAAGGGCTTAAGCCGGCCAAAGAGTTTTTCCCGGTCGGCTATACGATTTGTTGGCTTGCGGCACCTGTCGCCGGGTGCCCTTCAAGCAGCGGCGCACGCAGCTACGTGCGCCGCTGCTCTTATTTCTAGAAAGTCCAGACCATGGGTAAAACTATTCTTATTACCGGCGCCGGTACCGGTATTGGCCACGACGCCGCGTTTGCCCTGGCTGCGCGCGGCCACCAGATACTGGCCACCACGATCAGCGAAACCCAGGCCCAGGCCTTGCGCCAGGAGTGCGCTGCGCGCGCCGTAGCTATGGAAGTCTTCAAGCTGGACATCACCGACGCGCAAGACCGCTCGCTGATTGCCGGGCGTGACATCGATGCCTTGGTGAACAACGCCGCCCTAGGTGAATCAGGCTCACTGGCCGAGGTAGACATCGACCGGGTGCGCCGCATTTTTGAGGTGAATTTGTTCTCTACCTTGGCGCTTACGCAGCTAGCGCTGCGCGGCATGATTGCACGCCAGCGCGGCACAGTGGTGTTTATCAGCTCGATTGCCGGGCGCGTGCCATTTCCCTTTGTCATGCCCTACTCCATGACCAAGTTCGCGCTCTCCGCAGCGGCAGCGGGCTTGCGTGCCGAAATGGACCAGCTGGGCAAGGGTATTGCGGTCTGCGTGGTCGAGCCCGGCGCCATTCATACCGGCTTTAACCAAAGCATGATGGCCAGCAAATACGCCTGGATGGGCCCGGATTCCTACTTTCATCAGCAGAAAGAAAAAATGCAGGCCGAGGAAAAGCGTACCTTTAGCTTTTTGGAAGCCAAAAGCACGGATTCGGTGGTCGCTGCGATCGTGAAGGCCTGCGAAGCCAAGCGCCCGCGCCTGCGCTATGTCGCACCCTGGGTACAAGGTTTTGGCGTGCGCTTAGCGCGTATCTTTGGCGTGTAGTTGCTGGAGTAGGCGCTCTACGCAGCGCGGCGTCTGCGGGCGCTTAAAGGCGTAGGCGAGCTACCAAGGCAGGCTCAGCGCAATGCCTACAAACACCGTAAAGCCCAGCCAATGGTTTTGCCTAAAAGCGGTAAAACAGTTGTCACGCTCGCGCAAGCGAATCAGCCGGTAATGCCACAGCGCTTGCGCCGCCGCCGCCACCAGAGCGGCCATCCAAGCGGGATACCTTAGTTGCTGTGCCAGCAATACCCCCCAGATGCCCAGATAAGCGGCATAAAAAACCATTACCGCCGCCACGTCCCAGCGCCCTAGCGTGATGGCCGAGGTGCGTATGCCGATGTGTAAATCATCGTCGTGGTCCACCATGGCGTATTCGGTGTCGTAAGCCAGCACCCAAAATAAATTGCCCATGAGCAGCAGCGCCGCCGTCCAGGGTACTGCGCCTTGCACTGCGCTATAGGCCATGGGAATGCCAAAACTGAAGGCCACCCCCAACACCGCCTGCGGCATAGACACGATGCGTTTGGCATAGGGGTAGGCAATTGCTACCGCCAGGGCTGCAAACGATAAATAGACGGTGGCGGTATTGGTCGTCAGCACCAGGCCAAAAGCCAGCAAGGCCAGCACCGCGCCCAGGGCCAGCGCTTCGCGCACCGGCAAGCGGCCACTCGTTACCGGGCGTTGCGCGGTACGGCGCACATGGCGGTCAAACTCGCGGTCGGCCACGTCATTAATGCAGCAACCGGCGCTACGCATCAGTACCGTGCCCAGCGTGAACACCAACAGCAAATGCCAACCGGGAAATCCTCCGCTAGCCAGCCACAAAGCACTGAGCGTGGGCCACAGCAGCAGCAACCAACCGGCAGGGCGGTTCCAGCGGATCAGGTCCAGGTACAAGCTTAGGCGCTCACGCCATTGAGGGCGCGCGGGCATCAGCACAGTTGGGTCCATAGTTGTAGCAGGCGTGCGGGCCCGGCTCGCTAAGACAGCCGCGTCACGCCTGGCAGTTCGCAGGCATAGACGGCATTACGCAAGGAGGCGATGGCTTCGTAGCGGGTAAAGCTGCGCCGCCAGGCCAGCACCACGCGGCGGGTGGGTGGGGCGATGCCTTTGCCGTCCTGCACGGGCAGGTATTTGACAAACAATTTGGCGTCGCGCCGCTTGGGCGCTTGCAAGGCCTGCGCGGGCACGCTCAGGCGCGGCACCAAAGTGATGCCCATGCCGGCAGCCACCATGTGTTGGATGGTTTCCAGCGAGGAGCCTTCGAAGCTTTTGCGTATGCCTTCGGTGTCGCTGGAAAAGCGTGCGAATTCGGGGCAGACTTCCAGCACATGGTCCCGAAAGCAGTGGCCGTTGCCCAGCAGCAACATGGTTTCGTTTTTCAATTCTTGTGCAGTGACATGGTCTTGTTTGGCCAACGGGTGACTGCTGGGCACGGCGGCAAAAAAAGGCTCGTCGTACAAAGGCGCAATCGCCAGCCCGGTGTCGGGAAAGGGTTCGGCCAGTACGGCGCAATCGATTTCGCCGGTGCGCAGCATCTCCAGCAGCTTGACGGTGAAGTTCTCTTGCAGCATGAGCGGCATTTGCGGCGTGCGGGTGATGACCTGGCGCACCAGGTCGGGTAGCAAATAAGGCGCGATGGTGTAGATCACGCCTAACTTGAGTGCACCGGTCAGTGGGTCTTTGCCGCGCTTGGCGATGTCTTTGATATGCGCCGCCTGCTCCAGCACGCCTTGCGCCTGGCGCACGATTTCCTCGCCTAGGGGGGTGACGTTGACCTCATTGGCGCTGCGCTCAAACAGCTTGACGTCCAGCTCTTCTTCCAATTTTTTGATAGCGACCGAGAGCGTGGGCTGGGACACAAAACAGGCTTCGGCGGCCTTGCCGAAGTGGCGTTCGCGTGCCACAGCCACGATGTATTTGAGTTCGGTCAGCGTCATTCGCGCATTATCCGCGCAGGGCCATGGCGGCCTTCAGCCTTCAGGCCTTCAGGAATTCAGCCTTGCTGCCCAGCCAGCGCTGCACATGCTTGGCGGCCAGCGCCGGGTGACGCTCCAACAGCAAGGGGGCTTCTTGGCGCGCCCACTCCAGCAGCGCCGTGTCCTCTGCCAAGTCGGCAAAGCGCAGCATCTGGTCGCCGGACTGGCGCGCGCCCAAAAACTCGCCAGGCCCGCGAATTTCCAGGTCGCGCCGGGCAATTTCAAAGCCATCGTTCGTCTCGGCCATCGCTTTGAGGCGCTCGCGTGCGGCCTCGCCCAGGCGCGGCGCTTCGCCGGTCGAATAAAGCAGCAAACAGGCCGAAGCAGCGGCGCCCCGTCCCACGCGTCCGCGCAGCTGGTGCAACTGCGACAGGCCAAAGCGCTGCGCGTTTTCAATCACCATGAGCGAGGCATTGGGCACATCGACGCCCACTTCGATCACCGTGGTGCTGACCAGCACCGCGATCTGGCCGGCCACAAACTGTGCCATCACGGCTTTTTTTTCTTCAGGCGGCAGGCGCGAGTGCAGGAGGCCGACCGGGTGTGTACCGTCAGTCGCCTCTAAGGCAGTGCTGAGTTCAGCATGGGTGGCGGTAGCATTGCTGAGGTCGAGCATCTCGCTCTCTTCAATCAGCGGGCAAACCCAATACACCTGCCGCCCTTGCGCCACTTGCGCGCGTATGCGCTCTATCACCTCAGCGCGCCGGTTTTCGGCCAGCACTTTGGTGACGATAGGCGTGCGTCCCGGCGGCAATTCGTCCAGCGTCGATACGTCCAGGTCGGCGTAATAGCTCATGGCCAAGGTGCGCGGTATGGGCGTAGCCGTCATCATCAGCAAATGCGGCTCCATGGCTTCGTGCTGCAATTTGCTACGCAGCGCCAGACGCTGGGCCACGCCAAAGCGGTGTTGCTCGTCGATCACCGCCAGCGCCAAATTTTTGAAATGCACCTTGGTCTGGATGATGGCGTGGGTGCCCACTACCAACTGGGCCTGGCCGTTTTCAATAATTTCCAGCATGGCGCGCCGCTCTTTGGTCTTTTGCGTGCCGGTCAGCCAGGCGGTAGTAATGCCCAAGGGCTCCAGCCAAGCCAGCAGTTTGCGGAAATGCTGCTCGGCCAATATTTCGGTGGGCGCCATCAACGCGCACTGCCAGCCTGCGTCGATGCAGACCGCTGCCGCCAGCGCAGCGACTACGGTTTTGCCTGCGCCTACATCGCCTTGCAGCAGACGGTGCATCGGCGTGTGGCGCGCCATATCCGAGGCGATTTCCTGGCTGACGCGTGCCTGCGCCCCGGTAAGGGCAAAAGGCAGGGCGGCGTGCAGGCGTTGGCGCAGCGCCCCAGGGGTGGTGTCGGGCAGCAGCACGGGCGCACGCAAGGCAGCGCGGGCGCGGCGGGCTTGCAATTGCGAGAGCTGTTGCGCCAGCAGTTCCTCGGCCTTCAGGCGCTGCCAAGCGGGGTGGCTATGGTCCATCAAGGTGTCGATGGCCACGTCCGGGCGCGGGTGGTGCAAAAACGCCAGCGCCTCGTGCAGCGTCCACAACCCGCCTTGGGCTTGTGGGTTGAGCGGGCTCAGATCGCCAGGGGCAAAAGTGTCGGACAGTTCGGCGCGTGCCAGGCCGCCGAGCACTGCCTTGCGCAAATAGGCTTGGGGCAGACCCGCCACCGTGGGGTACACCGGCGTGAGCGCGCTGGGCAGCTCGCCGCCAGCCGGGCGCGCCGTGGGGTGCAGCATGGTCCAACCGGCAAAGCCGCCTTTGACTTCACCCCTTATGCGCAGGCGCTGACCCACCGCCAGGGTTTTTTGCATGGACGGGTAAAAGTTGAAAAAGCGCAGCGTGCAGGTATCTGAGCCGTCGTCCACCGTGACCACCAGCTGGCGGCGCGGGCGGTAGCTGACCTCCTGGTGCGTAACCTGCGCTTCGATTTGCAGGGTAGCGCCCTCGCGCGCGTCGCGCAGCTTGAGGATGCGCGTCTCGTCTTCGTAGCGCAGTGGCAGGTGCAGGGCCAGGTCGATATCGCGCAGTAGTCCCAGCTTCTCCAGCGCCTTTTGCGGCGCGGACTTGGGCGCAGGCGCTTGCGCTTTGCGGTCGGCGGGGGGGCTCATGGGGCAACAATAGCAGAGCAGGCGACCAATGTGACACCCATGCCACAATCGCGCCCTCTTTACTTGGAACGGGTCCGTCCGGCCCTCAAGCACCGTGTCTTCTACCTACACCCTCAGCGATTTTGATTTTGATTTACCCGCGCATTTGATTGCGCAGCAACCGGCCCCACAGCGCAGCGGCTCCAGGTTGTTGGATGCAAGCCACAGCCCGCCGGTGGACCGGATTTTTCGCGACCTGCCTCAATGGTTGAGCGAAGGTGACTTGTTGGTCATGAACGACACGCGCGTGCTCAAGGCGCGCTTGTTTGGCGAAAAGCCGACCGGTGGCAAGCTGGAATTACTGGTAGAGCGGGTGCTGGCCGGCAACCAGGTCGCGGCGCATATGCGGGTGAGCAAAAAGCCCGAGATCGGTGCTACGGTGGCCTTGCATAGCGCGTCTGGTTTTACCGATGGTTTGTCTGCCACCTTGCTCGGCCGCTGGCCGGATGCGGATGGGCCGCTGTTCCGTTTCGTGCTGTCGAATAACGCGGGCGATGACCCCTACACGCTGATGGAGCGCCACGGCCATATGCCTTTACCTCCCTATATTGAGCGCCAGCAGCAAGGCGAAAACGCCGATGCAGCGCAGGACGCCGAGCGCTACCAGACGGTCTTTGCCAAAGCGCCCGGCGCGGTGGCTGCGTCCACGGCTGCACTGCATTTTGATGAGGCCTTATTGGCAGCTTTGCAAGCGCGCGGCGTGCGCACGGCTTACGTCACGCTGCATGTGGGCGCGGGCACCTTCCAGCCGGTCAAAACCGAAAACCTGGCCGAGCACCGCATGCATAGCGAGTGGTATCAGGTGCCGCAGCAAACCCAACAAGCGATTGCCGATTGCAAAGCGCGTGGCGGCAGGGTGGTAGCCGTGGGCACGACCACGGTGCGTAGCCTGGAGTCCTGGGCGGCGACCGGTCAGGCGCAGGGAGATACGCAGATATTTATCACGCCGGGCTTTGCATTTCAGCTGGTGGACTTGTTGGTGACCAACTTTCATTTACCCAAATCCAGCCTGCTGATGCTGGTCAGCGCCTTTGCCGGGTATGAACCTATCCGCGCCCTGTACCGCCACGCGATAGCGCAGGAATACCGGTTTTTCAGTTACGGCGACGCGATGCTGTTGGCGCGGACCTCGCAAGCATCGGCCTAGGTCTTTGGCAAGTAGTTCACCCCCACCAAGCCTTGGTAATCGGCGTCCTGGGTCCAGAAAGTGGCGCCGAATTCTCGCGCCATGCTGTACATCGCAGCGTCGGCCATGGCCAGTTGGTGGCGCACCGCCAACTGCGATGCGGATACTGCGCGGGCGTCGGTGAAATCCAGTACACGGCCCAGACGCATAACGTTCAGGCAGCGCTCCACCAGATCGGCAGCCAGGCGGCGGCTGAGCACTTTGTGGACTTCAAATAGGGCGATGGTGGGCACCAGCAGGGAATTGCGGTCTTCGATGACCGGCTTAAAGACGGGGCCATTGCCACCGGCTTGGAAAAACTCAATCCAACCGGAGGAGTCAACCAAGTTCACTCAAAACTCCCGGTCTGGCTCTTTTTCAGGCTCAATATCGCCCAGTTCATAGCCTTTGAGCATGCCGTAGTAGGCGCTGATGGGCAATTCCGGCTTGATAACCAATTCCGAGCCGCGCAATTCAAAATGAATATGCGAGCCCGGTTTGATGCCCAACTTGGCGCGCATGGCGGCAGGCAAGGTGACTTGGCCTTTGCTAGAGACAATAGCCTCTACTTCTGCTATTTCCGACATTTCTTCTTCCTTTACTTTATTAAAAGTAAAGCAAAGTATAAATAAAGCACGGTGTTGCCGCAAGTACCCGACCTAGAATTGCGCCATGCTTGAATTTGACGTGCTTGCCCGAGATCCCGCCCGCCCCGAGGGCGCCTACCTGGGCAGCCTGGCGCGCCGGGGGCGTTTGCGGCTGAACCACGGCTATGTGCAAACCCCCATTTTTATGCCGGTGGGCACCTATGGCACGGTCAAAGGGGTGATGCCCCAAAGCCTGCATGACATGGGCGCGCAAATCATCTTGGGCAACACCTTTCACTTGTGGATGCGGCCAGGGTTGGACGTGATGGAAAAGTTCGGCGGCTTGCACCAGTTCGAAAAATGGGACAAGCCCATACTCACCGATTCGGGTGGGTTTCAGGTCTGGAGCCTGGGCCAGATGCGCAAAATCAGCGAAGAGGGCGTGCGTTTTTCCTCGCCGGTCAATGGCGACAAGCTGTTTTTGACGCCTGAAGTGAGCATGCAAATCCAGACGGTGCTCAATTCAGACATCGTGATGCAGTTTGACGAATGCACCCCCTATTTGTCGGTGGAAGCGGCTACCAAGGGCCAGGTGACGACCGAACGCGAAGCGCGCCTTTCCATGGAGCTCAGCTTGCGCTGGGCGCAGCGTTGCAAAACCGAGTTTGCGCGCTTAGAAAACCCGAACGCACTGTTCGGTATTGTCCAGGGTGGCATGTTTGAGCACTTGCGCGTGGAGTCGCTTGCCGGTTTGGAGGCGCTGGACTTTCCGGGCATCGCAGTAGGCGGGCTATCGGTGGGCGAGCCCAAGGAGCACATGATGCGCATACTGGAACACATCGCGCCGCGTCTGCCGCAGCACAAGCCGCGCTACCTGATGGGCGTGGGTACGCCCGAGGACTTGATCGCCGGGGTGCAAAACGGCATCGATATGTTTGACTGCGTCATGCCCACGCGCAATGCCCGCAACGGTACTTTGTTTAGCCGCTATGGCGACTTGAAAATCCGCAATGCCCGCCACAAAAGCGATGCCCAGCCACTGGACACCAGCTGCAGCTGCTATGCCTGTGCCGGTAGCAGTGGAGTTTCCTGGGAGGACGGTGGACGTGAAGGATTCAGCCGCGCGTACTTGCACCATTTGGACCGCTGCGGCGAAATGCTCGGGCCTATGTTGGCCAGCATCCACAACCTGCACTATTACCTGCACCTGATGCAGCAAGTGCGCGATGCCTTGGAGGCCGGACGCTTTGGTGCTTTTGTGGCGCAGTTTCACGCGGATCGCGCGCGCGGGGTTTAGCGGTTTGAGACCTTACAAAGCCTTTGCTACACTCAGGCTCATGTTTATTCACCGCAACAGCATCACAGGTCGTAGCGACCGGGGAGCCTGGCCCTGGCGTACCCGCACTGCTATGCGCCGGTCCTGGTCTTGGCTGCCGGTTTGATCCCTTAGCGCTTTGCGCGGGACTGTTGCGCACCTCTCCCCCTTTTTTTGATTGATCGCGCCGCGCCTGCGGCCAGCGCCTTTGCCCGGCGTTTGTGGCAAATACCACGTCCGGGCCGCGCTGTACCTAAGTATTCGGGAAGGTGAATTGTGTGACGACCAAAGAAGAGTTTTATGCCCTGGCGCGCCAGGGATTTAATCGCATCCCTTTGACGGCCCAGGCCTTTGCGGACCTGGAAACGCCGCTTTCGCTTTATCTGAAATTGACGGGTGATGCGCCCTATAGCTTTTTGCTGGAGTCGGTGGTGGGCGGCGAGCGTTTTGGCCGTTTTAGTTTTATCGGCCTGCCGGCGCGCACCTTGTTGCGCAGCAGTGGTTTTGGTGCAGCGGCAAAGACCGAAGTGCTCAGCGATGGCGTGGTGGTGGAAAGCGCCGCAGGCAATCCGCTGGACTTTATTGCCGCCTACCAGCGGCGCTTCAAAGTGGCGCTGCGCCCGGGCATGCCGCGTTTTTGCGGCGGCTTGGCCGGCTACTTTGGTTACGACGCGGTGCGCTATATCGAGAAGAAGTTGGAAGCCAGTTGCCCGCCCGATGAAATCGGCTGCCCAGACATCTTGCTCTTGCAATGTGAAGAGCTGGCGGTAATTGACAACCTGTCGGGCAAATTGCACCTCATGGTTTATGTGGACCCGGCAGTGCCCGATGCCTATGTGCAAGGCTGCGCACGCCTGGCCGCACTTAAAACCAAACTGGGGCAAGCGGTACAGATACCGGCAGTGGTGCCCAGCCCGCCGCAAGCAGCGGTGCGTGATTTTTCTAAAGAGGACTATCTGGCTGCGGTGGTGCGGGCCAAGGAATTGATTGCCGGTGGGGACTTTATGCAAGTGCAAGTTGGCCAGCGCATCAAGAAAAAATACATCCAGTCGCCACTGAGTTTGTACCGCGCTTTGCGCTCGCTCAACCCCAGCCCCTATATGTATTACTACAACTTCAGCGGCGCCACGGCGGACGGCGCGCCGGATTTTTATGTGATCGGCGCCAGCCCGGAAATTTTGGTGCGCCAGGAAATTGCCGATGGCCAGACCAAAGTAACCATCCGCCCGCTGGCGGGCACGCGCCCGCGCGGCGCCACGCCGGAGCTGGATAATGCGGCGCAAGAAGAGCTGGTCAACGACCCCAAAGAGCGCGCCGAACATGTCATGCTGATTGACCTGGCGCGCAATGACATAGGACGCATTGCGCAGACGGGCAGCGTCAAAGTGACCGATGCGTTTTGCGTGGAGCGTTATAGCCATGTGATGCATATCGTGAGCAATGTCGAAGGCGTCTTAAAGCCCGCAATGCAAAGTATGGACGTGCTCAAAGCGACTTTTCCTGCGGGCACTTTGACCGGCGCGCCCAAAGTACACGCCATGGAGGTGATTGACCAGTTGGAGCCGGTCAAGCGCGGCATATATGGCGGGGCCTGCGGTTACCTCAGTTACGCGGGCGATATGGATGTGGCCATTGCCATCCGTACCGGCATTGTGAAGAACCAGACCTTGTACGTGCAGGCTGCCGCCGGCGTGGTGGCCGATAGCGTGCCCGAGCTGGAATGGGCCGAGACAGAACACAAAGCGCGCGCCCTCTTGCGCGCAGCCGAATTGGTAGAAGAAGGGCTGGAATGAGCAGCGAGAAACAAAGAGAGCGTAACTGCCAAACGGAGGGAGTATGAAACTATTGATGATCGATAACTACGACAGCTTCACCTACAACATCGTGCAGTACTTTGGCGAACTGGGTGCCCAGGTGCAAGTGTTTCGCAACGATGAAATCACCCTCCAAGGCATCGCGGATCACGCGCCGGAGCGTTTGGTGATTTCGCCAGGTCCTTGCTCCCCGGCGCAGGCTGGGATTTCGGTGGCGGCCATCCAGCATTTCATGGGCAAGTTGCCTATTTTGGGTGTGTGTCTGGGTCACCAAAGCATAGGCGCTGCGCTGGGCGGAAACATTGTGCGCGCACGGCAACTGATGCACGGCAAAACCAGTGTCATCCAAACCACCGGCGAGGGCGTGTTTGTCGGTTTGCCAAAGAGCTTTACCGTGAACCGTTACCACTCGCTGGCCATCGACCGTACGACCTGTCCCAAAGAGTTGGCGGTGACGGCCTGGACCGAGGACGGTGAAATCATGGGTGTGCGCCACACGGGCTTGGCGGCGCAGGTTCGTATGGAGGGCGTGCAATTCCATCCGGAAAGCATACTCACCGAACACGGCCATGCGATGTTGCGCAATTTTTTGCAGTAACACCCGCCCTAAGTCGCTCCGATAAGATTGCCGGCCTTTGCACCACCACCAGGACGTTTTTTGCATGACCCCTTTCGTTGATTTGCGCAGCGACACTGTGACCCTGCCTACTGCTGCAATGCGCGCTGCCATGATGTCTGCGCCATTGGGTGATGATGTGTTTGCCGACGACTCCACGGTGAATGCCTTGCAGGAGCGCATTGCGGGCATGCTGGGCTTCGAAGCCGCGCTATTTGTACCCACTGGAACCCAAAGCAATTTGTGCGGCATCATGGCCCATTGCGATCGCGGCGATGAATACATCGTTGGCCAGTTAGCGCATTGCTACCGCTGGGAAGGCGGTGGTGCCGCCGTCTTGGGCAGCGTGCAGCCGCAACCCTTGCAAAACCAAAGTGACGGCAGCTTGGATTTGCAAGACATTGAGGATGCGATCAAACCCGATGACGCGCACTTTGCCAAGTCGCGCCTGCTGTGTCTCGAAAACACCCTGGGCGGCAAGTTGCTGCCAATGGACTATGTGCAATCGGCCACCAAGTTGGCACAGGACAAGGGCTTGTACCGCCACCTGGACGGTGCGCGCTTGTTCAATGCAGCCGTGGCGCAAGCGGCGGCGCAAGGTAGCACGCCGCAATTAGAGGCGCGTCGTATTGCGCAGTGTTTTGACAGTGTGTCGGTGTGTTTCAGCAAAGGCTTGGGCGCACCGGTCGGATCGGCTTTGTGCGGTAGCCGGGCATTCATTGGCCGGGCGCACCGCGTGCGCAAAATGCTCGGCGGCGGCATGCGCCAGTCCGGCGTTTTGGCCGCGGCGGCCCTTTTTGCGCTAGACCACCATATGGAGCGACTCGCCGATGACCATGCCCTGGCAAGCCGCCTGGCCCAAGGCCTGCAGGGGATGGATGGCCTGGCGGTAGAAGCGCCGCAGACCAATATTGTGTTTGTGGATTTACAGGGCGCAGCGCGCCAGCAGTCGGCGGCCTTGATGGCCCACTTGCAAGCGTGCGGCGTGCGCGCCACCGGCCTTTACCGCTTGCGCTTTGTCACCCATCTGGATGTGGATGCTGCCGGGGTGGAAAAAGCCATTGGGGCCATGCGCAGTTTCTTTAAGGCTTGATACCGCAACGCCCACGCTTCGCACCATGCAAAGCCATCACCTTGTTTTGTTCACACTGGCGGGCATTGTGCTCAACCTGACGCCCGGGCCTGATGTGCTGCTGGTGGTGCGCCATGCTTTGCGCAGTGGCGCGCGCGCTGGCTGCTTTGCCGGATTGGGCGTGGCGGCGGGTTGCCTGGTGCATGTGAGCGCGGGGGCTTGGGGCCTCAGTGCGCTGCTGGCAGGTTCCAGCCAGGCTTTTGCCCTACTCAAGTGGCTGGGTGCGGCCTATCTCTTGTACGTCGCTTGGGGCCTTTTGCGTTCTGCGCTGGCGCCTGTACCGCAGTCTTTTTTTGCCGACGCTTTAGTGCAGCCCATGATCAGTGCGCGCAGTGTTTTCTTGCAAGGCTTTGGCACCAATGTGCTCAACCCCAAGGTGGCACTTTTCTTTCTGGCCTTTGTGCCGCAGTTCATTCCCGCCGATACCACTGATAAGCCGCTGTACTTTTGGGCCCTGGGTATTTTGTTTACGGCCAATGGTTTGCTGGTGAGCAGCGCCTATGCCTGGGGCGCGGCTTGGATGGCGCGCCGCGTCGCGCTGTTGCAGTCGGCCTTGCGCGGGCTAGATGGTGTAGCGGCCTGTATGTTTATGGCTTTTGGTATTCAACTGGCGCTATCGGATGCGCCTTCTACGTCTTAGGAGTTTTACGATGTCCCCCATTCTCGCAGTCCCCACCAAAATCACGCCGCAGGAAGCCTTGCAGCGCACCATCGAACACCGCGAGATATTCCATGACGAAATGCTGCACTTGATGCGCCAAATCATGTCGGGGGAAATGTCGCCGGTCATGATGGCGGCCCTCATCACCGGCTTGCGCGTGAAGAAAGAAACGATTGGCGAAATTACTGCA
Source organism: Comamonas sp. lk (assembly GCA_945865675.1). Lineage (GTDB taxonomy): Bacteria > Pseudomonadota > Gammaproteobacteria > Burkholderiales > Burkholderiaceae_C > Allorhodoferax. The sequence goes on from CAMBFO010000061.1 coordinate 15,858, forward strand.
GCGGCCCAGGTTATGCGCGAGTTTTCCACCAAGGTGGAAGTGGCGGACAAAAAACATTTGCTGGACATCGTGGGCACGGGCGGCGATGGCTCGCATACCTTCAATATCTCCACCTGTTCCATGTTTGTGGCTGCCGCTGGGGGTGCCAAAGTCAGTAAGCATGGCGGGCGCAGCGTCAGCAGCAAAAGCGGGAGCGCCGATGTGCTCGAAGCGCTGGGCCTCAATATCCATTTGCCCCCGACCGCCATTGCCCAATGCATTGAGACCCACGGGGTCGGCTTTATGTTTGCGCCCAATCACCATCCGGCGATGAAAAACGTCGGCCCGGTGCGGCGCGAGCTAGGTATTCGAACTATCTTCAA
>CAMBFO010000062.1 GCA_945865675.1 Comamonas sp. lk
ATTGGTAACTTGCTGTTGTTGGCGGCCGAGCAAAGCGCCCGCGAGCACGGCATGTGCCGCTTGGATTTGACAACCGCCAAAACCAATCTTCCCGCCCAAGCGGCCTACGAAGCATTGGGCTGGGTGCGCGACGAGGTGTATTTTTCGTATAGCAAGGCGGTGAGCCCGCCCACTTAATGCCAGCCAGGCGCTGGTGGGCGCTTCAGATTCCTCTACCAAGCGCGGGCCCATTAGGCCACCCAGGGCGCCCGACTGCTAAACCCGATACAGTGTTTCGGTGCCTCCGCCTTAACCCTAGGAAATAACGCTATGCCCACCCTTCGCCTCCTACTTGCCGCCAGCCTGTTTGTCAGCACCTTCGCCTTTGCCGCAGACACCAGTCCACCGACTCCAAAAGATACGGAATTGGAAAAAGCCAAAACCGCTATCGCGCGCAAAGACTGGGCTGCCGCGCAAGCTGTACTGGAGCCCTACACGGCCGCCAATCCGCGCAGCGCCGACGGCTTTAACTTGCTGGGTTACAGCTTACGTAATCAGAAAAAATACGACGACTCGCTGGTCGCCTATAAACAAGCGCTCTCCCTGGACCCTAAGCATAAGGGTGCACATGAATACATCGGCATGGCCTACATCCAAATGGGACAGTTAGACAAAGCCAAAGAGCACCTTGCCAGTCTGGATAAGATTTGCCCCTTTTCGTGCGAGGAATACCGGGACCTGAAGAAAGCGATTGCCGAAGTGAAATAAGCGCGTAGCGCTCACAGCTTTTGCTTGAATTGCAAGATATTGCCTTCCGGGTCGCAGCCGTCCAGCACGGTGTGGCCACGAATCGTCCAGGCCAACTCCTGCGGCTTAAGCCATCCACCGGTCGCCACCACGGCCAGTCGCAGCGCCTTCAAATCCGGCACCACAAAGCTGGGTTTCATGGCGCTGTCCTCGCGCAGCGCGGGCGGCTTTGCGATAGTTATCTCGCTTGCGATTTTGGCGGGGATGGCATGCACGACCACTTCATAGCCATTGCCACCTAGTAGCTGGTGGCTGCGCGTACTTTCCAGCACTTCCAGGCCCAGTGTGCGTACGTAAAAAGCACTTAGCTTTTTTACGCTCTTGGCAAACACCACCAGGCCGGCCTGCCCGTGCTGGGGAGCGGGTTTAGCCATGGCTGACCCCGCTTCCTTTGAGCGCCGTCACTTCGATCTCAATTTTCATGCGCGGGTCAACCAGCCCTGCGCTCACCATGGTCGCTGCCGGGCTGGCATGCCCTAGGTATTGGCGCAGCACCGGCCAGCAGGCTTCAAAGTCTGCAACAAGGGGCAGGATGTAATTGACGCGCACCACCTCGTCCAAGCTGGCCCCAGCTTGGGCCAAGGCGGCGGCGATGTTCTTGAAGCATTGCGCCGTCTGTTCGGCTACGTCCTCGGAAATTTCCATGGTGGCGTAGTTAAAACCGGTGGTGCCGGATACAAAAACCCAGTCGCCGACCACTACGGCGCGGGAGTAACCCATGTCGGACTCAAAGCGCGAACCGGAGCTGATGTGTTGTCTTTGCATAGTTTAAAAAAGAAACGCCACTGGCACAGTGCGCAGGGGCGTTTCAATGTAGCGCTGCAGGCCGAGTGCGTCAAGCTTTGCGCGCTTTGATGCTATCGGCCAGCACACACAAAATTTCAAACATCATGGTCGCCCCCACCAGCGCAGTATTGCCGCTGGCATCGAACGGAGGCGATACCTCGACGACGTCGCCGCCTACCAAATTCAGACCACGCAGCCCGCGCACCAAATGCTGGGCTTCCAAGGTGGTCATGCCGCCAATTTCGGGTGTGCCGGTGCCTGGGGCATAGACGGGGTCGAGCGCGTCCACGTCAAAGCTGACGTAGGTAGCGCCCGTGCCCACCACGCGGCGGGCTTCGGCGATGGTGGCTTCCACACCCAGGGCGTTGAACTCATCGATGTCGATCACGCGTATGCCTTGCTCCTGGCCCCAGGTGTCTTCGGCGTCGCTGTAAAGCGCGCCGCGTATGCCGATTTGCACCGTGCGCTTGGGGTCGAGCAGGCCTTCTTCGACAGCGCGCCGAAATGGCGTGCCGTGCGTGTACTTGAAGCCGCCGAAGTAGCCGTCCCAGGTGTCGGTGTGCGCGTCAAAGTGCACCATGCCCAGCGGGCCGGTTTGCTTCACGATAGCGCGCATCACGGGCAGCGATACCAAATGGTCGCCGCCGATGGACAAGGGCGCAATGCCTGCGCTGCACACGCCTGTGAAAAAGCTTTCGATGCGCGCCAGGGAGTCCATGAGGTCCACCGGGTTGACGGGCGTATCGCCCAGGTCGGCGCAATTGCACAGGCTAAAGGGTGCGATGCCGCTGGCGCGGTTGACGTTGCGGATCATGGTGGAAATGTCGCGTACCTGGCGTGGGCCGTGGCGCGCACCGGGCCGGTTGGTGGTGCCGCCGTCCCAGGGGATGCCGACCAGTCCGATCTCCACATCCGCAAATTCTGCGTCGGTTTTTTGCACATACGGCAGGCGCATCAGCGTGGCCAGTCCGGCAAAGCGCGGCATCACCGAGCCGGTGATGGGTTTGAAAAACTCGCGTGGCGTGCTCACATCTTGCCCCTCCAAGGTACAACTTTGTTTTCGACCCAGCGCATCAGCAAATCAAACGCAAAGGCCACCGAGCCGATGACGATGATGCCCATGACCACAATGTCGGTGCGCAAAAAATTCGATGCGTTCAAAACCATCTGGCCCAGGCCCACATTGGCCGCGACCATTTCCGCCGCCACCAGCGTACTCCAGCCAAAGCCGATGGCGATGCGCATACCCACCAGAATCTCGGGCATGGCCGCGGGCAGTACGACATGCCGGATGACTTGACTGTAGCTCGCGCCCATGGAGTAGGCGGCGTTCATCTGCTCTTGTGAAGCGCTGCGCATGCCGGAGCGTGCAGCCATGGCCAGCGGCGCGAAGCAGCTCAGGTAAATCAGCAATACCTTGGGAAACTCGTCAATACCAAACCAGATGATGATCAGCGGCAGGTAGGCCAGCGGAGGCAGCGGGCGCAGCAGCTCAATGGGTGGATCGAAAATGCCCCGCCAAAAGCGCGACATGCCCATGGCAATGCCAACGGGAATCGCGGTCGCACAAGCCAGTAAAAACGCGGCAAACACCCGCAACATACTGGCCATAAAGTGTTGCCACAGCGGTTTGTCATTGGCTATGCCAGTGAGGTACTCGTAAAACTGCTGGTAGGTTGCTTGCGGTGAGGGCAGAAAGATCGGCTTGATCCAGCCCATGTTCGTGACGACAAACCAGGCTATAGCCATCACCACAATGGTGACCGTGGTGATAAACGCGCTGGAGCCTTCGCCCGGGATTTTGAAGGCGCTGGTCTTGAGTGCGGGGGTGCTTGGATTAGACATGGACAGCCTCGCGTTGGTGGATGATGGACAACACTTCTTCGCGCATGCGGATGAATTCGGGCTCGGACTTGACTTTGCGCGCGTCGCCATGTTCTAAGAACTGGCGCGAGAAAGGCACGTCCTCGTAGGTGTGGGTGATGCGGCCGGGGCTGGGGCTCATTACGATTAGTCGGGTGGCTAAAAACAAGGCCTCTTCCACCGAGTGGGTGATAAAGAACACCATTTTGTTGGACTTGACCCAGGCATGCAGCAAAATTTCCTGCACGGTTTCGCGGGTGAATGCATCGAGCGCACCCATGGGTTCGTCCATGAGCAGCACTTGCGGGTCGCTGGCCAGTGCGCGGGCGATACCGACGCGCTGTTGCATACCGCCCGACAATTCATAGACGGCGCGGTCGGCGTACTTCTCCAAGCCGACAAGCACCAGTTTTTCTTCGCCGATACGCCGGCGCTCGGCGGCGCCCATGCCCCGCATGCGTAAGCCCAGGCAGACGTTATCGATCACTGACAACCAGGGCATCAGCGCGTGTTTCTGGAATACCACGCCACGGTCTGCGCCCGGTCCTTGGACGTGCTCGCCATTGAGCAGCACTTCGCCACTGGAGGGCGGCAAAAAGCCGGCGATGCAATTGAGCAGCGTGGTCTTACCGCAACCCGAAGCGCCCAGTGCGACAACAAAATCGCCGCCTTTCATTTCCAGGTTGACGGGGGCCAGCGCTTGCAGCGTGCCGCCTTTCACCGCGTAATTCACCGTCAGATCTTTGATTTGCAATATAGGCATAACAGGTTTTAAAAATCCACCACACAATAAAAAAGGGGCAAACTTTGTGCAAGTTGCCCCTCTGCTGGCAAACAGCCCAAGGCCAGGGCTCGCGCCCGCGCCCTGGCTGGTGCAGATTACTTCATTGCGTCACGCAGGTAGCTGCTATCGACAAACACGCTGTAATCAGGCTTGACTTCGGTGATACGGCCGATTTCTTTCCAGAGCTTGGCACTGTTTTCCAGGGTTTTTGCTGCACCGCCGGCTGCGCCGCCGCCCAACCAGGCGTTGGACATTTGTGCCGCGGTGTCAGGGAAGACAAAAGCTGCCATGGCATCGGGCACGTCTTTTTCGTCAGCCTTAGTCCACTTGGCAATCGCTTTGACTTGGGGCGAACCGACAGCCCACTTGGCCGCATTGGCGCGGTAGTCAGCGTCAGCTTTGCTGATTGCCTTGATGGCTGCAACCACGAAGTCGCGGTTTTGGGCGGCCCACTTGGCATCGACGACCAAGCCGTCAAAGGTGGGATAACCTTTTTTGCCAATGTCGCCGGAGGTTGCAATCGCCTTGCCGTTGCGCTTGATCTTGGACAGAACGGGGTCCCAGATGAAGGAGGCGTCAATATCACCGCGCTCCCAGGCTGCTGCGATGGCCGGTGGTGGCAGGTTCATCACGTTGACGCTTTTGGCATCGATACCTTCAAGACGCAAACCGACCATCAGGGAGTAGTGGGCGGTGGATGCGAAAGGCGTTCCGACCTTTTTGCCGACCAAGTCTTTCCATCCGTTGACGCCAGCGCCATTGCGGGCCACCAATTGGTCTGAAGCGGCAATGTCATCCAAGATGTACACCAAGCGCAGGTCTTGTCCTTGGCTGGTGGCAGTGGCCAGCGGGCTGGAGCCCACTTCGCCGATTTGCACATCCCCAGAGCTCATGGCTTTGATCACTTCGCCACCGCCGCCAAACATTCTCCAGTTGATCTTGTAACCCGTGGCTTTTTCTAGCTCAGAGTCCATCAGAATCCGCAACGGAAGCTGCATATCCTGGTGCGCAAAAGTCACTTCTTTTTTGGCTTGCGCAAACGCGGTGGACAGGCCTACAGCGACCATCAAGCCCATCAGGGATTTGGCGATAACCGGAATGAGAGTTTTTTTCATCGATCAACCTTTCAAGTAAATAAACGGGGGAAACTAGGCCCATGCTACGCCCCTGTAAGCAAGCCAAGTGCATGAGCTTATGAGTTTGGCGTCTGCATCGCCCCCGTACTAGAGCCAGATGCATGCCTTTATAGTGCCAGTTAACACCGCGGTTTGGCACCAGCATGGTGCTGCAACTTGAAGCACAATGGTGCGCTTTTCGCTGGAGAACCGTCTTTGGCGAGCAAATTTCCTGATCGGCCCTGTGAGGACAATCACAGGCCGCGATCTGCTTGAGCGCGGGTTTATCCCTAGGCGGTTTTCTGCTACTTTGGCCCCCTCTAGCCGTGCTGCACAAGCCTACAGTAAAGGTATTTCTATGAGTTCTGGTTTGCAGCGCTGGCTGCCTTTTTTGCAATGGTGGCCGCGCGTGGGCCGCGCCAGCCTGCGCGCCGACTTAGTCGCCGGCCTGACCGGCAGCTTGATTCTGGTGCCCCAAGGCGTGGCCTTTGCCACCATTGCCGGTATGCCGCCCGAGTACGGTTTGTACGCGGCCATGCTGCCTGCCATCGTTGCCGCCTTGTGGGGCTCTTCGTGGCATTTGGTATCCGGCCCGACTACGGCGATTTCTATTGTGGTCTTTGCCACCATGAGCCCGCTGGCCGAAGCGGGCAGCCCGCACTACGTGCAACTGGTCTTGACGCTCACTTTTTTGGTGGGGGTGTTCCAGCTTTTATTGGGGGGCTTGCGGCTTGGCACCTTGGTGAATTTTGTATCCCATACCGTGGTGGTCGGCTTTACGGCGGGGGCGGCGGTGCTCATCGCCATCAGCCAGGTCAAAAACTTTTTTGGCATTGCGCTGCCGCGCGGCGCATCCGTGGCAACGGTGCTGCAAGGCCTGGCGCAACAGGCGCAGGACATCAACCCCTTTGTGACTGCGGTCAGCCTGTTCACGGTGGTGTGCTGCGTCGCTGCGCGCCGCTGGTGGCCGCGCGTGCCGCACATGATTGTGGGTATGGTCAGCGGCAGTGTGCTCGCGTTTGCCATGAACCAGGCCTGGGGCCTTGAGCGCACCGGCGTAGGCAGCATAGGTGCGCTGCGCATCGGCTTTCCGCCACTGTCCAGCCCGGACTTTGACTGGCAAACCATTGTGACCCTGGCGCCGATTGCGGTAGCGGTGGCGCTCTTGGCCTTGACCGAAGCGGTGTCCATTGCGCGCTCCATGGCCTTGCACACCGGCCAACGCATCGACGGCAACCAGGAATTTATCGGCCAGGGACTGTCCAATATCGCGGGCGCTTTTTTCTCTGGCTATGCCTCCAGCGGCTCTTTCAACCGCAGCGGCCTCAATGTGCAGGCCGGTGCGCAAACGCCTTTGGCGGCGGTTTTGTCCGCCGTATTTTTGCTGTTCATCATGCTGTTTCTGGCGCCCTTGGCGCAGTTCCTGCCGGTGGCGGCTATGGCCGGCATTTTGTTCGTGGTGGCATGGGGTTTGATTGACTTTCACCACATCGGTGAAATCCTGCGCGTCAGCCGTTCGGAGTCCGCCGTACTGGCCGCAACCTGGCTGGCCACCCTCACGGTGCAGCTGGAGTTTGCGATTTACATTGGCGTGGCTTTGTCCCTGCTGCTCTACCTCAAACGCACCTCGCAGCCCGGTGTGGACGATGTCAAGCCGGTGCCCGGCCAGGTGCCGCCGGCCTTTAGCGCGGCAACGGGCCTGCCCGATTGTCCGCAGCTCAAAATTGTCCGCATCAATGGCTCTATTTTCTTTGGCGCGGTCAACCATTTGCAAGAAGCTATGCAAGCCATTGACGCGCAAAACCCGGCGCATGTGCATGTATTGCTGGTAGCCTCGGGCATCAATTTTGTGGACCTGGGTGGCGCGCAGTGGCTGGCGCAGGAAGCCCAGCGCCGCCGGGCGCTAGGCGGCGGCCTGTACATCTTTCATATGAAAGACGAACCCTTGGCCATGCTGCGAAAAAGCGGCGCTTTTGACGCCATTGGCGCCGAGAACTTCTTCACCTTAGGCGACGACCTGATGCCTGCCATCAAAGCGCGGCTCAAGCCCCCAAGCTGCGCCCAATGCACCGTGCGCGTGTTTGCGCCGTGTAAATAAAGCGCTGTGCAAATGCATTGCCGTGGCACGCGGCATTGCGAATCCATTCGACTAGACTCAAATTCAACAACTTAACGCAATCATTGAAGTTCCGGTCAGAGTGTATTTCCCAATCGACTAGACTGGCACGAGCCGGGCTGTTTGAGAGTGTGGGGTTCCGGTCAGAGCGCATTTCCCAATCGACTAGACTCCTATGACCTAGCGGGTGCTTGTGCCGGCGGTTCCGGTCAGAGCGCATTTCCCAATCGACTAGACTTGCAGGAGCGCGGCCTGTCAGTTTCGAACTGTTCCGGTCAGAGCGCATTTCCCAATCGACTAGACTGGCGGCCGACCTGGACACCATGGCGGTTTGGTTCCGGTCAGAGCGCATTTCCCAATCGACTAGACTTCCGTTTACCTTGTAGTAAGCGATTGCACCGTTCCGGTCAGAGCGCATTTCCCAATCGACTAGACTAATGGCACCTTTGTACAGCTGACTGGCAGAGTTCCGGTCAGAGCGCATTTCCCAATCGACTAGACTGTCCTGGGCGTCCGTGGACACCCGCAAATAGTTCCGGTCAGAGCGCATTTCCCAATCGACTAGACTATCAGCACGGGCTGCTGCTTCTACCAAGGCGTTCCGGTCAGAGCGCATTTCCCAATCGACTAGACTTTTGACCGTGCCGTCCAAGTCCTTGGGAATGTTCCGGTCAGAGCGCATTTCCCAATCGACTAGACTCCACCGCCCCCTATCCCCGCGACCTGGTCGGGTTCCGGTCAGAGCGCATTTCCCAATCGACTAGACTCCGGCTTGCCTGCGCTCACATCATTCAAAAGTTCCGGTCAGAGCGCATTTCCCAATCGACTAGACTCTGCTGGGCGCACAAACGCAGGCAGCCCAGTTCCGGTCAGAGCGCATTTCCCAATCGACTAGACTGCTGACTCTACTCTAAGTGCTACTGTTGACGTTCCGGTCAGAGCGCATTTCCCAATCGACTAGACTCTTTGTGCGCAGCTGGGCACCGACGGAGGGGTTCCGGTCAGAGCGCATTTCCCAATCGACTAGACTCCGACAACGCTAAGTCTTTGTAACACATCGACTTTTTTGCCCTTAGTCTGCTCAAAATCGCTCCCTCATCCGAATAGATCAAACTGATCAGGTGTTTTTTTCGCTGGCTCTTTGCGCCCGCTGTGAAAACTGATGATGCGTTCGTACTGTTTATCGGTCATTTGCAAAATATTGACCAAGCCCCCTTTGGGCAAAGCCGCTTCAACCCTTTGGCTATAGGCTTGCACCTGCTTGTAACTGGTGCAAAAGCGCATGTACACGCTTAGCTGCGCACGCGAGAAACCCATGTCCAACAAGCTCAACCTAAATTGTGTGGCAGCGGCCCGTTCAGCAGCCTCAACCACCGGCAAGTCGAACATCACCAGCATCCACATCAGTCGATAGCCGCTGAGCATGGCGCTTCAGTCATCAGGTTCGGGCAGATGCCGCAGTGGCACGCCAGGCATCGGCAGATCGAGCGCCTTACGCTCACCCAGCAACACCTGTGCCAAGGATATGGCGAGCTTTTGCACCGCCACCAGTACGGGTGTTCGGCCCGCTTCGGTGGCCAAGTCTTGATACAGGCTTTGCACCAAAATACGCTTGGTGTCCGCGTTGACCACGCAGGGCCCAGTGTTTTGTAGTAGCCAGACCGTCAGGTCGATCACCGGGCGAAAGGGCTCCATCAAGTCGTCCACCAAACGCATGGCGTTGTTGTCATGGCTGTGATGCAAGCCCAGGCTGGGATGCAAACCCGCGGCAACCACTGCCCGCGCTGTAGCCGCACGCAACACGGTGTAGCCATAGTTGAGTAAGGCGTTGACGCCATCGGCCTGCTGATCGCGCCGAAATAAAGTCCCCATGAGCAAGCCCCAGTATTTGCGAGCGCCTTGGGCTTCTAGGTTGTCGGGGTCACCACTGCGTACTTGTTTAGCCAGTGCTTGCAAAGGGGCATGCACTGCGCCCGTGGCTTGCAAGACTGCGGCTTGATTCAAGAGTTTGCATTTGACAATGCTGGCCCACAGCTTTTTGCGCATGGGCAAGGTACAGGCAATTTGCGCCTCAAACCGGTGGGCTTGCTGGTGGTGCCCTTCTATAGGCCAGAGCATGCCCACCACATTGTGATTGGCTGCGCAGAGTACAAATGGTATGCCACGCTCGGCCAGCGCAACCAACACGTTGTTGGTGTAGCTCAGGCCGTGGGCATTGGCGATCAGGGCGGCAATGTCGTCAATCGGCACACGGCCTATTTCTTCACGGTCCTCGCCGGTGCTGTGCACCAGCATGAAACCTCGGTAGACCGACAAATGCCGCTTGTCGTTGGAGACTTCGACGATGCGGCCCAGCATGTTGTTACTTAGGGATTTGGGGCACCGGGTGAGCCTGCATTTGCACACCGAGTGCCTGCAACACTTTGAAGACCGTATCAAAGCGCGGTTTGGCCCCTGCGTTCAAGGCCTTGTAAAGGCTTTCGCGACCTAATCCCGTATCTCGTGCAATTTGGGCTATGCCGCGGGCTTTGGCCACATCCCCAATGGCCGACAACAACAAATCGGTGTCGCCGCTAGCGAGTGCAAGATTAAGGTATTCGGCGATGACCTCCTCGCTGTCCAGGTAACTGGACGGATCAAATTCAGTGGTCTTGCTCATCGCGTTGCTCCTTCGCAAGTAATTTGGCTTTGGCAATATCTTGAACCTGGCTAGATTTATCTCCCCCGGCCAAGAGCAACACAATGCGTTCCCTTTTACGCATGAAATACACCCTGTAACCAGGACCCATATGCCACCTCATTTCTGAAACGCCACCACCCACACTTTTGACATCGCCCCAATGGCCTGCGGCGACTTGCTTAAGACGCAAGACGATGGCCGCTTTGCCCCGGTAGTCTTTCAAACCACCCAGCCAGCGACTGAACTGGGTGGTTTGTTCTAGATGGAGTGGCCCAATTGTATCCATTTAGATACTTTCGTAAATCAAATACTGAAGCCTGGATCACGCAGCTCACCCGAGGGAGAAATTGCCACCCGTCTACCTTTCGACTTTTGCAAAGAACCGGCGGTCTTAAAAAGATAAGAAAGCTCTTTGGTCCGCGTTCGTTTATCCACATTTGCCTCATGGCATTCAGAAAACGCCATCGTTCCCGCACTAGCCATATAGCTGAGTCGGTAAATTTTTCGCCCATCTTCACCCTCAATTCCAACGGAATCACCAATCATCAAACGCATCACTAGCCGCTTACCACTCAGACTAAATTTTGGGTGTCTCAACCTTGCTACACCATGCTCACGCACCAATTGGTAAGCCTCAAATGTCGAGACCACTTCTCCTTCCCATTTGCCCTTGTCGTTACGCACAATCTCCATGCAGTAGTTGCTGTCCCCTTTGTAGCCTTTGTAGGGCTTGGGCTCCCCACTGGGCAGCAAGCCATGGCGAGCTGATGCGGAGGCATCGCTGAACTCGATCACTTTGAGTGCGCCAACCTCTCGCGTGCGCACGCCGTCTACAGTTTTGCGCACATGAACACGGCCCCCACCCAACAAACCATAAGCGGTGTCGTTGTGCATCGCCCCTTCATGGCCGTGGTCAGGTTTATGACTGACCCAGATGATGTTAATCGCGCGTTGCACATGCTCGCGGTAATTGTCCCAGGGCAAGGGCATGGACTCGACCAGTTTGTTCAACTGCTTTTCGCGGGCACTGGCGCTGGCCTTGGCAAAGCGCTGGAGCATGCTTTGGTCTGTGACAGCGATCACGCAGGCATCGACTGCATGGTGGCGGTGGTCGTTGCGGTTTTTCTCACCGTCCAGACCCAGGATGTCGTTCAAACCAAATTTGCCACGCAACATGGCGGTCATGCGCCCGGGGATGACGCGGGTGCCGTGCGGGCAGATCAGGCTCAGGTATTCACGCGCCACGCGGCTGAGGTGACGGGTGTCGTTCAGGGCGCGGGCCAAAAAGCCTTTGTCTTCGCGCAGCCATTGCTCAATGCCGTCTTGCGCAAAGCGGTAGCGTTTGCCCCTGGGCATGAGGCTGGCACGCGACAGCATGTCTTCGGGCGTCCATCCTTGGGCTTGAAAGTCTGCGGTCGCTTGCGCGGGGGTGCGGTTGCCTTTGATGCGGTTGGCTTGGCGCATAGCCACCGTCTTGTTGTTCAGGCTGTCGTCTAGCGTTTGCGAGAACGGCAGGATGTGCTCGATTTCGACTTGGTCGCTGAACAGCATTTGCGCACTGATTTGCACGCCGCTGTAGGGGCAGCGCCGCTCGGCTGCGTTGAAGCTGAGCTCTTCCCACAAGATCATTTTTTGCAAGTCAGCGGTTCTGACCCGCTCGGGGCTGGTCTGCAGCAGATCGGCAATGTCTGCACGCATGCGGTCGTTGCGGCGCTGATTTTTGGCTTGTTGCGCTTGTTCCTCTTTGCGTTGCTCTTGGCTTTGCTTGAGGTCGCGCGCCAGCTCCACAATCACTTCGCTGGGGTGGCCGTAGCGCTTGATCAGCGCATTGACCACGGTGCGCACTTGGTTCAGGCCAATGTGCACCGTGGGATTGGCGATTTTGCCGTAACGCTTTTCAGAGGGGTCTTCGGGCTTGCCCGTGCCAAAGCCCACATGACGCTGAAGATACTCGCCGTAATAGGGCAAGGCTTGCAAAATTTCACCCGTTGCCGCATGGCTGATGTGGCTGTGGTGCGCAAAGCCTGCGGCGAGCACGGCCTTGTCGTAGGTGATGACTTCGGAACGCAAGGCGGGCAGAATTTTTTCAAGCGCTTTGGCGCTCAGGCTGCCATAGCCTTCGGCCAATGGCGCATTGGCAATACGATCGGCAGTTTCTTCGTTCACACCGCAATATTTTTGAAGCCGCTTAATCAGTCGCCACTCATTTTCTTGTTTCACAAGTTGCTTCACGATGGCATCTTGTTGTCGTTCACTCCATGTGAACCAGCCTTGTCCAAAAAGCTCTTTTTTTCCCAGCATGGCGCCGGTGCTATTGCCTTTGAGTTCCGTGCGTTTTTCGTCTTGCAGATTGAACTGCCCAGAAAACCCGATCAACTTCTGAATTTGCGCAAAGCTTCGTTTGTTATTGGTCTCGAGCGCCTGCACCAAGAGATCACGCTGGGTCAGCGTCAGCGGTTCTTCACTCAAGCCTTCACGCAACAAGCGCAAGTTGTTCACCTCTTGGTAAATGCGAAAGCGTTGCTGGCTGGGCAAGGCCAGTGGAGCGCGCTCTTCATTGGGCATGAGTGTGCAGCGACCCGGTTTGACGGGTTTGAGTGAGCGCTGATGCAGCAAGCAGTCTTTGAGTTCAGCGCGTGCTGTGTCGTTGAACAGAACCGAGTTGAGTTCGCTTTGCTTGGCCCACAGCGCATCAAACTCGGCTTCGATCATGGCGCGGTCAATGTAGAGGTCGTAGCTTTTTTCAATTTTGGTTTTACCGTTGTCTTGGGTCGAGCGGTTTTCGCGGTAACGCGCTCGCACCGACAAGCCTTGTTGGTGCCGGGCATTTAGCCACTCGCCCACGGTGCGACAACCTGTAGTTTGCATGGCTTGACGCAATGCATGGATAGCCGTTTTGAGTGCGCCGCCGTCGTTGTCTTTTTTGTCGGTCTTGCGGTTGCTTTTGAAGCCGCGTCGCTGATTGATGTGAAACAAAGCACGGGCATATTCTTCGGGTGCCAGGGCTTGGTCCAGTCCCTTGGCGCGCAAGGCAAAAGGGTCTGTTTTTTCAAGTGCTTTGCGTGCCGCCTCATCTTGCGGAAAGAAACCATGGCGCAACAAAGTGGCCATCATTCGATTTTTGCGTTTCAGCAATCGATCACGGCGGCGGCGCATGGCGCGGGCTTCACGACGACTCACAGCCAATGAGCTGCCATCTTTGGGGTTGCGGCCATCGCTGAAAATGCGGACACCCGCTTTGATGACGGCACAGGGTTCATTTTGGGCATTGAGACGGACCATGGCCCAACCTAACGAGGTCGATCCCAAATCCAAAGCCAGTCGGTAACGCATTCGTGCCATGACTCACCCCCCAATTTATTGAATAAACGGGAACCATTGTGCTATATTTAAAGCTCATTTCGTCGATTGGGAAATGCGCTCTGGACGCTAACAAGCAAAAAGATGCACCAAATGGAAAGGCCGCTATATGCGGCCTTTCGTCTATTTAACTTACTCTTTCAGGCTATCGCCGCCGAGAATTTCTTCGCCTTAGGCGACGATCTGAGGCCTGCCATCAAAGCGCCCGGCGACAGCCTTGCACCGCGCCCTGCGCTTTGGTGCAGTCGGCGGTCGATTCGGCCTACTTGTAAAGCACTTCTGGCAGCCACATTCCGATGGCGGGGAACGTGTAGAGCAGGAAGATCGCAAACACTTGGATGGCCATGAAAGGCAACATGCCGGCAAAGATCTGGTTCAACGTGACCTGCGGCGGGCTCACTCCCTTCAAGTAAAACGCTGCCATGGCCACCGGTGGGCTGAGGAACGCGGTCTGCAGGTTCAGCGCCACCAACAAGCCAAAGAACAAGGGGTCGATGCCAAAGTGGGGCAGCAAGGGAATGAAAATCGGCATGAAAATCACGATAATTTCGGTCCACTCCAAAGGCCAGCCCAGCAAGAAAATAACCACTTGCGCCAGGATCATGAACTGCACTGGCGTCAGGTCCATGCCCAGCACCCAGGCGTTGATGATCTCTTGCCCACCGAGCAGCGCAAAGGCCGCCGAGAAAATGCTGGAGCCCACAAACAGCCAGCACACCATGGCACTGGTTTTGGCCGTCAGGTACACCGATTCGCGCAGCACCACATAGTTCAGGCGTCGGTAAGCAGCAGCCAACAGCAAACCACCCAAGGAGCCCATGGCCGCGGCCTCGGTGGGTGTGGCCAAGCCAAACACGATGGTGCCCAGCACCGCCAAAATCATGATGGCCAGCGGGAAGAAGGAGCCCAGCAGCATCTTGAAGATTTCAAGACGTGCAAAGCTGAAGTAGGCATAGAACAGGGCCAAGGCCACCGCACAACTGGCCAAACCGATCCAGAAAGACAGTGGCGCGGGCTGGCGCTCCGCTTGGTCCACGGGTGCCTCTGCCGCAGCAGCGGGCGACTCTGTTTGGACCGGCTCTGCGCTCGGTGCCGCATCTGTTGTGGCTGCTTCGGCCGCACCCGGCAGTGCTTGCAAACCACCCGCTTCGGGTTCGGCCAAGCCACTGACACTAGGGGCTTCTTCTGCGGCGTCGGTCGAATCAGCCAAATCGCCGCCCATGGCCACCACGCCTGCTACCGCCTCGGTCGGCAGGGGTGCGGTGACCTTGAAATAAATAGTCCCCATGATTGCAGCCACTGCCAAAGCGGGCAGCAAGGCGATGCCCAGGTGATTAAGCAATTCACCCAGGGGCACAGCCGCATTGCGTTTGCCTTTGAGGGCGCCGATCAAGCCGGGCAACACGGTGTTGCTGATGTCTTTTGACACCACTTGCGCAAACGCGGGCAAAGGCACGAAACGGTCTTCGGCCGACATGGGCGGGGCCATGCTGGGTTTGATTTTGGCAATGATGACCACATACAAGACATACAAAGTGGCCAGCATGATGCCCGGGAAAAACGCGCCGGCATACAACTTGACCACCGACACGCCTGCCGTCGCGCCATACACGATCAACATGACCGAAGGCGGAATCAGGATGCCCAGACAACCGCCCGCGGTGATGGCGCCAGCTGACAGCTGAACACTGTAGCCTGCACGCAGCATGGCGGGTAGCGCCAGCAAGCCCATGAGCGTGACCACCGCGCCCACAATGCCCGTGGCTGTCGCAAAAATGGCGCAGGTCACGATGGTGGCCACCGCCAGGGAACCCGGCACACGGGCCATGGCCAAGTGCATGCTCTTAAATAGTTTTTCGATCAAGTTGGCGCGTTCAATCAGGTAACCCATGAACACGAACAAAGGAATCGAGATCAGCACATCGTTGGACATGACCGAGTAGGCGCGCTGAACCATCAGGTCCAGGGTTTGCTGCACCGCCAAAGCGGGGTTTTGGCTCTTGTAGGCGATCCAGGCGAAGATCATGCCCATGCCCATCAGCGTGAAGGCCGTGGGGAAACCCAACATGATCGCCACCACTACCAAGGCCAGCATCAACAGCCCCAGATGGCCGTTGGCCATTTGGGAGGGTGCGGGGAGCAAAATAAAGGCCGTCAACACGACCAAGGCCATGATCGTCAGGCCAAACCAGATTTCTTTTTTCATTATTTAGTACCCTTGCCAGCCGTCAACAGCGCATCGAGTTTGGCGATGTCTTCGTCCTTGACGTTGACCATTTCCTTGAGTTTTTCGACATCGACCTCGTCCACATCGTCGCC
>CAMBFO010000063.1 GCA_945865675.1 Comamonas sp. lk
CTGGTGCACGACTTGGGCAAAGCCACCACGCCTGCCGAGCAATGGCCTCGCCATTTGGGCCATGAAATGCGCAGCGTCAAGCTTTTGCGTACGCTCTGCCAGCGCTTGCGCGTGCCCCAGGCTTGCGCGGAGTTGGCCGAGGTGGTGGCGCGCGAACACGGCAATATCCACCGTAGCGCGAGCCTAGGCGCAGCCGCCATATTGCGCTTGCTAGAGCGCTGCGATGCCTTTCGCAAACCGGCACGCTTTGCGCACATCGTGCAGGCCTGCGCCTGCGATGCGCGTGGGCGCCTGGGCCGCGAACAAGACGCTTATAGCCAAGGCAAGCGCCTGATCCAGGCATTGCAGGCGGCCTTGGCGATAGATAGCACCGCCATCGCACAAGCGGCTATGCAGGCGGGCGCGCAAGGTCCCGCTGTCGGGAAGGCCTTGGCCAAGGCCCGGGAACTCGCGATAGCCCCATGCGTTGCGGCGTCCTAAGCGACGGCCTTTGGCATAGGCGCTGCAAATTTTGGGGTGCTGCCGGCACAAAGCCCGTTTTACAAGACCAGCGCCAGCGCGGCATAGTCGCCTACGGACTCACCCAATCCCGCTGGAACAATGTCCACACCGCTGGTCATTGCGGGCAGTTTGCCTCCAATCTGGGCACGCAGGCGTGGCAGCAGCAAGTCCTGCTGGTGCCAGAACACCGATCCGCCCATGCTGATGCGCTGCACATCGAGCGTGGTCATCAGGTTAAACAGCAGACGGCCCATGACGTAGCACAGGCCATCGACAATTTCCAGCGCATCGGGCCGGCCTTGGCGCGCCGCCGAAAACAATTGCGCCGCATCGCCAAACCCAAGACCCGCAAAGCGCCGTGCAATCGCGTTACCGGCAATCAAAGCTTCCACATCGCCGATATTGCCGCAGCCGCACAACGCGTGCGCGTTGTCGCTGACAAAGCTATGTCCCCAATGGCCAGCATTGCCATTTTTGCCGCGTAAGGCGCGTCCGTCCACGCACACCCCCACGCCGATGCCAGTGCTCCAAGTTACATAGGCACAGTGGTCCAAGCCTTGCAGCGCGCCCCAGCGGCGCTCCGCCTCCAAAGCGCCCACGCCGTCGTTTTCTACCCGCACCTTGGCAAAGGCTTGGCGCAGCGGCGCTTCCAGCAGCGCGGTCGTCCAGTCATTGGGTAGGCCGCGCGCTTTACCGGCCATACCGCCGCAAATATTGGGCGTAGCCAACTCCACCAGTCCGCCCTGTATGACAAAAGGTCCGCAAGAGACCACGCCGACCGCGCCCAAGGCTTCTTTCGCAAGGCCGCATTGAGCGCAGCCTTGTTCGATCATGCGGATGATTTGCTGCGCCAGCGCGTCCGATGCGCCGACTTTGGCAGTGGGCTCCGACCATTTGCCGCGTATTCCGCTGGCATCGGCCAGCGTGAGCGCAACTTTGGTGCCGCCAATATCGACGCAAGCGACCGGGGCCATTCCTGCGGGAAAGCGGAGTTGAAAACCGTGGCTGGGCTGATCCATGGGCGTGGGTAATTGGTGCTTGGAGCCGCTGATGCTAACGCCCCGCGTGCGCCAGCGTTCCCGGCGGGTTACCGGGGTATTGGCTAGCGGCCCGGGGAGGCTTGGCTGCGTGCGCACCAGGGGCCACCCGCGCGGGCTTTTGCAGGCTCACAGGCGGTGTAGGCGGTCACCGCGCACAAAGCCCAAAGGCGTCCAGGGCGCGCCCTGGCCCAGCGCCAGTACTTTGAAAAGTTCCCCCATTTCATGCTCCAGGATCAGCGTCTGTGCCGCCGCCCGCACCGGCAAAGTAGCCGCCTGCATCAAATCTACGATCCCGCAGTTCATCAGGAAATGCGCTTGGCTGGTGTAGCCCAGCACTTGCAGGCCGGCATCTTGCGCTGTCAACGCGATGCCGCTGAAGTTGACATGGGCGGTGATGTCTTTGTGCCCCACCAGGGTCAGCGGGTCGCTATCGCTTTGGTGGGCGCGGTGGCACATCACCGTGCCACCGGCACGTTGGGGGTGGTAGTACTCGCCCTCGCCAAAACCATAGTCCAGAAAAAATGCGCAACCGCTGCGCAAGCGCTGCGCCAGCGAGCGGACAAAGGCCTGCGCCTGGAGGTGGATTTCACTCAGGTAATCATGCGCGCCTTCGGGCTCCACCGGCAGGCGCAGCGCGGTGGGGCGGTCCTTCCAGGTGAACACAGACGGCGCAGCGCTTGGCCGATGGGCTGCTGTTGCGATACCCACACCACGTTCAAACCAAGCGCCCTGGCAGCGTGCCAGTAGCTGCACCGGTATGGCGTCCAGCACTTCGTTACCCAGCACCACGCCATCGATATGTTCGGGCCAGGTCTGGGCCCAGTGAACAAGGTCACCAAAGCGCGCCAGGCGCTGCTGTTGGCGCTGTGTCAGCGTGGCCGACACATCGACGATGGTGTAACGCTTAAGCGTCACGCCCATTTGCGCCAATGCACTGAGTAATTGTTCGGCCAGTGCGCCGCTGCCCGCGCCAAACTCCCAAATCTCCGTGGTGTCGGTGTGGGCCAGGGCTTGCGCCACTTGCTTGGCCAGGGCGTAGCCAAACAGCGGGCTGATTTCCGGCGCGGTGACAAAATCACTCCCATTGCGGCCCGGTAGGGGGCCGAACTTGAGCGAATCATGCGCGTAATAGCCTTGGCCTGGCGTGTACAGCGCCAGTTCCATGAAGCGGTCAAAACCGATCCAGCCGCCCGCTGCGCTAATGGCGCTGCATATCGACTGCTCCAGGGCGCTTAAGGGGTGAGGGGGCATCGTTAAACTCAGGGGCGCTGCCTTAGGGCGGCGCAGGGTGGGCTGCATTGTCCCCTATGCACAAGCAAGTTCACCGCGCTGGCCGCTCAGGCCGCTCCAAACTTAGGAAAACACCAGACCCCATGCACAACAGCGTATTAATCACCGGCGGCGCGCAGCGTCTAGGCCGCGAACTGGTGCTGGCTTTCGCGCGCGCGCGCTGGCATGTCTGGTGCCATTACGGGCATTCTGCGCTGGCGGCGCAGCAGCTACAAACTGAACTGCGCGCCCAGGGCCTGGCCCTGGACCTGGTGGCCGCTGATCTGTCCCAAGAGGCGCAAGTGCTGGCCATGATGGCGCACATCGTGCAGCAGCGCGGCCCCTTGCAGGCGGTGGTGAATAACGCCTCCCTGTTCGAACCCGATACCGGCCTGGACTTTGACCCGGCTTTGCTGCGCAGGCAGATGGAAGTCAATGTCGTCGCGCCTTTGTTGCTCGGGCGCGAGTTGGCGCGCCAGCAGACCCAGCGGCCCGAGCGGGGCGAGACGCAGGATGCTTGCCTTATTCATGTGTTGGACCAAAAAGTGTTCAATCTGAACCCGGATTATTTTTCCTACACCAGCACCAAGCTGGCGCTCGAGCGCAGCGTGGCTTTGCAAGCGCAGGCGCTGGCGCCTAGCGTACGGGTGTGCGGCGTCGCACCGGGCTTGATTTATCCCAGCGGGCCGCAGTCGCAGGAAAATTTTGAACGCGCCAGCTGCGTGAATTTGTTGCGCCGCGCCACGCCACCGGCCGATGTGGCTGCTACCTGCTTGTTTTTGGTGCAAACCCGCTCCATCACGGGTGTCAGCGTCTGTGTGGACAATGGCCAGCACTTGGTCCCGCTGGCGCGTGATGTGATGTTTGCCACCCAAACCCTGGCGCAGGAAGCCCCGTATGCAAAATCTTGAAGCGCAGTTGATGCGTGATTGCCGCAAACTGTTTTTGCGTGGCTTTGAGTTGCCGGTGCATATCGGCATCCACGACTTTGAACTGCAGGCGCCCCAGCGCATGCGCTTTGATGTGGACCTGTATGTGCCCTACGCCCACTCCAGCCCGACGCAGGACCATATCGACGAAATTGTGGACTACGACTTTGTGCGCAATGCCATACGGCGCCTTTGCGATGCAGGCCACATCAATTTGCAAGAGACTTTGTGCGACGCGATTGCCCAGGCGCTGCTGGGCCATGCCCACGTCGCCGCCGTGCGGGTAAGCACCTGCAAACCCGATGTGTACCCGGATTGCGACGCCGTAGGTGTCGAAGTATTCCGGCTGCGCGCTGCGGCCCCGGCGGCCGCATCCGTATAAGCGTTTTTTTGTTTTCAGGGTTACTCCATGTCGATATCTACCGCCGCCCCGTTTCGGGGCAATCAAACGCTGACCTTGACCGGCCTGCGCTTTGAGGCCAACCTGGGCATTCTCGAATCCGAGTTGCTAGCACCCCAGCCCATCCAGGTGGACGCCGAGCTGCACCTAGGCACCCAGCCTTTGCTGCCCGAGGACGACGATATCAACCACGTGCTGGACTACCGCAAAGTGCGCCAGATCATCATTGCCGAATGCACCGCCGAGCATGTGAACCTGCTTGAAAGCCTGATCGGCAAACTGGCCAATCGTTTGCTGCAATTGCCCGGCGTGGTGGGTGTGCGTGTGAAAATCGCGAAGTTAAAAATATTTGACGATTGCGAAGTAGCCATCCGGGTGGAAACCGGCCAGTGGTAAACCAAGGAATAGCGATGTTGACCGAAGCCCTAGCCCCGGCGCAAACCCAAAGTGTTCAGGACGCTGCCGCCTCCGTGCGCGATGCAGCAGAGCGTGCCGCCCACGAAACCCATAAGCTGGAAAAACGCCTGTGCCGCCAGGTGGGCCAGGCCATCATGGACTTTGGCATGATCCAAGAGGGAGACCGCGTCATGGTCTGCGTCTCGGGCGGCAAAGACAGCTACGGCATGCTCGATATCCTGCTCAAAATGCAGCAGCGTGCGCCCATCCATTTCGAGCTCATCGCCGTCAATCTCGACCAGAAGCAACCCGGTTTCCCGGACCATGTGCTGCCCGCTTACCTCAAGCAGCTGGGCGTACCTTTTCATATCGAGACGCAGGACACCTACAGCATTGTCAAAAAGGTGATCCCCGAGGGCAAGACCATGTGCAGCTTGTGCAGCCGCTTGCGTCGGGGCATTTTGTACCGCGTGGCCGACGAGTTAAAAGTGACCAAGATCGCACTGGGCCACCACCGCGACGATATGTTGCAAACCTTTTTCCTGAACATGTTTTTTGGTGGCAAGCTCAAAGGCATGCCGCCCAAGCTGGTGAGCGACGACGGCGGCCATATCGTCATCCGACCCCTGGCCTATGTAGCCGAAAAAGACCTGACACGCTGGGCCACGCACCGTGCTTTCCCTATCATTCCCTGCACCTTGTGCGGCAGCCAGGAAAACCTGCAACGTAAACAAATCGGCAATATGCTGCGTGACTGGGAAAAGCAATACCCTGGTCGTATTGAAAGCATGTTTACCGCTTTGCAAAACGTAGTGCCTTCACATTTGATGGATACCCAGCGCCACGACTTCAAAAATATCCAGACGACCGGCGTGCCGCAGGTCGATGGCGATAAGGCTTTTGATGCCGAGGAACTGCCGGCCCGGCCACTGCATGGCCTGCCTGCACTGGGCGCAGTGCAATGGTCTAGCAACTGAGCTTGGGGGAGCTTGTCTATGCGAGTACTTATGCGTTTGGCTTTGCGGATGGGTTTGCTGGTAGGGCTAGCCGCCTTGGCCGGTTGCGCCACTACCCGGTTGATCGACAGCGAGGTACGCAGTTTTCGCAGCGCTAGCGCGGACGTGGCTGCGTCAAGCTACCAGTTTGAGCGCCTGCCCTCGCAGCAAGCCGATGCAGCGGCGCAGACGCAGCGCGAACAGTGGGCGCAACCGGTTTTGCAGCGTGTGGGTTTGACGCTGGCCAGCCAAGCGCCGCGCTACACGGTGCAAATGGGTGTAGCGAGCGAGCAGGTGCTGCGCAATGAACCGATTTTTAGGCGGCGTTGGGGTGGATTTGCGGCTGGCCCGGTATGGGGCGCGCCTCCCTTTCTCTCTCCGCTGGAGCCCATGCTTTACCGCTTCCAGGTCCAGGTGCTGGTGCGTGACGCGCTCAGCCGCGAGGTGGTGTACGAGGCCTCCGCGCAGCACACCGGCCCCTGGAACGACCAGGCCCAGATCATGCCCGCGGTGCTCCTGGCGGCGATGCGCGATTTTCCGAAAGAAGCATCTGGCCCCAGCAGCGTGCAGGTGGAAATCGGCCCTGGCGGTATGGAACTGCGCCCATGAGCAACAGTGCGCTAGCGAGTACGTCGCCTACACGCATTACGGCGGTACGCCATGGCGAAACCGCCTGGAATGCCATCACGCGCTTGCAAGGGCAGCTCGATATTGACCTCAATGACTTGGGCCGCTGGCAGGCCGAGCGCGTGGGCGCCGCCTTGGCCGATAGCGCGCTGCAAGTGATTTACAGCAGCGACCTCTGCCGCGCCCACCATACCGCGCAGGCGATTGCCCGGCATAGTGGTATTGCGCCGCCCGACATCCGCACCCATCCGGGCTTGCGCGAGCGATGCTTTGGCCGCTTTGAAGGCCTGACCTATGCGCAAGTGGGCGACTTGCATCCCGAGGAGGCATTGCGCTGGAAACAGCGCGACCCGGTCTGGGCGCCGCCCGGTGGCGAGAGCCAAACCCAGGTGTTTGAACGCGTGCACGCCGCGCTGAGCGCAATTGCTGCAGCACACCCGGGTGCGCATATTGCCATCGTCACGCATGGCGGCGTGCTAGACGTGTTTTACCGCCTGGCCACCGGCCAGGGCATTAGCGCAGCGCGCACCTGGGAGTTGGGCAATTGCGCCATCAACCGCTTACTCTGGACGCCCCAAGCCCTGACCTTGGTGGGCTGGGCCGACACTGGACATTTGGACGAAGGCCCGCGCGATGAATTCGGTGCCTAGGCGCATCGGTGCTTTGGTGCAGGGTTGGTCCCGCTGCCTTACTGCCTTGGATTGCGCACAATAGGCCTATGTCCAAAATCATTGTTTTTGCATTTCCGGTGTTTCTGGCCGCTATGGCCTTGGAGCTCTGGTGGGATAGGCGCAAACGCAGCGCCGGCGTGGCCGCGCGCAGTAGTTACGCTTTTAGTGACACCCTCAACAGCCTGAGCCTGGGTCTACTCAGCCAGGTGGTCGGCGTGTTGGCCAAGTTCATCGGCATTGCGGCGTATGCCTGGGTGATTGAGCGCATTGCCCTGTTTCCAGATGCCGATGTGTGGAACCATTGGTACGGCTGGCTCGGGGCCTTGTTACTGTATGACCTGTGTTACTACTGGCTGCACCGCGCCGGGCATGAGGTGGCTGTTTTCTGGGCTGCGCACGTGGTGCACCACCAAAGCCAGGAATACAACCTGTCCACCGCCTTGCGCCAGACCGCTAGTGGCGGACTGCTGGGTTGGGTCTTTTACCTGCCGCTGGCACTGCTGGGCGTGCCGCCGCTGTTGTTTGGCATCGTGGCGCTGGTCGATTTGCTCTACCAGTTCTGGGTACATACCGAGCATGTGGGCAAGCTGGGCTGGTTCGACCGCATGTTTTGCTCACCCAGCAACCACCGGGTGCACCATGCCGTCAATGAGGGCTATGTGGACCGCAACTATGGCGGTATTTTGGTGGTCTGGGACCGGCTGTTTGGCACCTTCCAAGAAGAGCATGAACGCTGCGTCTACGGCACCCGTACACCGCTTAATAGCTGGGACCCCTTATGGGCCAATCTGGAGGTCTATGCAGGTTTAGCTGCCACCGCCTGGCGCACGCCGCGCTGGCTCGATAAGTTGGCGGTTTGGTTCAAGCCGCCGGGCTGGCAACCCGTCGGGGCTCAGCCCAAGGCTGCCTTTGACATCGGCCAGGTGCAGCGCTTTGACCCGTCCTTGAGCCCGCAGCAGCGCTCGTTTGCCTCCTTCCAATACCTTGGCTTGATGGCAGCCAGTACCGTCTATTTGTGGCACGCCGATGCCATGCCTTGGCAACACGCTGCCCTGTACTGCGGCGCATTGTGCGCTGCCGCTTGGGCGATGGGCGCTCACTTGCAAGGCCGCTTGCGCGCCCTGGAAACCTTGGCAGTGCAAGCAGCGGTTTTGGCGCTGCTGGGCGGCTTGGGTCTTTTGACCTAGCTCAGTAAATCCGGCGCCTGGCCCGCAGGTGCGGCCACGCCGAGATGCCGGTAGGCTGCCAGCGTAGCAATGCGACCGCGTGGCGTGCGCTGCAGATAGCCTTGCTGAATGAGATAGGGCTCAATCACATCTTCAATGGTTTCTCGTTCTTCACCGATGCTGGCGGCGATGTTGTCCAAACCCACCGGCCCGCCGTCAAAGCGGTGAATCACTGCTTCGAGCAGTTTGCGGTCCATGAGGTCAAAGCCTTGGGGATCCACATCCAGCATCTTGAGCGCCAGGTTGGCAATATCCAGAGTGATCGTGCCCACGCCCTTGACGTCGGCGTAATCGCGCACCCGGCGCAGCAAGCGGTTGGCAATACGCGGTGTGCCGCGCGAGCGGCGGGCAATTTCAAATCCGCCTTCCTCGGCCATGGGCACCTTGAGCAGCCCGGCGCTGCGGGTCACGATGCGCTGCAACTCTTGCGCCGAATAAAACTCCAGCCGGGCCACGATGCCAAAACGATCGCGCAGTGGGTTGGTCAGCATGCCTGCGCGCGTGGTCGCGCCCACCAGCGTAAAAGGCTGCAAATCGAGCTTGATGGAGCGCGCCGCCGGGCCTTCGCCGATCATGATGTCGATTTTGTAATCTTCCAGGGCAGGGTAGAGGATTTCTTCTACCACGGGGCTTAAGCGGTGGATTTCGTCAATAAAGAGTACGTCGTTTTTTTCCAGATTGGTCAACAGCGCAGCCAGATCTTTGGGCTTTTCCAATACTGGCCCGCTGGTTTGGCGCAGGTTGACGCCTAATTCATGGGCGATGATGTGGCTCAGCGTGGTCTTGCCCAGGCCGGGCGGGCCGAACAGCAGCACATGGTCCAGCGCCTCGTCGCGCTTGCGGGCCGCGCCGATAAAAATCTCCAACTGCTCGCGCACCTTGGCCTGGCCCACATAGTCGTCCAGTAGTTTGGGACGCAGTGCGCGCTCAATCGCCTCTTCCGGGCCGGACAGCGGCGCGGCCGACACCATGCGGGCAGCCGGTGCGGGTGAAAAATCGTCGGTTTGTATGCTCAATGCAATCTCTCACTGGATGCGCTGCATGTTTGCAGCCTGGCTGGTTACGCCTCAAGATTTGCCCTTTGTGGCGTGGCGCGCTGATGGTGTCGGCATTGTCCCTCAGGCCGGGCAGGAGAAAAAACACCCCCGCCAGGGGCTGAACCGCTAAAATCACACCACTTTACGCGCGCAATCCCGCCGCGTGCGTCGGTGATCAGGCTACCGGTTTACCCCCATTTTTGTGTCAACTTCCCATCTTTCCGCACTGCCGCAGCACATCGCCATCATTATGGATGGCAACCGCCGCTGGGCCAGTGCGCGCGGTTTGCCTAAGGCGGCAGGGCACACCGTGGGTGCGCGCAAAGTACGCGCCATTGTGCAAACCTGTGCCCAGCGTGGCGTTCGAAACCTGACACTTTTCGCCTTCAGTACCGAAAACTGGCGCCGCCCTATGGAAGAGGTGGGCACGCTCATGGGTTTGCTCAAGCTTTACCTGCAAAAAGAAATCGGCGAATTGCGTGCCCAGGGCGTGCGTTTGCGGGTGATTGGCGATACTTCCAAATTTGACGCCAGAGTGCAGGCGCTCATAGCCGATGCACAGGAATTGACTGCGCACAACAGCAAGATTACGCTGACACTGGCCTTGAATTACGGCGGTCGCTGGGATATTTTGCAGGCCTTTAAAGCCTGGCAGCAGGCCAATCCGCAGGCCGATCCCCAGTCCATGACCGAGGCGGCCCTGGCGCCGTATTTGCAAATGGCCGATGCGCCCGAACCCGATTTGATGATTCGCACCGGTGGCGAATCGCGCATGAGTAATTTTTTACTCTGGCAGATGGCCTATACCGAGCTCTTTTTCACCGATTTGCTCTGGCCCGAATTTACCCCTGAAGCCTTGGACCAGGCCATCGTCTGGTTCGGCCAGCGCGACCGCCGTTTCGGCGGTGAAAGCACCTTGGCATCGCCCTTGGACGGCCAGGCCAGCGCCTGATTGCGCCCCTGGGGCGCATCTGTCATAAGGGCGCCCTACACTTTGGCCTTGTCTTCATTCGCAAGGAACCAGGCCATGGACGCTCAGGAAGCATCTGAATTGATCGAGGGTGATGACGACCACGCGGCGGAAAACAACCGCCAAAAAAATCGGACAGCCCTGACGATTTTTATTTTTGCCATGGTGCTGGCCATCACCAGCCTGGGCGGCTCTAACGCTGCCAAGGACATTACGCAGGAAAACATTCTGGCCGCCAATACCTATGCGTTTTACCAGGCCAAGCCCATCCGCCAGACCACGCTCAAAGTAGCGGCGGTCGATATGGAACTGCAGTTGCTGCGCGAGCCAACGATGAACGCTGCGGCCAGGGAAGCGACGCAAAAGAAAATCGATGACTACAAAAAAACCATAGACCGCTATGAGTCCGAGCCCGATACCAAAGAAGGTAAAAAAGAATTGATGGTGCGGGCCAAAGCGCATGAAGCGGTTCGCGACCATGCCATTGGCCAGGACCCTTGGTTCGACTACGCCGAAGGCGGATTGCAAATCGCCATCGTACTGCTATCGGTGTCCATCATCGGCTCCATACCGGCTTTGTATTTCGCTGGTTTGGGCCTGGGCTTATTGGGCTCTGTATCCGCGCTCAATGGATTCCTATTGTTTTTCGGCTGAAATGCCCAAGCCCCAAGGGGGTCAGCAATTTCGCGCCGGCCGTCCAGAGCGGAGCAGCCAAGCGCGCAGGCCGCATCCGCTCACACCCACTTAAAGCTGGCGCGCAAGACTTTGCTCAGCCAGGCCGGCACCGGGCCTGCGCGCAGGAGGGTGGCGGCCATGGAAAACTGGGTGCGTACCACGGCTTTTTCATGGCTAAAGGCCTTAAAGCCGTACAAGCCATGGGCATTGCCCAGACCTGAGTTGCCTATGCCGCCAAAGGGCAGGTTGCCATGCAAAAAATGAATCATGGCGTGGTTGATGCAGGCGCCACCCGATTGGGTTTGGGCTAGCACCTGCGCTATCGTCGCTTCGTTTTGGCTGTACAGGTACAAGGCCAGTGGTTTGGGCCCCTGGTTGACCTTTGCAATCACTTGATGGATATCCGTAAAGCTGAGGATGGGCAGTAAAGGCCCGAAGATCTCTTCTTCCAAAATCCGCGCCCCGGCCCCGATGTTGTCCAGCAAAGTGGGCTGCACGTAGCACTGCGCCTCGTCCACCGCACCGCCTGCCATTACCCCGGCGCCGTGCGCCTTGGCGTCATCGAGCAAGGCTTTGATGCGCGCCGTGTGCCGGGGGTTCACGATGCGGGTGTAATGTTTGCTGGCTTGCTGCGCCGCTGCATCTGCGCCATAGGCCTTGCTCAGTTCGGCCTTGCAGCACGCCAGCCAGCGTTCTTTCACGCTTTCATGGACAAACACATAGTCTGGCGCGATACAGGTTTGCCCCGCGTTGGAAAACTTGCCAAATATCACGCTGGTGGCGGCCAATTCCAAATCGGCGCTGGCGTCAATAATCGTCGGGCTCTTGCCGCCCAGCTCCAGGGTCACGCTGCTCAAATGCTTGGCCGCAGCGCCCATCACATACTTGCCTACGCTGGGGCTGCCGGTAAAGAAAATATGGTCAAAAGGCAGGTCTAGCAATGCCTTGGACACATCGGCATCACCCTGGAAAATGGCTACCTCGTCAGGGGCAAACAGTTCGCCGACCAACTGGGTAATCATGCCTGAGAGGTGCGGCGTCAGCTCCGAAGGCTTGATGATCACAGTGTTGCCCGCCGCAAGCGCGGACACCAGCGGGCCCAGCGTCAGGTTGAGCGGGTAATTAAACGGACCGACGATCAGGCAGCGCCCTTTGGGTGCGAATTGCACTTCGCTGCGCGTGCCGCCGGTCATCAGGGTGGGCCATACGCGCTTAGGTCGCATCCATTTTTTCAAGTTACGGATGGCGTCATTGGCTTCCACGCAAATCGGCAGAATCTCTCCAATGTCCACTTCGGCCGCGGGTTTGCCCAGATCGGCCGCCGCCAGCCGGTACCATTCTTCGCGCCGCGCCAGCACGGCGTCACGTAGCTTGGTAATTTTGGCGATCCGCTCCTGTGCCGTCGAGCTGCGCAGGCGCAGCGCAGTGGCGGCTTGGCTGGCAAAAACCTGGCTGATTTGTTCTTGGGTCACCAAGGTGCGATGGGTCATATCGAGCATATTTGCTACTCCTAAAAGCTGAAAAGCCGGTGCTGGGGTGCGGGTGCTTTGCGCCTGCGACCGAGGCCGCTAAGCGCGCTTGCTCGTTCGGGCTCCATCAAACATCATAGCGGCGGCGCATGCGAGTATCTGCCGCCGAAGCGTCTGCTTGCCTCTAGGGGCAGTTGGCGGCGGTGCGTAAGATAGGCACCATGACGCCGCTCGCTTTCAATTCACTGGTGCCACAAAACCTGCGCCTTCGCTTCCAGCTAGCACTCGGTGCGCTGCCGCTTGCTTGCATGTTGCTGTCGTTTATCCCCATTTACTTCTTGGCCCAATGGCTGGAAACGCTCCCGGGTATCCCGGCGCAGGCGCGCTTGTTAGACCATCCCACGGGCCAGTTGTGGGTGACAGCGTTCTTTGGGGCCTTGTTGCTGCAATTGCTGTTGGGCTATTTGCTGGGTTGGCTGCTCAATGCCTTGCTGGCTCGCTGGCTGCTGGGCTGGCCGATAGAAAAAATCCGTATCGTGTATTTGCATTCCCAAGTGCCTGCGGCCTGGCTCAAGCCAGCGGCCGCTGCCTTGGCTGGTGGCCGGGTGGCGATCATCGCGGTCGCACGCTGGGAGCGCGAGCGCAAGGCCGGCCCCCTGCGCTATGTGCTGCGCAAAGGCCTCATCGCCTGGGGTTTGCCCCTGTACGTGTTTATGTACGGCGTTCAAACTTTGCTGCGCGGCGAGAGCCTAGAGGCCCAGGAAGCTTTGCGTAGCGCCTTGTTGTGGTTGGGGGGTGGTACGGTTTTCGGCGCTGTCATGTGGTGGGTGTCCGAGTTCAATTACCGCAAACTCAAGGCTAGCCTGGGTCTATAGAACGCCGAGGCAGCCAGTAGCGAAAGCGACGGATATTTCAAGCACCCGCGCCGCGCAAAAACGCTTGCATATGGAAATGTGCTTGCGCGGGCGCATAACGCAAATCCGGGGCTACTGGGCAGGCATTACGCGCCAGGCAGCCGCCGCTCAGGCACTGCTGCTGTGCATCATGGCGCACATGGTCGCGGCAGTGTTCAATGGCAAACTGCTGACCGTCGTAAGCCCGCACTGGGCAGGCCTGCAGACAAGGCTGCTCGGCGCACCGCAGGCAGGGGTTTTCATCCAGTGGCGCAGCGTCCATGCGCTGGCTGCATGCGGCCCGATCATCCGCATCCACCGTGGGCAACGCCAAGGCAAAGCGGTAGGCGTGCCACAGGCCGTGCTGCGGGTGCAGGCGCAGCATCAAAGGGCTGGGAAATACCGCCTCGCAGCGGCTCGCCCATTGCTGAAACGGGTGGTAATGCGGCTGCAATGGCGGGCCGTCAAAAGGGTAGAGCGCCAGGCCACCAAACTGCAGCGCCAGCGCGTCGCCTATCTGGCGGCTCCAGCGGTCCAGCGGATGGGGAAGCCCGTCCTGGGCCAGGGGCGACGATTGAAAGTGCGCCCACATCGAGCCGCCCACATTGCCGGCCAGCCACAGCACCGCGGCATGGCGCCCATCGGGCAGGGTGATGGCTTCGTGGGCTTGCGGGCAAAAGCCGCCGCGCAGATGCAAGCCATGGGCTTGCAAAGCGGCGCTCAAGGCGGGGCGTATAGACATCGGTCAGCGCAGGGCCAAGGTGTGAAGCGCAGGGCTCAGGCCTGCAAGACTTTGCGCCGCGGGCGGCCCCAGGCGGTGGCGGTCACGGTGGCTTCAAAAAACACATTGCCATCAATGTCATTGTTCACCTGGTTGTCTTCCTGGCTGAATACCACTTGCGCGTCCACTGCACCTGCGGCCAGCGCGCGGGCATGTGCTTCCTGGGCTGCCAGGGTGCGGGCCTGGGCGATCGCGGCATCCAGGCCTCTGAAATCTTGCGGGCCATCCGGTGTGAATACTTTGAAGGTGCCGCGCACCGGCTGGGTCACGGTAATGTGCACCCGCTGCGCCACCTGGCCCAGCACCGCGCCTACGGCATTGGCCACCTCGGCATGCGGTGGCACCACCAGGCGCACGCCCAGTCCTTGGGCCACTGCCGGGTAATAGCTGGCCGCCGGCGCCCCCACGCCGACCAGCGGCATGTCGGGCGCAAACTGCAAGGCAAACACCGGCTGTGCCGGCATGGCTTGGCTGCGCTGGGGCTCGGCCAGGGTTTGCCAGGGGATGTCGTTCAGATCGGTCGGGATAGGGCCTGTTGCGGTGTCGGGCCTGGGCATGGACGGCGCAGGGGCGGGGGCAGAGTCGGCGGCCCTAGGCTGTGGCGCCAGCGCTGCGCTATGCCGGGCCAAGGCCATGCTGGTGAGTAGCGCGGCTACTTTGCCCGCGCTGTTTTCGTTCATCTGCCCGGCGTCATTCAGGCCCGCTTCAATCAGCTTGTTGCAAATCGTCTCGGTGACCTTGGCCACCACATCGTGCGCGGGGGCCTGTGCGTCGCCCAGCGGCCATTTGCCCAGCCCGTACAAATGGCGCATCTGCCGCGCCCAGATGCGCGCTGCGCACAGCGCCGCTTCCTGGCTCCAGTGCGTGGACATGCCCAGCACATGCGCCGCGTCACTGGGCGTGAAACCCGTGTAAATCGCCAGTCCTTTGCGCTCCAGGCGCGCAATGGCGCGGGCCAGGTCGCGGTCGTCCATATTGGCCGCCTCCAGGTCCACCGGTCCTTGGCACAAGCGCTCCCAGGCGCGTAGCTCGGAGTCATTGAGGCGGCTCAGGTGCGCACTGTCAGCCGATAAAGCCTGGGCAAAACGCATCTGGCTGGCATGCGGGCTTTCGGTTTGCTGGCGCTGCAACACGGCCAAAAACTTGGGGTGCTGGTGCACCAAGAGGCTCAAAGGGAGAACACGGCGCGGGCCTATGGTCAGGCCTTCGCCGCCTTGCAAGCGCACTTCGCTGTCGCCGCCCAGGCCGATGGCATAGACCTTCACCGCCTCGATCATGGGTCGCCAGTTGCCGACCATGGCACCGTCAAAACTCAGGGCCGGCAGACCGCCGCGCACCACCGCAATATCGGTGGTGGTGCCACCCATATCGGCAACGATGGCATTGTCCAGTCCGCTCAAAGCGCAAGCGCCCAGCACACTGGCGGCGGGGCCGGACAAGACGGTGCTTACCGGCCTTTGCAAAGCGCTATGCACATTGATGAGCGAACC
>CAMBFO010000064.1 GCA_945865675.1 Comamonas sp. lk
CGCGCATTTGGCCTCGATGCACAGTGCTATCAAGGCACTGCACGCCAGTGATGCGGCGTTTTTGCGCGAAAACCACCGCATCGACTCTGACTACTTTGATCTGCAACCCTTGCAAGCCAAGGCCTAGCCAAAGGAACCCTAGCCCATGACGACTGATCTGTACTCATCTGCCAACTACCAGGAAGCGCTCAATGGTTTTGACCATAGCGAAGCGCAATCCCTGGCGCACCAGACCTGGACTCCCGAGAACCTGTGTGTGGAAAGTTTCCATGAGCAAACCAGGTACTACACCAGCCGCTGGGATGGGCTGTGCCCCTATATTGATGTGACGCCCCAGATGCTGGCTGCGGCGCAAAAACCATTTATCGTTTACGCCCTGCCCCCCGAGGGCAACTACGGCGTGCCTATCAATGACAAATACGGCCTGGTGCATGCCGGCTTGCCTGAATTTTGGACCGATGAGCGGCGTGCCCGCAAGTTCAAAGAATTGGACAAGCTGTGCCGCAGCTTTACCGTGACCGAGCGCCTGGTTCCCGGTCGCGATCTTTCCGTGCAAGACGTGTTCGACTTGGGGCGCGAACATTTCACCGCCTACGAGATCCATGATCAGGAGATTGCCGGCTTTGTGGATTACGTCCAAAAGCTCGATGTGCTGATCATCCAGGCGCATGCAGAAAACGGTGACTTGGTGCTCAGCGATGTGTCTATCGTCATGCCCGAACGGGACCAGGTGTATGGCAGCTTCTGTCAGTGGAATACGGCTTACCGCAACCGCTCACCCGGCATTTATGCCTGCCTGCTGGCCTCGCGTTGGACGCAAAAAGCGGGCTATGCCTATTACAACCTCGGCCCCGTGGGCGACTACGGCTACAAAGCCTTGTTCGTGACCGACCACGAGCCTATTTTTGCCCTGGCCATGACCGACGCAGATCACCCCCTGGCGCTGGACCCGACATCGCCCCTGCACACCGACTTCAAGCGCGAAGACTGGAACCAGGTCTATCGCCTGCGTTCGAACTGACGTACACGGCGACTGGGTCGCTGCTACCCATCCATAAAAAAACCGGCATGATCGCCGGTTTTTTTGCCTGCGAGACAGTCGGCACTCAGTCGCCAGTCCCAGATCCAAAAGTGTGGACTTCGCCAAAGGCGTCGTCGTAGTCCATCATCAATTCCTCGTCCTGCCGAATGTCGCGTAAGGCAATCAGATCGCCGTCTTTGCGCATTTTGAGGTTGGGCGTCTTGGAGTGGTTCAGGTACACCGACATATTCATCGAGTTCAGGCCAATGGCCGGTACCAGCATATGGTGCTTGTCGAAATAGCAAAACATGTCCAACTCCTTGCGCACCCGCTGCGGCAGCGAACTGAGCTCGGCGTGGTTGAATTTAATCTCATGCATCTTGAGGCGGGACTGAAGCGGCTTGGCGCCTTTGAGAATATCGCGTATGGCAAACACGCCAATGCCATGCACTGGGGATACGCCTAAGCGGCAATAGACTTCTGTGCGCAAATGTTGGAGTAATTTCTTCTTTTTGCTATGCATAGAGATAACTATTAAAAATAATGAGATTTTTTACACTAGCCAGGGCAAATTGCCGACCTGCCAAGGGCGAATGGTACACCCATAAAAAGTAGGTCTTTTGGCTGCAACCGCAGTTGCCTTGCGATTTGACAATGGACGCCAAAGTAGAGTTCACCTCGGGCTTTCCCCATTGTCACGGTACCCGCCGTGCATTACCCATGTTCCTTTGTGATGCGCCTCAACTAGAGCACGCATACCGAGCGCAAGCCCTTCCCCTACCTGGAGCACTGGTACCCAACGGCGCTGCACATCGGTGCGCCAAGCCGGCCCCGGCAGCTTGGCCCTAAATCACCTCCTGCAGCGTACAACCAGGACGCAAGGCAATGTGCAAAAACTGACTATTTTGCGCATCCTTAGCCAACAATAGGTTTTGCACCAATGGGCTGATGGGGGTTTGGAGCGGATCCACCAGCAGCACCCAACGCGCGCCACCATCGTTCACTGTGTTTTCCTGCAACTTGCCGATCCAGTCCATGGCTGTCAGGGTCTCGAGCACCTCCGCCAAGTCCAAAGGGTCCGCGTGCAGGGTTTCGCACAGTTGGGCCGTGGTCTGCCCGCGCGCTGCCTCAGTCCGCGCCGCCCCAAGCCCGCTCAGCAAGGCCAGCGCCAGCCCAAAGCGGGCACCGGGTGCGTAGCGCCTTGGCGGCAGACCAGCGATCAAACCCGGCACATACGCGGTCAGCGTTGCCCCCAGCAACACAATCACCCAGGACAGGTAAATCCATACCAACAAAATCGGCAGCGTGGCAAATGCGCCGTACACCGCGGAATACAGCGGCACCATTTCCAGGTACCAGGCCAGCAGGCGCTTGGCGATTTCCAGGCCGGTAGCCACAAACAAAGCGCCCATCCAGGCATGGCCCCAACGCACCCGGGTGTTGGGCAGGTAATGGAACATGGCAGCCATGCCGCCGGCCACCATCAAAAACTGCGTGGTATCGAGCAAAAAGCCCACGCCACCGGGCATGCCCTCGACCAGGCCGCGCGAGGCCGAAATCGCATACGAGCTGACGCTAATACTGACACCCAAAATCAAGGGCCCCAGCGTGAGTGCAGACCAGTAAATTAAGAGGCGCTGACCCAAAGGCCGCAAAGTGCGCACGCGCCAGATGCTGTTGATGGTGCGGTCGATCGTAAAGATCAGCGCCAGCGAGGTCAGCACCAGCGCGCCCAAACCAAAGGCGCCGAGCTTGCTGGCTTTGCGCGAAAACTGGCTCAAGTAGCCCAGTACCTGGCGGGCGATGTCGTCCGGTATCAGGCTGGCGACCAGCCACTTTTGTAATACGTCCTGAAACTTGGCAAACATCGGAAAGGCCGTCAGCACCGCCAATGCCACGGTGAGCAGCGGCACCAGGGCGATGGTGGTGGTAAAGGTCAGGCTGCTGGCAGTCAGGCCCAGGCGGTCTTCGCGGAAGCGTTCGCGCAGGGTTTTGAGGGCCGGAAGCCAGGGCACATGGCGCACATCGGTCAGCCAGAGTTGGAAGCGAGGAAGCAGTTGCATGGCCGGTATGATGCCACCGCCATGCAAACACCTCTTTCGCCCCCTCCGATCACGCCGCCTACGGCGCCTGCAATCGCCCAAACCGGCACGGTGGAAACCCATGTCCACCTTAGCCGTGCGCTGGCGGTGGGCAGCCTGCTGGGGCTGATCGTGCTCAGCTTGGTGTGGGAACTGCTGGCAGCCCCGCTGCGGCCTGGCGGCTCGTGGCTGGCGCTCAAGGCCCTGCCTTTGTGCCTGCCGCTGGCCGGGCTGCTGAAAAACCGCATGTACACCTACCGCTGGGTATCTATGCTGGTGTGGTTCTACTTCACCGAGGGCGTGGTGCGCGCCTGGGGCGATAAGGCGCCCAGCAACTACTGCGCCCTGCTGGAAATCGCTTTGTGCCTGGTATTGTTTGTTGCCTGCCTAATGCATGTGCGTTTACGCCAGCGTGATGCCAAGGCTGCAGGCCTGAGCGAAGCGCCCACCACCCAAGCCAGCTAAAGAACGCGTATGAACCCACCCACTGCCCTGCTTCCCGCGCTACGCGCCATTGTTGGCCAGGCGCATGTATTGACCGAAGGCGATTTAACGGGCTACGAGCTGGACTGGCGCAAGCGCGAGCGCGGCAAGTCGCTAGCGGTTGTGCGCCCTGCATCCACCGCGCAGGTGGCGGCAGTCGTGCAGGCCTGCGCCGCAGCGGGTGTCAGCATCGTGCCCCAGGGCGGCAACACCGGTATGGTGGTCGGCTCTACCCCAGATGCCAGCGGCACGCAAGTCGTGCTGAGCTTGACGCGCATGAACGCAGTGCGGGCACTTGATGGAGGCAACCTGACGATTACCGTAGAGGCCGGTTGCGTGCTGCAAAGCCTGCAAGAGGTGTGCGAGAAAGCCGGTTTCTTGTTTCCCTTGAGCTTGGCCTCGGAAGGCAGTTGCACCATAGGCGGCAACCTGGGCACCAATGCAGGGGGCACCCAGGTGGTGCGCTACGGCAATACGCGCGAACTGTGTTTGGGCCTGGAAGTGGTCACCGCGCAAGGCGAGGTTTGGAGCGGTCTGACCGGTTTGCGTAAGGACAATACCGGCTATGACCTGCGGCATTTATTTATAGGCTCGGAGGGCACGCTGGGCGTGATTACTGCCGCCACCATGAAGTTGTATCCCTTGCCCAAATCGCAGCTGACAGCCTTGGCTGCCGTGCCTTCGCTGGAGGCGGCGGTGCAACTGCTGGGCTTGGCGCACCAGCACCTGAGCGCCGGTCTGACTGGCTTTGAGGTGATGGGCCAGTTTGCTTTGAAGTTGGTGGTCAAGCATTTCCCGCAACAGCGCGTGCCTTTTTATGAAAGCAGTCCGTATTGCGTGGTGCTGGAGAACTCGGATAACGAGTCCGACGAGCACGCACGCAGCCAGTTTGAACGACTGCTGGAGGCGGCTATGGAGGCCGGTTGCGTGAGCGATGCCGTAGTGGCCGAAAGCATGGCTCAGGCGCGCGCGCTGTGGCATATCCGCGAGAGCATTCCCTTGGCGCAGGCGCAAGAGGGACTCAATATCAAACACGATATTTCGATTGCGGTCTCGCGCATCCCCGAGTTTGTGGCCCAAGCCGATGCAGCCCTGGCACAGGCCTTTCCCGGCATACGGCTGGTGAACTATGGCCACCTGGGAGACGGCAATTTGCACTATAACGTGCAAGCGCCCGAGGGCCAAGATGCCGAAAAGTTTTTGCGTGAGCAGGAAGGCCTGGTCAATGGCGTGGTCTATGCGCTGGTAGACGCCTATAACGGCTCGATCTCCGCGGAACACGGCATCGGCAGCCTGAAACGCGAAAAGCTGGAAAAGCACAAGTCTCCCGTGGCGCTGGGTCTGATGCGCTCTATTAAAACCGCGCTGGACCCGCACAATATGTTCAACCCCGGACGTATGTTGGCACGCCCATAACCGGCATTTTTCACACCAGCAGCACCTATGACCAGCCATACCGAGCGCCCCATCCGCCATCAATACGAAGATTTGCTGCGCCATGCCTTCACCCAAGGCGTGCACAAGCAGGACCGCACCGGCACCGGCACCACCAGCGTGTTTGGTTATCAAATGCGTTTTGACCTGCGCGAGGGCTTTCCGCTGGTCACCACCAAAAAAGTGCATTTGCGCTCCATCATCCAGGAGCTGCTGTGGTTTTTGACCGGGTCGAGCAATAACCAATGGCTCAAAGAGCGCGGCGTGAGCATCTGGGACGAATGGGCCAAGCCCGATGGCGACCTAGGTCCGGTCTATGGCGTGCAATGGCGTAGTTGGCCGACACCAGAGGGCAAACACATCGACCAGATCAGCGAATTGATGGCGACTCTGAAGAGCAATCCGGACTCACGCCGCATGATCGTCAGCGCCTGGAATGTGGCCGATTTGTCCAAAATGGCGCTCATGCCCTGCCACGCATTTTTTCAGTTTTATGTGGCGCCTGCAGACGAAAAAGGCGCCAGGCCGCGCCTGAGCTGCCAGCTCTACCAGCGCAGCGCGGATATTTTTCTGGGCGTGCCTTTCAATATCGCCAGCTACGCCCTGCTCACGCACATGATTGCCCAGCAATGCGACATGGAGGTAGGCGATTTCATTTGGACCGGTGGCGACTGCCACATCTATAGCAACCACCACACGCAAGTGGACTTGCAGCTAAGCCGTGCGCCCCTGGCCTACCCCACGCTGCGCATTTTGCGCCGCCCGGAAAGTATTTTTGACTATGCCTACGCAGACTTTGAGGTGCTGGGCTACACGCCGCATCCGGCGATCTCCGCCCCGGTGGCGGTCTAAGCACTGGCTATGGCAACCCGCCTGCATCTGATTTTCGCGCGCGCTGCCAATGGTGTGATCGGCGCTAACAACACCTTGCCCTGGCACCTGCCCGAAGACCTGGCCCACTTCAAGCGGCATACCCTGGGCTGCCCCGTCATCATGGGCCGAAAAACCTGGGATTCACTGCCGCCCAAGTTCCGTCCGCTGCCGGGTCGCTTGAATCTGGTGGTCACGCGCCAGTCAGAGTGGCAAGCCCAAGGCGCGCAGGCTGCGGCCTCCTTGCAAGATGCATTGGCGCACTGCGCCGATGCGCCCGATGCCTGGGTGATAGGCGGCGCGCAAATCTACGCCCAGGCTTTGCCGCTGGCGCACAGTGTGGTCGTGACCGAAATAGACCTTCAAGTGCAAGGCGATGCCTTTGCGCCAGAGCTTGGAAGTGCCTGGCGTGAGGCTAGCCGCCAAAGCCATGTTTCGGCAACCGGGCTGGCCTATAGTTTTGTACATTACCAGCGCGCCACACCGCTTTAAACCATGCAATTTGCCACCTGGAACGTCAATTCTTTGGCCGTGCGCCTGCCCCAGGTGCTGGACTGGCTGAGCACCAACCCGGTCGATGTGCTGGCCCTGCAAGAGACCAAACTCACCGACGATAAATTTCCGCACGATGCCTTTGCGCAGGCCGGTTATCAGGCGCAGTGGTTCGGGCAAAAAACCTATAACGGCGTAGCCTTGCTGACCAAAACCGAGGCCAGCGATGTGGTGAAAAACATCCCCGGTTTTGACGATGAACTGGCGCGTGTCATCACTGGTACGGTACAGGGTGTACGCGTCATAGGCGCGTATTTTCCCAACGGCCAGGCGCCGGGAAGCGACAAGTTTGAATACAAAATGGAATGGCTTAAGGCGCTGCGCACCTGGGTCAAGGCGGAAATGGCGGCGCATCCGCAATTGCTGCTCATGGGCGACTACAACATCACCTTTGACGATGCCGATGTCTGGGATGCTGAAGGCATGCGCGAGCAAATCCACTGCACCGAGGAAGAGCGTTACCACCTGCGGGCGCTAGTGGCCATGGGCTTGCACGACAGCCTGCGCCTGTTCCCGCAGCCGCCCAAAAGCTATAGCTGGTGGGATTACCGCGACCTGGCTTTTCGCCGTAACCGGGGCCTGCGCATTGACCATATTCTGATCAGCCAGGCGCTGCGCGAACGCGCCAGCGCTTGCGTCATCGACAAAACACCCCGCAAAAACGAAAGACCCAGCGACCATACGCCGGTCGTGCTGACACTGGACTGAGCGACCCCGGTGCCAAAGGGCTTGAAGGCCACTTGAAAGCCCAACAATGGGCCGCAAGCGCCTGAAGCTGCGACCCCAGTTGGCTGCTTATTCTTCGGGGGACAGCGCCAGCTTTTTGTCCAGGCCCAGTTCCTGGATTTTGCGGGTGATCGTATTGCGGCCGATACCCAGTTTGGTGGCTGCTTCAATACGCCGGCCGCGCGTAGTGGTCAGCGCAGCCTGAATCATGCGCGCCTCAAAGCGGCGGGTCAGCGTGTCCCACACCTCGACATGGCCGGTGCGCAGCAGGGTTAGCGCCTCGTCTTCGAGTTCGACTTCCCAACCAGTTAAAGGCGGCGGCGAAGCATCCGTGCGGCTAAGCGTTTCGAGCGATGGCCAAACCATCGAATCCTCCGACGCCGTGTTGCTATCCATAGCTAACACCGGCCTTGGGTTGGAGGACTCAAAGTGGCCGTTGCTGCGCATCATGGGGGTGCCATCGGATGCACTCTCCGATAGAGCCTGGGCCACGCTCTGGTGCTTGAACACACCAAATTCAGGCGGCAGGTCTTTGGGTTCTATCACTTGGGCCGGTGCCATCACCGTCAGCCAGTGGCACACGTTTTCCAGTTGGCGCACATTGCCCGGGAAGGC
Organism: Comamonas sp. lk; assembly: GCA_945865675.1. Lineage (GTDB taxonomy): Bacteria > Pseudomonadota > Gammaproteobacteria > Burkholderiales > Burkholderiaceae_C > Allorhodoferax. Next base: position 7,783 of record CAMBFO010000064.1, read on the forward strand.
AAAGTCTTCGATAGCCGCTAAGGCACTGTCAGCGATGCGTTTGGGTTCGACACCGAGTTGCTTGGCGCTGTGCTGCAAAAAATGGCGCGTAAGCGCGGGAATGTCCTCGCGGCGCTCGCGCAGCGCAGGCAAGCGCAGGCGAATGACGTTCAGGCGGTGGAACAAATCCTCGCGAAACGCGCCGTGCTGCACGCGCAGTTCCAAGTCCTGGTGCGTAGCAGCGATGACACGCACATTGGCTTTGATGGCGCTGTGGCCGCCCACGCGGTAGAAATGGCCGTCGCTGAGTACGCGCAACAGCCGGGTTTGCAGTTCAAAAGGCATATCGCCGATTTCGTCTAGAAACAAAGTGCCTGCATCGGCCTGCTCAAAGCGTCCGCGCCGCTGCGCCTGCGCTCCCGTAAAGGCGCCGCGCTCGTGGCCAAAGAGCTCACTCTCTAACAGTTCTTTGGGAATGGCTGCCGTGTTGATCGCCACAAAAGGGCCGTTGGCACGCGGCGAATGCTTGTGCAAGGCACGGGCCACCAGCTCTTTGCCCGAGCCCGATTCGCCGGTAATCATGACCGTGACATTGCTTTGGCTTAAGCGGCCAATTGCGCGAAAAACATCCTGCATGGCCGGCGCCTGGCCCAGCATTTCGGGCGTATCAGCCATGCGCTCTTCGGCAAACTCTTCACGCTGGCTTTCTTGCACCGCACGGCGTATGAGTTCGATGGCTTTAGGCAGGTCAAAGGGCTTGGGCAGGTATTCAAATGCACCCCCTTGAAATGCGCTGACGGCGCTATCGAGGTCGGAAAAAGCGGTCATGATAATGACCGGCAGGCCCGGGTGTTTGGCCTTGACTTTTTCCAGCAAATCCAGGCCCGATCCGCCCGGCATACGGATGTCGCTGACCAAAATTTGCGGCACTTCATCATCGCTGCTGAGTGCGGCCAGCACGTCACGAGGATTGGAAAAACTGCGCGTGGGCAGTTGCTCGCGTAACAAGGCCTTTTCCAGTACAAAGCGTATGGACTGGTCATCATCTACGATCCAAATCGGCTTCATCGCTGTGCTTTCTACGCTGTTTCCAACTAAGGTAAGGGGATCAAAATTTTGAAATCTGTACGGCCAGGCTGGCTATCGACCTCGATCTGGCCATGGTGCTGCTGGACAAAGGTTTGCGCCAATGTCAGCCCCAGGCCGGAGCCACCGTCTCTGCCCGAAACCAAGGGGTAAAAGATGCGGTCCTTGATCGAATCGGGTACGCCCGGTCCGTTGTCGATGACATGCAATTCCAGTGCCAGCCGGTAGCGCATTTTTCCGAAAGTGACCTGCCGTGCAATCCGGGTGCAAAAAGTCAGTTGCGCGTCGCCCTGGGTCATGCGCTCGGCCAGCGCCTGGCAGGCGTTGTGTGCAATATTGAGCACGGTCTGGATAAGTTGCTCCACGTCGCCACGAAATTCGGGGATCGACACATCGTAATCGCGCACTACGCGCAAGCCCTTGGGAAACTCGGCCACGATGAGGGAGCGCACCCGTTCACACACCTCGTGGATATTGACATCACCCACCATATGCGGGCGCCGGTGTGGCGCCAGCAAGCGGTCAACCAGGGTTTGGAGGCGATCAGCTTCGCGAATAATGACTTGGGTGTATTCGCTCAGGCCGCTGGCGGCGATTTCCATTTCGAGCAACTGCGCAGCGCCGCGTATGCCGCCCAAGGGATTTTTAATCTCGTGCGCCAGATTGCGAATCAGCTCTTTGTTGGCCAGGGCCTGCTGCGCCAGACGCTCTTCGCGGTCCTGACGGGTTTGCTGTTCCTGCGGCACGAGTTCCACTACTAAATGCCCCTGGGTATCGGCGTCGGTGACGATCACGTGCACCGGCAGCAAGTCCTGTCCGTTGCGGCGCAAAAAACCGTCGTAGCGCAAGGTGGCAAACGCATTGTGCGAGGCCCCGGCCAGTGCATCGCGCAGCGCAGTCGGTTCGCTAAACACATCGGCCAGGCTGGCGCCCACAATGGCTCGGCGCGAAATGCCCAGTGCATCTTCGAGTGCCGCATTGGAAAACACCACCTTCGCGTCGGCTTGTACCACGGCCACCAGGCTGGCCAGCAGATCAAAGCTTTGGTAATGCGTGGTGTTTGCCATGGGTTTAGGGCGTGCTGGCGAAGCCGCCGGGCAAGCGCCCGATTTCGCGGCGCAGGCTGGCGATGTCCGCTTCGGTCCTATCCAGACGGGCTTTGAGCTCCGCTTTGCGATCCAGGTATTTTTGGTAATTGCGCGTTTCAGGGCCCAGTTTTTCGGGCTCGCCGCCCTGGTATTCCTGTTTGAGCTCGGCCAGTTGGCTTTGCGCCTTTTTCAGCTCGGATTCCAAAATGGTGCGTGCTTCTATGTCTTTCGTGCGCTGCGCCGGTGCATCCTGTCGCACCGCGGGGCGCGCTAGCTTGGTGCCGGATGCTTTATCAGCGGGTACCACCGTCACATTGCCAATGGTGATCAGGGTACAAGTCTTTTCCTGGACGCGGGTGACGACATTGGTGTATTCGTTGCCGCAACGGTAGATACGGTCTTGCGCATAGACGCCGGTGCCGGCCATCGCAGCAAGCACTAAAAATAGGCGGGGAAACGGAACTAACTGTGTCATCAGGCTGCTCAATAAAAAAAGACGGCCGCAGCCGTCTTTTCGTGCGAGGCCTTGCAACACCACCGGCAAGCAAGCAGGCAGTTGCCTGCAAGCCTGGCCGGTGCGTCGCGAAGACGGCATTACAGCGAATAATACATATCAAATTCAATAGGATGGGTAGCCTGGCGCAGACGCGTCACTTCGCCCATTTTGAGTTCGATATAGGCTTCGAGCATGCTCTGGGTGAACACGCCGCCCTTGGTCAGGAAGGCATGGTCGGCAGCGAGGCAATCGAGCGCCTGATCCAGGCTGTGGCACACGGTGGGGACCATTGCGTCCTCTTCTGGCGGCAAGTGGTACAGGTCTTTGGTGGCCGCTTCGCCAGGGTGGATTTTGTTTTCCACGCCGTCCAAGCCCGCCATCATCAGCGCCGAGAAGCCCAGGTAAGGGTTCATCAATGGATCGGGGAAGCGTGCCTCGATGCGCCGACCTTTGGGGTTGGCTACAAAGGGGATACGGATCGATGCCGAGCGGTTGCGCGAGGAATAGGCCAATTTGACCGGCGCCTCATAGCCGGGTACCAGTCGCTTGTAGCTATTGGTACCGGGGTTGGTGATGGCGTTGAGGGCGCGGGCGTGCTTGATGATGCCGCCGATGTAGTACAGCGCGAAATCGGATAAACCCGCGTAGCCATCTCCAGCGAACAGGTTCTTGCCGTCTTTCCAGATCGACTGGTGCACATGCATACCCGAGCCATTATCGCCAACGATAGGCTTGGGCATAAAGGTTGCAGTTTTGCCGAAGTTGTGGGCCACGTTTTGCACCACGTATTTCAGGATCTGGGTCCAGTCGGCGCGTTGCACCAGGGTGCTGAACTTGGTACCAATTTCGTTTTGACCGGCTCCTGCCACTTCGTGATGAAACACTTCGACGGGTATGCCGAGCTGCTCCAAAATGAGCGACATTTCAGCGCGCATATCTTGCGTGCTGTCCACCGGGGGCACGGGGAAGTAGCCGCCTTTGACGGTGGGGCGGTGGCCCTTGTTACCGCCATCCATGACTTTGCCGCTGTTCCAAGGTGCTTCGGCTTCGTCGATTTTGAAGAAAGTGCCTGACATATCGGTGTGCCAGCGCACATCGTCAAAAATGAAGAATTCAGGCTCAGGGCCGAAGAAAGCGGTATCGCCAATGCCCGAGGCCTTAAGGTAAGCCTCAGCGCGCTTGGCGATGGATCGCGGGTCGCGGTCATAGGCCTTGCCGTCGCTGGGCTCGACCACGTCGCAGCTCATGAACAGGGTGGTCTCTTCAAAGAAGGGGTCGATGTTGGCGGTATTGGCATCGGGCATGAGTTGCATGTCCGAGGCTTCAATGCCCTTCCACCCAGCGATAGACGAGCCATCAAAGGCGTGGCCGGATGTGAATTTGTCTTCATCAAAATGCGAGATTGGCACGGTCACATGCTGCTCTTTACCACGGGTGTCGGTGAAGCGAAAGTCAACAAACTTGACTTCATTTTCTTTCACCATCTTCATCACATCTGCGACGGTCTTGGCCATCAAATACTCCTGTTGCACGGTTGTAAAAAGGGGATCGTTTGCGGGTATTCGCAGTTTCTATGCCAGCGGACGGTAAACCGGCATAAAGTGCTTTCTCCGCCCCATATTTTGCCTTGTCCGACGAGCGGCCTAATGGCTTTAGAGATACGCGCTTTTTGGGGAAGCTCTTTAAAGGTGCATTATTGCACCCAATAAGTGCATTTTTACTGCAAGGCGGCGTATAGCCCTACTTACGCACCAATTCGGGGCCTAGCTCCACTGCGAAGGCTGTCAGGCCATTTTTCAGCGTTTCAAAGGCCGGGCCGGCCGCATCGGGCGCGCCTTTGACGCCTAGCTCGATGTGCCGGCCGTACTGTGGATGGTCCACGCTAGGTAAGCTGAACACCTTGACCGGATGCGCGTCCTGCACGCTTTGCATCAGTGGCGTCAACGTCGCTTCCATGGCACCCATGACGATGACGGACAACTCCACATGCGCGTCGCGCCTGAAATACGCTGGGTAATAGGTATCCAAGACCCATTCCACCATTGGCCAGGCCATGACCGGAAAACCAGGCACAAAATGCACGGCGCCTGCACCCTGCCCCTGGCAACTAAAACCGGCGATCTTGTTAAACGGGTTGGGAATGAGGGTAGCCCCCTGGGGAAAGCGGCCCATATCCAAGCGGTGTACGTTGTCCGCACGGTCTGGCTCGAAAGCGTGGCCGTTTTCCAAGGCAATATCGCGCATGCGCTCCCAGATCAACTCCCGCGCGCCAAGGTGAAGCTGCAGGGGCACACCCAGGGCCTTAGCGGCGCATTGGCGGGTATGGTCATCGGGGGTGGCGCCTATGCCGCCGAAAGAAAAAACCACATCTCCGCTGCCAAAAGCATCGGCCAGCGTTTCGGTGATGCGCTGCGGGTCGTCGCCCAGGTAATGCGCATAGGCTACTTGCAAGCCGCGCGCGCCCAAAATCTCAATGGCTTTAGGCAGGTGCTTGTCGCTGCGTTTGCCTGAGAGTATTTCGTCGCCGATGATGATGAGGCCAAAGTGCATGTGCGCTTAGGGAATGGGCGGCAGTTCGGGCGCCAGGGAGTTGGGGTGCGCGGGCAGTGGATCGACCTGCGTCAAGGGCCGCGTCGGAACAAACATACTGGCCTCGTGCTCGGCGCGCAAAGCCTCCAAGGCGGCCAGGCAGTAGTGGACAAACCATAGCGAAGCGAACACAAAGACCACGGTGTACAACCACACAGACAAGGGCAAGAGCAGCGGAGCCATGGCAATCGCCATCAGCCCCATGGACCATAGCAGACTGGGCGTGGCGCCTAAAAATCCAACGACAAAGCCCATGCTTATCAGCGCACTTTTGTGGTTGGCCAAAATGGTTTGCCGCTCGGCACTGCTGGCATGGTCTGCCAGCGCATCAAAGGCCATGACGCGGTAAGTCAGCCAAGCCCAAATCGCCGGTGGAATCAGAAGTACCAGTGGCGGCAATATCCACATCGGTGCCGTGAAGATGGTAGCGGCCAGTGCCAAGGTACAGGAAATCAGGGCCCAGCCCAGGCTGGCGACAAAGGAGGCGCCATGGCGACGCTCTAGTTCAGGAAAGCGGCGGCTGGCCACTACACGTACCAAGCCAGGCGTCATCAGGGTGGAGACGAGCAAGACCGTACACACCACGACCAAGGGCGTCAGCACCACAATCAGAATCAAAGGCGCAAGCATGGCCTTGAGTGCGGGCAGCCCCACTGCCGCCAACCAGGCCGCTAAGGTAGTAACAAACACCGACGCATCCAGCATGCCAAGCAAGGCTTCCTGCGCGCTTTGCCAGAAAAAATAGGCCAGCAAACTGGCAGTGCCCATTGCAAAAAGCAAAGGCAGCAGCGACAACAGGATGACCTTGGGATGCAGACAGTACAAGACGGCCCGCCAAAAGGAAGAAATCAGCAAAACCATAGACATCTCCTTGACTTGCCGCATTGTCAACGAGAAACTTCAGGCCCGCCCGACCAAACGCAACAGACCACGCCATTGTTGCGACCAGAAGCCCCGGCCGTAGTCACGTCCCTGCTCCACCTGGTCACGCACTCCGGTAGCGGGGTAGGCCAGGGTGAAATCGGCAGTACCAAAAAGCATGTCCCAACAAGGCAGCAATACACCAAAGTTGCAGCCGCCTAAAACCGCCGGTGCGCCATTTGCAGCTGGCGGCTGGCTTTCATGGCCGATGCCGATCGCATGGTGCATGCGGTGAAAGCGTGGGCTCACCCACAGGCGTTCACCAAAGCGGCCAAACCAAACGCGCAAATTGGCATGTTGCAAGTTTTCGCTCAACTGCATCAATGCCACCAAGGCCACAAACTGACCCGGCGCCACGCCGATGAGCAGCGCCAAAAACACAAAAAAAACATCGCGCAAAATGTCGTCTAACAGATGGTTGCGGTTATCGCTCCACATGGTCATCTGGCGCTGCGCATGGTGCAGCGCATGCAGTTTCCACCACCAATGGAACTGGTGCTGGGCGCGGTGATACCAGTAGCTGAAAAAATCAAACACCAGCAAGTACAAAACAAAACTGACCAGCGCATGGCCCGTCACTGCCGGCCAGATATCGTCCAGGTGAAAAGTGGTAAACCCTCCGACACGCAATGCGCCGATGGCGCTGTCTAAAATAGGGTCTAAGGTAAAAAACAAGGCGAGGCGAAACAGCCCCAGGCGGTGCAAAAGCGTGTAAAAAATATCGGTGCGGATGGTGGCAACATCGATCACCGGCTCGGCCGGGCGCCAGCGTTGCAAAGGGCCGATGACACTGACCAGGACGCAGATTTCCAGCAGACCGACCAGCAGCCATTCAGTCGCGCCAAAAGCCAGGTCCAGATGCGCGCCAAAGCCCAAAGCAAACACCACAGGCTGGACGCAGGCTTCGAACAACCAGGCCTGCAAATTGGCAAATAGATCAATCAAGGTTTCCATATCCAACTGCTAGTGTGGATGGGCCGCAATCCAGGCCAAGTAATCAGGGTGGCTGCGCAAGGTGGCAAAGCAAAACCCCCGCTCCTTCAGACCGACGATCAAGGGCTCTAATACGGCCGGCGCCCAGGCGTCTTTGCGCGACCAGATGCCCAGATGCGCCATGAGAATGTCGCCACTGCGGATATTGCGCAGGGCTTTGGCCAGCAGCGCCTGGTTACTGAATTTTTCGCTCGGCAGTTCGTCGCCCAGAAAAC
>CAMBFO010000065.1 GCA_945865675.1 Comamonas sp. lk
GTTACCGGACCCGGCGCCGAAGCGCTATTGCAGCATTGCTTGACGCGCGACGTTAAAAAACTCGGCGTGGGACAGGTGGTCTATTCGGCTATGTGCTACCCGCATGGCGGCATGATCGATGATGGCACCTTGCTGCGTTTAGGGCGAGATAATTTTCGCTGGATAGGCGGGGATGATTTTGGCGGCGTGTGGCTGCAAGACCAGGCCAATGCATTGGGCTTGCAAGTACTGGTGCGCAACTCGACTGACCAGTTGCACAATATTGCCATCCAGGGCCCGGCCAGCCGCACAGTGCTAAAACAAGTGATCTGGACACCACCACACCAGCCGGCAATGGCGGAACTGGAGTGGTTCCGATTTACCGTGGGTCGCTTAGGTGATGCCAGTGGCCCGCCGCTCATGGTCTCGCGTACCGGCTACACGGGTGAGTTGGGCTATGAAGTATGGTGCCATCCGCGTGACGCTTGCGCCGTGTTTGACGCTGTCTGGGGTGCGGGTCAGCCGCTGGGTTTGACGGCAATGGGCTTGGACGGCCTGGACATGGTGCGTATTGAAGCGGGCCTCATATTTGCGGGCTATGAGTTTTCTGCCCAAAGCGATCCGTTTGAAGCAGGTATTGGCTTTACCGTTCCGCTCAAGGGAAAAACTGACGACTTCATAGGACGCGCCGCACTGCAAAGGCGCAAAGACAATCCAGCCCATAAGTTAGTAGGCTTGGACATCGACAGCGCGCAGGCCGTGGGCCATGGCGATGGTATTTACGCCGGTCGCGCACAAGTCGGGGTGGTCACCTCGGCAACGCGATCCCCCTTGCTGGGCAAAACGATTGCGCTGGCGCGCATGGACATTCACCACGCCGAGATCGGCACCACCGTGGAAATCGGCAAGCTTGACGGCCAGCAAAAACGCCTTGCCGCAATGGTAGTGCGCTTCCCGCATTACGACCCCGAGAAAACCAAGCCGCGCAGCTAAGCTGAGCAGGCGCTAAGCCTGCCAAAAGGAATCGTCGGCAAGGTAAGTTTTTTGCGCTGCCCGCCGACGCGCCGAGCGGATGGTATTGGCAATGAGCATAGTCACCGTCATCGGCCCTACGCCTCCGGGTACTGGGGTGATCCAGCCCGCACGCTCCTTGACCGAGTCGAAGTCCACGTCACCCACCGTTGTGCCATCGGGAAGTTTGTTGATTCCCACATCAATCACGCAGGCGCCTTGACGCACCATCGGGGCGGTGATAAGGCCGGGTCTGCCAGCGGCCACAATCAGAATATCGGCCAAGATGGTGTGCTGCGCCAGGTCTCGGGTTTTTGCATGGCATACGGTCACGGTAGCTTCGCGTTGGAGCAGCATCAGCGCCATGGGCTTGCCAACGATGTTGCTGGCCCCGACGATCACTGCATTCTTTCCCTCCACCTCGATGCCCGCGCTGTCCAGAAGCAATTGCACGCCAAAGGGTGTGCAGGGCGGGAAGATGGTGTTGCCAACGACCAGCGCGCCAACGTTGTACAGGTGAAAACCATCGACGTCTTTGTCAACGTCAATAGCAGCCAAGACCTTGCGCAAGTCGATATGGGCAGGCAGGGGCAACTGGACCAAGATGCCATCAATTTCGGGATGCTGATTGAGTTTCCCGATCGACTGCAGCACATCAAATTCCGGCACATCTGACGGAAAAACTTGCAAATGGGAGCGTACCCCGCATTCCTGGCAGGCACGCGTTTTATTGCCGACATACAGGCGCGAGGCGGGGTTGTCACCCACCAGGATCACCGCCAAACCGGGCGCTACGCCGGCCGCACTGAGTTCAGCAACCTCCTGCGCATATTTTTTGCGCAGGACTTTTGCGACGGCTTTTCCGTCAATGATGGTCGCGGTCACACGTTCGTACTCAAAACCTACCGTCGTGGCCAGGAATCCAGTTGGTTCCTGCCAAGGGCAAACGCGCCATGGCTGCTGCCTCCACCGTGAGCGCCACCAAGTCCTCGCGCTCTAAGTGATGCACGTTTTGCTTGCCGCAGGCGCGCGCAATCGTGGTTAACTCCATATTGAGCGTCTTAAGATAGTTGCGCAGTCGTTTGGCGCCGACATCGGGCTGCAAACGCTGTTCCAAGATGGCGTCCTGGGTGGTCACGCCCACCGGGCATTTCCCGGTATGGCAATGGTGGCAATAGCCGGGCGCGGTGCCCAGCGCCTCGTACTCGGCCAGCGCACTCATGTGCTCCCCATCTTGCATATAACTTGGTGAGTTGCAACCCAAAGCCACTAATACGCCCTGCCCCAATGCCACGGCATCTGCGCCCATGGCCAAAGCTTTGGCCACATCGGCACCAGTACGGATACCGCCAGAAATGATCAATTGAACCTTGCCGACCATGTCCAAGTCTTCTAGCGCATCCACCGCCTGGCGCAGGGCACCCAGCGTGGGAATGCCCACATGCTCGATAAAGCAAGTCTGCGTTGCCGCGGTGCCGCCCTGCATGCCATCGACCACCACCACATCAGCACCCGCATGGACGGCCAGTTTGACGTCATTGAAAACCCGCGTCGCGCCGACCTTCACGTAAATCGGCTTCTCCCAGTCGGTGATTTCACGCAATTCATTGATCTTGATGGTCAGGTCATCGGGACCCGTCCAATCCGGTTGTCGACAGGCCGATCGCTGGTCAACACCCTCAGGCAGGGTACGCATCTTGGCCACGCGCGGATTGACTTTCTGGCCTAACAACATGCCCCCGCCTCCAGGTTTGGCACCTTGGCCGATGACCACCTCGATCGCATCCGCACGCCGCACGTCGTCAGGGTTAAAGCCATAGCGAGAAGGCAAACACTGGTACACCAAGGTTTTCGAAGAATCCCGTTCCTCTTTGGTCATGCCACCGTCGCCCGTGGTGGTGGAAGTACCCATTTCAGTGGCCGCGCGACCCAGCGATTCTTTGACATTGGCGGACAAGGCACCAAAACTCATGCCAGCGATGGTGATCGGTATGTCTAACTCGATGGGCTTTTTTGCAAAGCGTGTGCCCAGCACGGTCTTGGTAGTACAGCGCTCGCGATAGCCCTCCAGGGGATAACGCGAGAGTGATGCTGCTAAGAATAAGAGGTCATCAAAATGGGGAAGCTGGCGCTTGGCACCCAATCCGCGGATCTCGTACAGGCCATGCGCCGCAGCGTTGCGGATGTACTGCAACATTTTGGCGTCATAGCCCCAGGACTCTTCGTGCGAGGCGGACTTAAAAAAATTCATCTTTTGTTCCATAGCATTCTTTCTAGTATTCCTGATTGGCGTCGGCGTTCCAGTGGTAGAGCTCACGCTTGCTGGCGACACGTTTGAAATCTGCGGCGCGGTGTTGGGTCATACCAGCTTGTGCGAGCAAATCTGTCACGGTCTGCAGATCCTGCGCCCCCATAGGCTCCAACTGTGCGTCCGCACCCAAAGACTTGATGTTGCCTTTGACATACAGAACCGCCTCATATAAAGAGTCGCCCAGACCATCACCCGCATCGCCACACACCACCATACGCCCGGCCTGTGCCATAAAGGCAGAAAAGCTGCCCACGGAGCCACCCACCACAATATTGCCGCCCTTGAGGGAAATTCCGCAGCGCAGGGCTGCATTGCCATCAATCACCAACAAACCCCCATGTGCCGAGGCGCCGGCACTATTGCTGGCAAAGCCCTTGACGTGGACGCGACCACTCATCATGTTCTCGGCCACGCCGGTCCCCGCGCTGCCTTCGATCGTGATATCGGCATGCATATTCATCCCCGCCGCGTAGTAACCGGCGTGGCCATGCACCACTACTTTGACCGGGGCGTTAAGCCCAGCGGCGATGCTGTGTGCGCCGTCGGGGTGATGGACCTCAATGGTTCCATGCGATGCCTTACCCGCATCGCTATGCAAGTACTGATTGAGTTCTCGCACCGATTGCTGGCGCAAATCAAAATTTAGGCCTTCCATATATACATCTCCTGAGGTGCGGGTTCGAACACATAGGCATGGTCGATGTCGGGCAGGTGCGCGAGCGAGCGGAACTCTGAGGCGATGGCCACATAGTCGTCGGTCTCGGCTATCACTGCCGGTTTGCATGCAAAGGGGTCGCGGATCAGCGCGAGCTGGTTCTCGGTCCCCATGAGCAGGGTATAAAAACCGTCGAGCTCGTCAAAGCCAGTTTCCAGCGCGGTTTTTAGATCGTCGCCTTCACGCATACGCCATTCGATAAAACGGCAAGCGCTTTCGGTGTCGTTGTCAGTGTCAAACTTGATGCCGCGCGGCTCCAGCATCCGCCGGATCTGGTAAGGGTTGGACAGCGATCCGTTGTGCACCATGCAGAAGTCCTGGCCCGCGGTAAACGGATGGGCCCGATCCGGCGTCACTGCCGACTCGGTAGCCATACGGGTGTGGCCCACCACGTGTGAGCCCGTCATGTGCGCAAAGTCATAGCGCTGTGCCACGGCAGCGGGCATGCCGACGTCTTTGTACAAATCAATGCTGCGGCCCAAAGAGAGCAAATGCAGCAGCGGGTCATAGGCCTTGATGAAATGTTGTGCCTGCACCGGGTCACCGGTGACCGTGATGATGGCGTGGTTGTCCTTGGTCTGCACTGTCACCACGCTGCCCTGGTGTTTCTCCAGCGCTGCAGCCAATGCTTGCCAGTCAAAGCCCGAACCCAGCGCGGTCAGACCCGAGTACACGCTGATCTTGCGGGCATGCTCGTCGCTCAGCGGGTCGCTAAAAACAGCCAAACCGGCCGAGTCCGGTCCGCGTTCGGTCATGCCGATCAGCATGGGCGTCATCCAGCGCCCTAGCTCGCTGCGCAGCGCAGGCTTTTTAATCAGTAATCCAATAATTCCGCACATGGTCAGTCCTTTGCAAAACCCTTTGGCAAGGGGTTAGAAAAATTCGAGGTAGGTTTTGATTTCCCAGTCGGAAACGTGGCGCATGTATTCCACCCACTCCATGCGCTTGAGATCGACAAAGGTCTGCGCCACCGGGCCGAGTGCATCCATGATGACGCGGTCTGCTTCCAATGCGTCGATGGCTTCGTTGAGGTTTTGCGGCAGCGTCTCAATACCTCGGCTGCGCAGCTCTGCAGGGCTCATCTCATAGAGGTTTTCGTTGACCGGGTCACCTGGGTCGATCTGGTTTTTCATGCCATCCATCCCTGCGGCAATCACCGCTGCTGCGGCCAGGTAAGGGTTGCAGCCACCATCGGGCACGCGCAGCTCCAAACGTCCGCCCGGGATGCGCACCATGCAGGAGCGGTTGTTATTGCCATAGCTCACATAAGCGGGGGCCCAAGTTGCGCCAGTGAGCGAACGCCCAACCACCAGCCGCTTGTAGGAGTTGACGGTGGGGCAGCAAATGGCGGTCAGCGCTTTGGCGTGCTTGAGCACACCGCCCAGAAAGTGGTAGGCCATAGTGGACAAGTCCAGCCCGCGCTTGTCAGATTTGTCTTCAAACAGGTTGCGCTTGCCATCGCCCATAGACATGTGCATGTGCATGCCATTGCCCGGGCGGTTGCTAAAGGGCTTGGGCATAAAGGAGCAGATAAGCCCCATGTCGTTGGCAATCTCGGCCGCTGCCATCTTGAAGCCGATGAACTGGTCGGCCGAGGTCAGGCAGTCGCCATAGGTGTAATTGATCTCGAACTGGCCGTTGCCGTCTTCATGGTCGATCTGGTAGACATCCAGCCCAGAGCCAATGGCCGCCGTCACCAAGCGGTCCATGTACTCGCGGGTGCGCGACAGGGCCTTGTAGTCGTAACAGGGTTTTTGCAGGGTATCGCTGGCGTCGCAGGGCACGATGTTGCCCTGCTCGTCACGGCGCAAGACCGAAAACTCAGGCTCCAGCCCGGTAAAGAATGTCAGGCCTTGCTCCTTGAGCAGGGCCACCTGTTTTTTCAGCACCACGCGGCTGTCATGCTCCCAGGGTTTGCCGTGCACATGGCCGTCGCAGACGATACGGGCATAACCGGGTTGCCAGGGCACCAAGCTGACCGCGCCCAGGTCGCCACGGGCCATGAAATCGGGCCCATGCGGCTGGATGCCCAGGCCCCAGACCGCAAACCCGGCAAAGCCAGCGCCGGTGTCCAGCACTTCATCAAAATGTGAGACCGGGACTGCTTTGGCTTTGGCCGCGCCGTGGATGTCCACAAACTGCGCCAGCACATAGCGTACGTTGTTGTCTTTGAAAAATTTCTTAGCCTCGTCTCGATTCATTGTGTGTCTCCTTGGGTTTGGGCAAAGGTTGGGGGTTCTTATGACAAAAATTCAAGGCGCCGGGCACAGGCGCAGGCTGCCGCAATCGCGCGCCACTTCCGCTAGCGTGTCCCATAAATAACTGCCCATGGTGCCGTCGGCCCAAAGCAGCAAGGCGTCGTCGCGCCACAGCAGGGTTACACCGACGCCCACCAGGGTGGTCAAGAACACCGCGTCCGGCGGGTTCTCACGGGATTGCAAATCGACCGAGCAGACTTGGCGCAGCAAGGTGTGCAGCGCCGGGCCTTCGAGTTGCAGGGCTGCGTCTTGGCGCAGGACTGGATACAAGCCATGTACCCGCCCTGCGGGCAAGGCCGCATCCTGCAGGAGGCCCAAGGTGGCGGCCTCAGCTTCAATCAAAAACTCGGTGACACCAAGGCGCGCGACCAGGCCACCGGTCGCCACCTCCAAGTAACGGTTGTACACAGGCGGCACGGGCAAGCCGTGTTCGGCCAGCCACTGTGGCGCTGCAGGGCCTTTGCAGCCCCAGCGGGCCGTCTGTAACGAGCGGTCGGTCAAGGTCAGGTCGGCCGCGACTGGGCCGGTGGCTTGCGCGCACCAGTGATGCGCCAGCTCGATCGGCGAAGCGCGGCGCGGCGCGTGCGTCAGGGTGTTCATGCGCGGGCCTCCTTTTGGCGGGCGCCGTCAGCGTCGTAGAACGGCAGCGCCACCACCTTTGCGTCCACCATAGTGCCGCTGGTCAGGCGTATTGGCAGGCGGGTGCCCGCCGCGCTGAGCGCAGGTGTGACATAGGCCATGCCGATGACCTGCCCCAGCGCCGGGCTGAACGCCACGCTGGTGATACGCCCGCTGATCGCGCCATCCACGATGACCAGATGGCTTTCTGAGGGCATGGCGGGGTGGCTGTCCTGGCTGGCGTCCATGCCGGGAATGTCCAGTGTGAAGCCGACCAGTGTCTGCTTTTGCTGCTGTTTGGCAATCGCCTGCAGGCTACGCTGGCCGATGAAAAACGATTTGTCCAACTTGGTCGCCCAGCCCAAAGACGCTTCGCGCGGCACGCTCAAGCCATCTGTGTCCTGGCCAATAATGATGTGGCCCTTTTCCAGCCGTAACAGGCGCTGTGCCTCCACGCCGAAGGGGCGTATGCCCAGACTTGCTCCGGCTTGCATCAGGGCCTGCCACAGCGCAGCGCCGTACTCGGCCGGCACATGGATCTCATAGCCCCACTCCCCGACAAAACCCACGCGCATAGCGCGCGCCGCAATCCCGGCAACCTCTATGGCGCGTACGCCGAGGTAGGGAAAGGCTGCACCGTCCAGATCGGCGCTGGTCAGCGTGGCCAGCAACTGGCGCGCCTGCGGACCGGCCACATTCACGCCGGCAAACGCACCCGTGTGGTTGACAATGCCGCAGTCCATACGCCACAGGGTGTTCAGGCGCGAGAGTTCGCGGTACACCGTGGCCGCACCGGAGGTGGTGGTCGTGAAATAAAAATGCTGCTCACCCAGGCGTGCAACCACGCCGTCATCAATCACAACGCCAGATTCGTCGCACATCACTGCATAGCGGGTCATGCCCACCGCCAGATTGGCGTAGCGCGAGATATAGATACGTTCTAGAAATTCGGCGGCTTGCGGGCCGATGACTTCGAGCTTGCCCAGTGTGCCCACGTCGATGATGCCCGCTTTTTCGCGCACATTCATCGCCTCTTCGCGTATGCATTGCATGCGCGATCTGCCAGCTACCGCATAGTATTCGGGGCGCTGCCACATACCCGCCGCCATCCAGACCGCACCGGCTTGCGCATGCAGGGCCCGCATGGGGGTGTGCCGCTCGGGGGTGAAACCGCGCCCGGCCAGGTGGGAAATTGGCACCGGATGGTAGAACGGTCGCGCGGTGGTAGTGCCGACCTCGATAGGGGTTTTGCCAGTGATGCGCGCCAGCACCCGCAGTGCCGTCATATTGGAGTGCTTGCCCTGGCTGGGGCCCATACCGTTGGTGGTGTAGCGCTTCATCAGCTCGATGTTGTCGTAGCCCTCTTGCGCCGCGTTGTAAAAATCTTTGAGTTGCAGGTCCTCGTCGAAATCGACAAAGTTCTTACCCTTGGGATGGGCCACGATGGGCCAGGGGTGGCTCGGGCAATGCAGCGGCGCAGGCACAACTGGCAGCTCTTGGCTGCTCGCGAAGCCGCAATGGGCTGCGGCCAGCAGGCCGGCGCGCTGGCCGTCCAGCGCCTTGGCAGCGCTGTCGTACACACCGTTGACGCGCCCGCAGGCAAAAACGCCCGCTGGCAAGGTGGCCGGTACAAACTGCTGCACGGTATCGGACCAGCCCATGGACGTGCCGGCCTGATACAGCAAATTGGCGGCAGGGGCGTAGCCCACGCTCATGATCACGCCGTCGCAGGCCAGGTGTTCGCCAGCGCCTGCATCCGCATCACCATGGGTCAGCAGGGGCGCAAGCGTCACACCGGTGAGCCGGCGCCCGCTGTCGCCGGCATGGGCTTCGTAAATTGCCCAGCCGTCCAGCACGCGCACACCAGCCGCGCAAACGGCCTCACGTGCGGCACAGGCCGGCGCTTGCAGGCGCATGTCAGCAACGGCGGCGACTTTCACCCCAGCACGCAAGGCATCGAGTACGGCAGTGAAACCTTCGCTGTTGGCCACCAGCGCCACCGCAGTGTGCATGGGGCGCACCGCATAGCGGTTGATCAGGCGTTGCGCTGCGCCGGCAGTCATGATGCCGGGAATATCATTGTGGCGGAATACCGCAGGCAATTCGAAGGCCCCGCTGGCTACCACCACGGCCTTGGCACGCAGCTTGGTCATGCGCTGCGCGTCCACCAGCGCGACCCAGTGATCCGCGTAGTAACCGGCAGCAACCGTGTCAGTGAGCAGACGGATGAGCGGCTGCGCTGCCACCGCAGCTTGCAGTTCGCGCAATGCGGCCAGTGGCGCGGTATCGGCGCCTAGCTGAAAGCTGGCGCTACCACCGCTGCGGGCGTTCTCGTCCACCACCACGACCTGGGCCCCGGCCCGCGCTGCGTGCAAAGCCGCTTGCAAACCCGAAGCGCCCGCGCCGATCACCAGCACATCGCAAAAATCATAGCGTTTGGGCGTGTGCAAGGCCGGTTTCGCCAGATCGAGCTTGCCCAGCCCGGAGAATTCGCGGATCACCCGCTCCCATAAGGGGAACAGCATCTTGGTGTGGAAAGCTTTGTAGTAAAAGCCTACCGGTAGAAAACGCGCCAGCAAGCCCATGAAGCGGTTGCGGTCGTTCTCCACGCCCCCGGCGGTGTTAACCGCGACCAACTCCATGCCCGCGCGCAGCGCCTCCACGTCGCCGCGGATGTTCATGGCCTGGGGCGTCTGCAGCATCACATTGATGTCATGGTTGGCCAGTGTCAACACGCCGCGTGGGCGGTGGTATTTGAAGGAGCGGCCCAGCGTGTGCTGCCCCGCGGCCCACAGGGCGGCGCTGATACTGTCACCGGCAAAACCGCTGTAGCTACGCCCTTCAAAGCGAAAGGGCAGGACTGCGCGGCGGTCCAACCACTCGCCGGGCTGCGCAGGTAAGCGCATGGAATTACTGCTGGCCATAGAGAAAGGTCTTTTCAATCACATCAGACATGGTGTCACGCACTGCAATAAACCAGGTATTGCTGGGCGTGTGGCACCACCATTCATGCTTTACTCCGGGCGCGCCACTTTTGTTGAACACATAGTCCGCCCATTGCGCGTCGCTACAGCCCGCCGGCTCCGGCATGGTTTTGCATTCACCCCAGTAAGCGAACTCCGAAATCAGGCGCGGGCCGTTGATGGGACAGGTCATGATTTTCATGGTGCGTGGGTCTGGTATGTGCCTGCGGGCTGCTTCAATGTCCGACCGAGGCCGCGCCTTTTTCGCCGGTGAGCGCGTAGCGCTCGAAACGGTCAAAAGCAAAGCCTTCAATCAGTGGATGCGCCCGGTCATTGGCCACGGTGTAGGACATGGTTTTGCCGGAAACCGGCGTGGCCTTGAAGCCCCAGGTTCCCCATCCGGCATCCAGATAAAAGCCTTCCACCGGCGTCTTGCCCATGATGGGCGCGAAGTCGGGCGTCATATCGGCCATCCCCGCCCACTGGCGTACGATTTTGGCTTGCGACAACTGAGGCAGCATCTCCACCATGTGGGCGCTCAGGCTCTCGGTGAAGTCCAGCGTCGAGCGGGTGGAATGCAGCTCGTAGGGATCGAGGGATGCGCCCATGACCAATTCGCCGCGCGCGGTCTGGCTGATATAGACGTGTAAGCTGCCCGAGACCAGAATCGGATCGAGCCACTGCTTCATGGGTTCGCTGACCATGGCTTGCAGGGGGTGGATGTAAATGGGGCTACGCAAGCCCAGCATTTTCAGGATCCGCGGCGTGGAGCCAGCTACGGCGCAAAGCACCTTGCCACAGGCGATATCGCCACGCGAGGTCTTTACGCCGGTGACCCGACCGCCCTGGGTCAGGATGTCGAGCACGCGGGTTTGCTGGTGGATCTCGACCCCGCGCATATCGGCTCCACGACCGTAACCCCAGGCTACCGCGTCGTGCCGCGCAATGGCACCGGGCGCGTGGTACAGCGCACCCAAGATGGGAGCGTGTCCGGCGCAGCTCATGTCCATGGATGGCACCGCTTTTTGGATGAAGTCCGGGTAGACCAACTCGGAATCGATGCCGTAGTGCTTGTTGACTTCGGCCCGCCAGCGCATGGTGCGCATCGAGGCATCGGTGTGCGCCAGGGTGAAATGCCCGCGCGTGGAATAAAACAGGTTCAGGTCAAAGTCGGTGGAGAGGTCTTGCCACAAGCGCACCGATTCGTCATAAAACTTCACGCCTTCGGGCGTGAGGTAGTTGGAACGGATGATGGTGGTATTGCGCCCGGTGTTTCCGCCGCCAATGTAGCCTTGCTCGATGACTGCCACATTGGTAATACCATGGTCGCGCGCCAGGTAGTAGGCGCTAGCCAGGCCGTGACCCCCTGCGCCGATGATGACTACGTCGTAGCTGGACTTGAGTTGCGCATGCGGTGTAAACATCCGCGGCTCGGGATGTCGGTCCGACAGGGCAAATTTGAGTAGTCTCCAAGGCATGAAAATTCTCTAAAGTTCTAAGAGAGAGTATGCATTGGAAATTCTTTGAATGCAACTATTATTCTCTGGAATAAACAAAAACTTCGGAAAAACTATTCAATATCTCCTCGGATCGGGTACACGATCACTGTGACGAAGCGGATCGGAACCTCATGCAAAATGCCGGGTCCGTGAGGAATTTCGCCCCGGAACGTCAGCGAATCGCCAGGCACTAGCGTGTAAATTTGCTCGCCATGGCGGTAGTCCATCCGCCCTTCCAGCATGTAAATGAATTCTGTCCCAGGATGTTCAAAGTCCGGGAATACTTCGCTTTGGTTATCGATAGTGATCAAAAACGGTTCAAAGGTCTTGGTCGGACCTTGGTCATAGGCCAGCAAATGGTAGGTATGCCCATTCTTGGTACCGCGGCGCACGACTTGCATGCCCTGGCCATTGCGCACGTGTTGGGCTGAGCCGCCCTCAATTCCAAAATCTCTAAACAGCATCGACAGTGAAACCCCTAGCGCCGACGCTATGCGCTGCAGTGTGTCGAGGCTGGTCGCGGTCTGAGCGTTTTCTATCTTTGAGAGCATGCCACGGCTGATACCGGCTCGCTCGGAAACGTCCGCAATCGTCAGGCCGTGACCCAATCTTTTTTCGCGGATGGCCTTACCGAGAAACACTTCTAACGATGGGCTGTTTGTCATAAATTCCAGGCGAATTTTCTTTACTTCGATTCAGTATAGCTTTGCCCCCTTAGGAGCAATCGACTCCTTGGCGGCATCCACACCCTCACTAGGCCGTGCACGGGTAGGGCTGTGAATTTAAACAGCCGAGATTGCATCCACCCTTGCGGATTTGGGATCTCGAATGCCATCGGCTGCCTTCAAAAAGGCAGTTTCAAGGCTGCATACGCTCCCAACTAAGGGTATTCACCCATTTATCTATAGGAAACATAGTTGCAAACTGAATTTGCTCTTTCAAAAAATCTTTGGAGAAATTCCTATGAATGCAGAAAACAGCATGCGTGAACGTATTGACACAATGTTCCGCAATGACCGCCTATTTGCCTACGTTTTGTTGATAGGGGCTTGGCTTGCCGTCTGGTTCGTAGTAGATCAGGTCGCGGCTCTAGGTCCGCCAGGCAAGCTCATGGGACTGGTCTACCTCAGCGCCTTCGCCCTCTGTGTTTTCAACACAGCATCCATTATTGCGATGGTTAAACATTACGAGCACGCCAAGGACCACATTTACCGCCAAGACATTGAGCACCTCGATGCCATCGCGGTTTCGAACAAGCAGCATCACACAAATTAACCAGGAGGAAATTTATGGCGTCACCATCCCCATACCGCCCCCCCGAGCAAAGTTCTGCGGGCCAATTATTTGACAGTCTGTTCGTGGTCGCTTTGGTAGCAGCAACGCTACTCGTGTGCCTGTACCTGACTGTTTTGAGTGCTGCGCCAACACCCGAACCCGCTGCCCAAACTGCTGCGGTAGCCGAGGCACCTGCGCCAGCCGCTGAGGCCAGCATAAACGCAGCGCCAGCGGCCGCAGTTGCCGCCGCGCCCACCGGCGACGGACTGACGCCGGAACAACAAAAACTAAAAACCGAACGATTTACGGCACTGGGTTGGGACGATGCCAAAGTAGCTGAGCGTAAGGCGGCCATCGCGGCCAAGTCCTACGAAATCGACTGGTTCATGCTAATTCTCACGGCCATTGTGGTGATTGGATATTTTGTTTTCTTGGTGCGCGCATCCGACAAAGAACTGCGCGAAGTGATCAACGAACGGTTCGGTTCGCCGACCGGCACGCAATCAAAGGAGTCATCATGAACTTTTGGGAAATTTTGTCCAACGGCGCTTGGGTACTCTCAGCGCTCATTGCGATATGGATGGTGGCTGATCTGTTGAAAGTTGGCAAGGAATATCCGGAGGACTACTTGACCAGTTCCCGTGAAGGCCAGGAATAGGTGCGATCGTCCAAAGTCATGATCACGTAAAAGGATAAAACCATGTCAACATCTACATCGAATGTGCCCCATATCGGACTGCGCCGTGTACTGGGTCCAGCGCACGTATGGGCGCTGGGAGTGGGAATCGTTTTGGTCGGGGAGTTTATGGGATGGAACTTCACGATTGACAACGGTGGTCCATGGGCGGCGTTGGTAGCGTGTTTTGTGAGCGGCCTGCTATACACCTGTGTAGCCATGATCGACTCTGAGGTGACCTCTACGGTGGCCGCTGCCGGTGGGCAATACACCCAAGCCAAGCATATCGTCGGGCCATTGATGGCCTTTAACGTGGGTTTGTATTTGGTATTGGCCTACACGATGCTGGAAGCGGCTGACGCTATTGTGGTCGGCGATCTGATAAAGTCTTTGGCAGCAGACTTTGGCGGTGCCTCTCCAGAACAGGCAGAGCAATTGGCCCGCCCGTTTGTCACGCTTTCCATATTGATCCTGGCCTTGTTGAATTACCGTGGCGTCTTCATGACGCTCTCCGTAAACATAGTGATCACCGGCTTTGCTTTTTTAGCGATTTTGCTTCTCCTTTTCCACGTAGGCCCATGGTCAGGAACCCAGCTCCTTCAACACAAGGTTTTTTTCTCCAATGAAACCCTACCCTACGGATGGCTTGGCGTACTGGCAAGTCTCCAGTTTGGAATGTGGTACTACTTGGGCATCGAAGGAACTTGCCAGTCAGCAGAGGAAGTTCGTTCCCCCGGTCGTGCTATTCCGCTTGGCACGATGACCGGCATGTTGACGCTGGTGATCGCCGCCGTCATTACATGGTACGTGTGTACAGGCTTGATACCCTGGGAATACCTGGGTATCGCCGCAACGCCTATGTATGACGCAGGCAAACTTACGGGCAATTGGAGTCTGCAGGTACTCATGTGGGTGGGCTCGGCCTTCGCGGCAATGGCCTCTGCCAATGGGTGTATCAACGACGCCTCGCGCGCTTGGTTTTCTATGGGACGGGATCGCTACCTGCCAGCCTGGTTTGGTGCAGTGCATCCACGCTACCACACGCCATACCGCGCGATTGTCTTTCTGGTACCGATAGCCTGTGCTTTTGCTCTGACAGGGTACACCCAGATTCAAGGGCAGATCATGCTCAACCAGATCGTGACCTTCTCTATTTTGGCCGGACTGTTGGGCTACACTTTTATGCCTATCAACATGATCCGGTTTCGGCGCATGTGGCCCTTAGGAAGCATTGAGCGAGGGTATGTGCATCCCTTTCATCCAATCCCAACACTGACCTTGGCCGCCTTGTGCGCAATCACTTTTGTAGCAGTTTTCCTTGGCTATGGGCGCAATTTGTTGGCCATCATGGCCTTCTTCATCATTATTTCCGCATGGTTCGTACTGCATCGATATAAGTATGTCCGCCGCGGAGATCAGTTCACCATGAATTGGCCGCGCCCCATCGGCTATTGAAACTGTAGGCGTTGATGGTAGGCCCTGGTGTTTGTTTATGCCCACTAAGCAAAAATTAGCCTGTGCCATCTTTTGAAATTTATGGGGTTTGGGCATTTCTTGTAGTCGCAATGGGCGCGCTAGCTTGGCTTATGGTCAGGCATCGTCAGCAATTGAGACTTGAGCGCTCCTTGCTCCTTGAGGAATGCCTGCCTTTGCTAAAGGATGTTCAGCAAACGCAAGAAGGGGTTCACTACCCTCGCGTGGATGCGAATATCATCCTTGCAGGGCGTCAATGTCCCATCAAGCTCTGGGCCATGGCCGACACGCTACAAACGCGACGCCTTCC
>CAMBFO010000066.1 GCA_945865675.1 Comamonas sp. lk
CTGCGCGATATTGTGGCCACCATGCTGGAGGAAAGTGGTCTGCTGGCCCATTACCGCCAGGATCGCGAAGGCGAAGACCGCATCGAAAACTTGGAAGAACTCGTCAACGCCGCCGAAAGCTTTGTGCGCTTGGAAGGTTTTGGCCGCCAAGAAGCGGCGCGGAGCGGGGCCGCTGGCGCAGCGCCGGTTACGGACGAGGTCGCTCTGCAGGCGCAGCAAGCGCCCATCGACACGCTCGCCCCCGACGAGCCCGAATTTGGCGATACCGGCGAAACTTTGTCGCCACTGACCGCCTTTTTAGCCCATGCCGCTTTAGAAGCGGGTGACAACATGGCCCAGGCCGGGCAGGACGCGGTGCAACTGATGACGGTGCACGCCGCCAAAGGCCTGGAGTTTGATTGCGTGTTCATCACCGGCATGGAAGAGGGGCTGTTCCCGCATGAAAACGCCATGAGCGACCGCGACGGGCTAGAAGAAGAGCGACGCCTGATGTACGTCGCCATCACCCGCGCGCGCGATCGTCTCTACCTCAGCCATTCGCAAACCCGCATGCTGCACGGCCAGACGCGCTACAACCTGAAAAGCCGTTTTTTTGACGAGTTGCCAGAGGGCAGCCTCAAGTTCCTGACCCCCAAGCGCGCGCCCGCGCGCCCCCCCTGGACGGGTAGCAGCACGCCGTCCTGGCAGGCGCCGACCAGCAGTTTGCGCACGGAAACTTATGACGCCGGCCCGCCGGTCGCCCGCAAAACCGTCCCCGGCCATGGCCTGCGCGTGGGCTTGCAGGTATTCCACAACAAGTTCGGCGAAGGCAAAGTCCTAACCCTGGAAGGCGAGGGCGCCGACGCCCGCGCCCAAATCAGCTTCCCCCGCCACGGCACGAAGTGGCTTGCTTTAAGCGTGGCCAAGTTGACGCCGGTGGAGTAGTGCGTGGCAGTCTGCGGCGGTGAACCATGAAGCTGCCGAATCTTTGATCATTGTCAAAGGGAATTATTCGGTGCGCTTGCATGATGCACCCATGACCCACACTATCTCATCCATGCAGCACCACCACGCCATGGTGCACCTTGAGCGCCTTGAAAACATGCTGGCCGATTTGTTGCGCTTGGTCAGCGATCAGCGCGGTGGCGAGCGCACGCGGGCCGAAGTGGCAGCTGACTCCTTGCCCGGACCGGGCGACTCGCACGCCCAGAGCATCACCCAGCGCGATTTGGACTTTTGCATTGGGGAGCGCGAGATTGCCCGCATGCACGAAGTCGGCGCTGCCCTTAAGCGCCTGCACCAGGGCAGCTATGGCTTTTGTACGCTTTGCGGCGATGCAATTTTGGAGGCCCGTCTGGACGCCATGCCTGAAACCCCGCATTGCATGGCTTGCCAAACCAAGCTTGAAGCGCAAGGCCACGCCTAACCCGCAGTCAATGCAGCGGTGTCTTGCCGCAGCCCGTTCAGCGCACGCAGTAAAAATGTAAATCCGGTCCGCGCACTTCGTCGGCGCTGCGCACGGGCGAAGGGTTGGGCAGGTCTGGCGCATAGACCATACCGCCGGGCAGCGCCCAGACGTCGCTGCGCAGGCTCACGCCACCGTTGTAATCGCCCAATGCTGCCAAATACTCCAGTTCAGCCACCGTAGGCAGGCGCGCATTCCTATTGCTGCAAGCGCGCTCAGCCGCTGCAGGGCCGGCGGTGTGGGCCACTGGCATGCCAGGCGCCCCTAGCAATTCCAGGCTCCGGTTGCCGACCACTACTTTGGACGGGAATTTAGTTTTCTGAAAATAGTCAAACACCTGCCCGGCCACGCTTTGCATTACCGATTGTGGAAAGCCTTGGCCCTGAAAGCTGCACGTGGTGCCGTCTTTGCCTTCCAAATGCATGGTCACCAGCACCTGGCCATTGCAGTCTTGCGCAAACGAGTAGGTGCCCCAAAAAATACCATACAGATCGCGCACCAGTTTCTCATCTAAATAGCCCTGGCGCTTTTGGTCGCGCAGGCCGCGTACCAATTGGGTCAAGGGCATGGGGTTAAAAAACGCAATCTTGCGCTGACCCGGTTGCAGGTCTCGGTAGTAAGCGTCCAAAGTGGCTTTAAAGCTACCTTCCAGTAGCACGTCCATACCCAGGCCTGCATTGGCCTGCGCACGGTTGGCGTTTTCCATGTCATCCATGGCTTGCACAATGCCAAAAGCGAGCGCCTCTTTCGCGCCTTCGCGGATCAGCGCGACCACGTTTTGCAGCATGTCCTTGGACTGCTCGTTCTTGGTTTTGGCGTAGTTTTCCTGGTACTGGCACAAGTCTTTGCCACGCACAAAGGGGATAGTGGGCCAAATTTGTATCGGGCGCGCGGCCTGTGCCAGCGCGGCCTCGCCGACCAGTGCAAGCAAGAGCAGCAAACCGGCCTGCAAGGCGCGGTGCATTGATTGCCCGCAAGGGCGCTTTGCTTTTTCCAACGTTGATGCTTGCATCTTGTAGTTCTTTCCGGGTCTGCCATTCCTGAGCCCGTGGGCCTGTCTTTTGGTAAGACCGGCTCGCGTGAGGGCAATTTTAGTGCGCGGGTAGACGCATAGCGCAGCGGGTGACCTGACCCAGCGCAATAAGTGGTGCACCTGCGACCTAGAATGCCCCGATGTGGATATATGTGCTTCAGGGAATAGGATTCGGCTTTGCGGCGGCTTCGCAGCCGGGGCCGTTTCAAACCTACCTGATATCGCAATCCATCAGCCAGGGCTGGCGCCGCACTTTGCCCTCGGCGCTGGCACCCTTGCTCAGTGACGGGCCCATCATCGCCCTGTGCTTGCTGGTGCTCTCGCAAGTGCCGGTGTGGATGGAGCAGGTCTTGTATGGCGTCAGCGGCGTTTTCATCTTGTACCTGGCCTGGGGCGCTTTGCGCGCCTGGCGTGCGCCCCCGGTGCCCGGTGTGCTGGAGGTGCAAGCGGGCCGGCCGATGGGCAAAGCGGTAGTGATGAATATGCTCAGCCCCGGACCGTATATTTTTTGGACCCTGGTGACCGGTCCGATTCTTGTGGCGGGTTGGCGCGAGTCGCCGGTGTATGGACTGTCCTTTCTCGGGGGTTTTTACCTTACGCTGGTGGGCGCTTTGGCCGCGATTGTCTTGGTGTTCGGGCTGGCGGCGCGCTTTGGCGAAGGTATCAAACACACGATGCTGGGCGTGTCAGCCATCGCTTTACTGGTGTTTGGCCTCTACCAACTTAGCAAAGCCTTGGGGGTTTTGCAATAAGCGGTCAGCTTTAAATGCCCGCCTGTGCAGTGCCGCCCGCCAAGCACCCAAGAGCGATTCAGGCCAAGTGCACGCTGGGGATGCTGAAACTGTCGGCGTAGGTGAAGTAGATCGAGCTGAAAAACATGGCTGCCATCACCATCGCTGAGGGATAGAGCACCAGGCCCACAGCCTCTTGGCTGCCGGACAAGCCGGCCACCAGCACCACGCCCAGTCCGATGACCATAAAGGCCAGCATCCACACCAAGCTATAGACCGTGAACGCCCCGATGTTGCGCATGCAGGCGACCATGCTAAAGAACAGGCTTTTCGTCGGACTGACGTTATTCCAATAGACCAGTGCCGGCGCGAACCAAAACAGCAAGGACAAAGGCAGATAAAACAGCAGGGCCACCATCGCGGCAGTTTCAAACGCCGGATCTTGGAAGACCTCGCTGCCCACCGCGCCGCCAAACAAATACATTTGCGCGAACATGCCGCCATCGGCCAGTGCGGACAGGCCCAGAACACCGACAAAACCCAGCGCATACAACGCGCCCAGAATCAGCATGGCGCGCAACTGCGCGCGCCCGGCACGAAATCCCGCAAGTAAAACACTGGGCATGGGGAACTGGCCTTTAAGCGCTTCCTGCGTGGCCACCATCAAGCCCAGGGTAGCGCCCGGCAGCAGGGCCAGGGCCAGTACATTGCCAATAAGAGGCACCATAGAGATGACCGACATGGCCGCCATAAAAATAAAGAACAGGCCGGTGAGTGCCAACGGCTGGCGGAAAAAAGTGCGCATGCCCAGTTTGACCCAGAGGATGCCTTGGCGAGCGGGAACGATATGAAGTTTCATGCAGTGGGGCTGGTGGCGCTAAAGTGGCGCGGGCCAGCTAAGTGGGTTGGCTATTCGTTCACGCAGTATGCGCTCAAAGGCAGCCGGGTCGTGGGCTTGGAGCATGGCGGCTTGGCGCGGCAGGTGCAAGTCCCATAAACGCGAGAGCCAAAAACGCAAGGCCGCCGCGCGCAGCATGCTGGCCAATACGGCCAGTTCCGCCGCTTCCAAGGGCCGCACACCGGTATAAGCCTGCACAAAGGCGTCGGTGCGGGCCCTATCGGCCACACCGTTGGAAGTGTCCACACACCAGTCGTTCAGGCAGATGGCCAGATCAAACACCCAGGCGTCATTACCGGCGAAGTAGAAATCAAAAAAGCCCGTGAGTTGGGCGCGGCCCTGGGCGTCGGGCGCAAACATGACGTTGTCGCGAAACAGGTCGGCATGTATAGGCCCGCGTGGCAAGGCCGCGTAATCTGCGCTCTGCGCCAGGGCTTCTTGCGTCTGCAACTCGCTTTGCAATAAGGCGCCTTGCGCTGGCGTGACAAAGGGCAGCACTTCGGGCACGGTGCGCTGCCACCAGCCTAAGCCGCGCAAATTGGGCTGCTGCATCTCAAAGCTGCGCCCGGCTAAATGCATGCGTGCCAGCATGGCGCCTACTTGGGCGCAATGGTCGGTGCCGGGTTGCAATTCGCTTTTGCCGGACAGCAAACTCACCACACAACTGGGCCTGCCCTGCAGGCTGTGCAGCAATTGGCCTTGCGCGTCCGCCGCCGGATCGGGCACGGGAATGCCGTGCTGCGCTAAGTGGCGCATCAGGCGCAGGTAATAGGGCAATTGCTCGGCGCTTAGGCGTTCAAACAAGGTGAGCACATACCGCGCTTGCGCGGCATCAGCAAAGTAATTGGTGTTTTCGATGCCGCCGGCGCAACCCTGCAGACGGGTCAGCGGCCCCAAGCCCAGGGTGTGGAAAAAGGCATGGGCCTGGTCGAAGGAAACTTGGGTGTAAACCGCCATGAAGCAAACCTGAATAAGGGGCGCATCGCCCAAAGGCAGTGCGGACTTTGCGGACACCAAGGCAGGCGCAGACCCCCTTTGGTACCGGGCGCGATTGTAGGCGGGGCTCTTTGGGCTCCATGCCCACAGGCAAAATGGCGTTATGCACCCCACTTCTAACGCTCCCAAGCCCGCTTTGCTGCTGATTGACGGGTCCAGTTACCTGTACCGGGCTTTTCATGCCATGCCCGATCTGCGCGCCGTGCCCGGTGATCCGGCAAGTACCCCCACCGGCGCTCTGCGCGGTATGGTCAACATGATGCAGGCCTTGCGCAAAGAAGTGCCCGCCGCCTATGTGGCCTGCGTGTTTGACGCCAAGGGGCCGACCTTTCGGGACGCAATCTACCCCGCCTACAAAGCGCAGCGAGCATCTATGCCCGACGATTTGCGTGCGCAAATTGAGCCTATCCACGAAATGGTGCGCCTTTTGGGCATGCAAGTGCTCGATGTGCCCGGCGTCGAGGCCGACGACGTGATTGGCACCTTGGCGGTGCTGGCCGCGGCACGCGGCATGGATGTGGTGGTCAGCAGCGGCGATAAAGACCTGGCGCAATTGGTCAATGAACGCATCACCATCATCGACACCATGAACGGCAAGCGCCGCGATGTGGCCGGTGTGTTGGAAGAGTTCGGCGTGCCTGCGCATTTGATGCTGGACTACCAAAACCTGGTCGGCGATACCGTGGACAACGTGCCCGGCGTGAGCAAGGTCGGGCCCAAAACCGCAGTGAAATGGCTGCAGGAATACGGCAGCTTGCAAGGCGTGATCGATAACGCGGCCGCGATCAAAGGCGTGGTCGGCGAGAACCTGCGCAGCGCGCTGGACTGGCTGCCAACGGCGCGCCAGTTGCTTACCATCAAAACCGATTGCGATCTCTTGGATTGGCTGCCGGCCTTGCCGGAATTTTCTGATTTGCTATGTGGCCCAGAGGATCTGGCGGGCTTGCATGCGTTTTACCTGCGCTTTGGCTTCAAGGGTCTAGCCGCTACTACAGCCGGGCAACTTGAAAAAGCCCTTGCTAAGTCTCAGGCCAGCGGCGCGGACTTGTTTGGCGACATGGCTGCGCCCAGCCACGCGGCCAGCACAAGTGCACAGGCGCAGGGCACTGAGCCGGTGCCGTCTTTGCTAGCCCGTGCCACCGACTACGAAACCGTTCTGGACCAGGCCGCGCTGCAGCGTTGGCTGGCGCTGATCGCAGCCGCAGATTTAGTGTCACTGGACACCGAAACCACCTCCTTGGACGCCTTGCGCGCTGAGATTGTGGGCATCAGCCTGAGCGTTGCCGTTGGCGCCGCCGCCTACATCCCCTTGGCGCACCGCTACCCTGACGCGCCGGCGCAGTTAGACCGCGAAGAAGTGCTGTCCCTGCTCAAGCCCTGGCTGCAAGACGCTAGCAAGCCCAAGTTGGGGCAGCATGTGAAATACGACCGCCATGTGTTTGCCAACCACGGCATAGAAGTGCGTGGCTATGTGCACGACACCATGCTGCAAAGCTATGTACTCGAAGTACATAAACCGCATGGCCTGGAAAGCCTGGCCGAACGCCATTTGGGTCGCAAGGGTCTGAGCTTTGAAGACCTGTGTGGCAAAGGTGCGCAGCAAATCGGCTTTGACCAAGTGGATATCGTTCGCGCCGCGCAATACGCGTGCGAGGATGCGGACTTGACGCTGGACGTGCACCAGGCGTTGTGGCCGCGCTTGCAGATGGACGCCGGTTTGCAATTTATTTACCAGCTGGAAATTGACAGCAGCGAAGCCCTGTACCGCATTGAGCGCAACGGGGTGCTAATTGATGCTCCGACCCTGGCCGCACAAAGCCAGCAGTTGGGCGCGCGTATTGGGGAACTGGAGTCCGAGGCCCATGCCCTCGCGGGCCAAGCCTTTAACCTCAGCAGCCCCAAACAAATTGGCGAGATATTTTTCGTCAAATTGGGTTTGCCGGTCGTCAAGAAAACCGCCACCGGTGCACCCAGCACCGACGAGGAAGTGCTGGAAAAACTCGCTGAAGACTTTCCGCTGCCGGCCAAAATTTTGGAACACCGGGGCCTCTCCAAGCTCAAGGGCACCTACACCGACAAGTTGGCGCAACTGGCCCTGCCGCGCACTGGCCGCGTCCACACCCATTACGCGCAAGCGGTGGCGGTGACCGGGCGCCTGTCCAGCAATGATCCGAATTTGCAAAACATTCCCATCCGTACGCCCGAGGGCCGTCGTGTGCGCGAAGCCTTCGTCGCACAAGCGGGCAGCGTCATCGCCAGTGCGGACTACAGCCAGATCGAGTTGCGCATCATGGCGCATATCAGCGGTGACGCGGCGCTTTTGCAGGCCTTTCACCAGGGCTTGGACGTGCACCGTGCTACGGCAGCCGAGGTTTTCGGGCTGGCGCTGGACCAAGTCAGCAGCGAGCAGCGCCGTTATGCCAAGGTGATTAACTTTGGTTTGATTTACGGCATGAGTGCTTACGGCCTGGCGCGCAACCTGGGCATCGACAACAGCGCCGCTAAAAACTATATCGAGCGCTACTTCGCGCGTTTTGCCGGCGTAAAACGCTATATGGACGACACCCGGGCGCAGGCCAAAGCCCAAGGCTATGTGCAAACCGTATTCGGCCGGCGTTTATACCTGCCGGAAATTAATTCGCCCAACGGCCAACGCCGCGCCGGAGCTGAGCGCGCTGCCATCAACGCACCCATGCAAGGCACGGCGGCCGATTTAATCAAGCTCAGCATGGTGCAGGTGCAGCGCGCTCTCGATGCCGGCGGCTACGGTACCCGCATGATCATGCAGGTGCATGATGAATTGGTTTTTGAAGTGCCCCAAGCCGAGGTGGACTGGTTGCGCATCGAAATCCCGCGCATCATGGCAGCAGTGGCCCAGCTCAAAGTGCCGCTACTGGCTGAAGTGGGGCTGGGCCCCAATTGGGATCAGGCGCATTAAACCGAGCCATTCTTGGCCTGTTGCACAATAGGCGCCCTAAAGGAACACCTGTGATTGTTTTTGCCATTTTGATCGGAACCCTGTGCGCGGGTATAGGTAGCGTGTGGGTGGCTGCGATCCTCAGCTTTGGTTTGATGGCGCGCTACACCCAGCATATGCTGAGCATGGCAGCTGGTGCTTTGCTGGCCACTGCCTTCATGCATTTGCTGCCGGAAGCTTTTGAAAGCCAGGCCGGCGCGCATGATTTGTTTATGGCTTTGCTGATCGGCTTGGTGTTTTTCTTTCTGCTTGATAAGGCGGAACTTTGGCACCACGGACATGAACATGGTGCGCATGCCCATAGCCATGACCACAGCCACGACCACGGCCACGGCCACGGCCACAGCCACAGCCATGACCACGCGCCGGGACTTGGCCCCACCGGCGGCAGTTGGGCGGTGCTGGCGGGCGATAGCGTGCATTGTTTTGGCGACGGCGTGTTGATTGCCTCGGCCTTTATGGCCGATGTGCGTCTGGGCATGATTGCCTCGGTCGCCGTGCTGGCCCATGAAGTGCCACACCATATGGGCGACTTGGTAATCTTGCGCACCGGTGCTACCGACCGCCAAGCGGCGCTCATCAAGGTATCTATGGCCGGATCGGTTACCGCGCTGGGCGGTTTGCTGGGTTGTTGGCTGGTCGAGCAATTGCAGGGGTATTTGCCGTTTTTCCTGGTCATCGCTTCCAGTAGTTTTATCTACGTGGCCTTGGCCGATTTGATTCCGCAATTGCAAAAGCGTCTGGGCGGCTTGCAAACCGCTACGCAAGTCGCTTGGCTCTTGGCCGGTATTGGGCTGGTAACCGCGGTCAGCACCCTGGCACACGCCAGCTGAGTGCTGCGTCATGGTGGGGCGCTAGGATGGAGGGCTGTGAAAGCCTTATTGCAGCGCCGATGGCCTTTAATGCCCAATAATCGACCATCTACGGGCGACGCCCGATGCGTTGGGCAGCTTGCAGCCTGGCCCCCTCGTCTTGAATATTTTTACTGAATGAAGCATTTGCAGAACAGCGCGCTGTGCACCCGGATGTGCGCCATCGCCACCGCCAGCGCCGCACTTCTATTGACGGCCTGTACCTTGCCGCAGCAACCGAGCGCATCGGTCGCGCCGCTGGTGGCGCAGTGGCAGGCCCCCTTGCCTCACCAGGGCAAGCCCCAAAGCTTGCAAGATTGGTGGCAGGCCCAGGCGGATACCTCGCTCTTGCGTTTATTGGAGGCCGCGCAAAACGCCAGTCCGAATCTGACACAGGCTATGGCCGCCATCGCCCAGGCCCGTGCCAGCAGCACCTCGGCCCGCGCGACTTTACTACCCCAGGTGGGCGCCGGCGTATCGCTGAGCCGGGGCCAGAACCAGCCCGACATCGGCGTGACCAGCACCGCTGCGGCGTCGGTGCAGGCGAGTTGGGAAATCGACCTGGTCGGCGCCAACCAAGTGGTGAAGGACGGCGCATTGGCCCAATTGCAGTCCAGCCAGGCGCAATGGCACGATGCACGTGTGGCCTTGGCGGCCGAAGTGGCCCACGCTTATTACGGCGCGCGCGCCTGCCAGCCTTTGGCCGACAACGCTAGGGCCATCTACCAATCCTATGAAGAGACTGCGCGCCTGTCTGGTCAGCTGCTGGCTGCCGGCATGGCGCCCGCCGCCAGCCTGGCGCTGGCCCGTTCTGCGGCTGCCGATGCGCATAGCCGCTGGTTCGAGCAAAGCGCGCAATGCGATCTGGGTATCAAAGCGCTGGTGGCGCTATCAGCCTTGCCCGAGGCCCAGGTGCGCGGCCTGATTAGCGCACCCGGCGCAGCGCAAGACGCACCGGGCTTGGCACTGGCCAGCTTGCCCGCACAAACTATAGCCCAGCGCCCGGATGTGTTCGCCGCCGAGCGCGAGGTCTTTACCGCTGCCGCTTTGGTGGCCGGTGCCCAGGCGCAGCGCTGGCCAAGACTGACCATCAACGGCGCGATTGGTCCGGCCCAGTTCGGTATTGCCGGCGTGGACAAAAGTCTGACCACCTGGTCCTTGGGGCCGGTGTCTTTGGTGGTACCGGTGTTTGATGCCGGGCAGCGCCAGTCCAATATTGAGGCCTCGCAATTGAACTTCGAAAGCAAAGTGGCGATGTACCAAGCGCGCGTGCGCAGCGCGGTACGCGAGGTGGAAGAGGCGCTGGTGCAATTGCAATTGAATACCGACCGCAGCGAACAGGCGCAGCGCAGTTACCGCTATGCCCAGCAGGTGCATGAGGCCGTGCTGGCCCGCCAGCGCCAGGGCATGGCCACTGGTCTGGAACTGCAAGAGGCACGCCGTGGTCTGCTGGCCGCCGATGCGCAGCGCACCGGTTTGCAGTGGGAAGGCCGGCGCGCCTGGGTGCGCTTGTACCGCGCCGCCGGTGGTGGCTGGGACAGCGCCAGCGCCGGTTCCAGGCCGGCTTCGGTGTTACAGCCTGCGCACAGCGACACCCAACCCTAAGACTGAAAGTTAAGACGTATGCATTTGCCTGATTCCCTGTTTTTCTTACGTTTGCATCTGGCCCCGGCGCGGCCGGCGGCAGGTCGTTGTTTGCAGATCGGTCTGCTGCTTTGTGGACTGGCTGTGTCTGGCGCGCAGGCGGTACAAGCGCAGCCCGCAGCCAAACCGGCTTTAACCGTCAGCACCACCCGCGTGCAAAAAACCATGCTGCCCTTGACCTTGGTTGCCAATGGCAATGTGGCTGCGTGGCAAGAGGCCAGTGTCTCTGCTGAAGTGGGTGGTTTGCGCATTGCCGACCTGATGGCCAATGTAGGCGATGTGGTGCAAGCAGGCCAGTTGCTGGCGCAGTTGTCGGCTGACAGCGTGCAGGCCGATGTGGCATTGGCACGCGCCCAACTGGCCGAGGCGCAGGCTGCAGCCAATGACGCCCTGCTGAATGCCGACCGCGCGCGTGCCCTGCAAAACGACAGCGCCTTGAGCGCCCAGCAAATCAGCCAGATGCTGAGCGCCGAGCAAATGGCCAAAGCCCGCCTGGCAGCGGCCAAGGCCGGCTTGGACAGCCAGTTACTGCGCCTCAAGCACACGCAAATCATCGCGCCCGATAGCGGCACCATTATTGCGCGCAATGCGGCTTTGGGCGCTGTAGTGGCGCCCGGTAGTGAGTTGTTCCGTATGTTGCGGCGCAGCCGTTTGGAATGGCGCGCCGAGCTCACTGCCAATGAATTGGCACGTGTGGTGGTGGGCGCTGCGGCCCGCATTACCGCGCCGGGCGGCGGCCAATGGCAAGGCCGGGTACGCATGCTGGCGCCCACGGTGGATGCGCAAAGCCGCGTCGGCCTGGTCTATGTGGATTTGATGGGCCCTGTGGACAAAAGCGCGGCAGCGCTCAAGCCCGGTATGTATGCGCCGGGCGAATTTGTGTTGGGACAAACCCCGGCCCTCACGGTGGCCCAGCAAGCCGTGGTGGTGCGCGACGGTTTTAGCTATTGCTTCCTGCTGCAAAACGATGGCCGGGTGACGCAGACGCGTATCAGCACCGGCAGACGCGTCAACAGCGCCTCAGGCGCGGTGATTGAAGTGACCGAGGGCCTGCAAGCCGATGCGCTGGTGGTGGCCTCGGGGGCCGGCTTTTTGCGCGATGGCGATAGCGTCAAAGTAGCCGGGCCTGCGCCTGCAGCGCCTGCCAGTGCGGCACGGCCCGCTGCCAGCGCAGCTGCGCAATAAGGGGCAGGTGTGAATTTTTCGGCTTACTCCATCAGGAATCCGATCCCGGCGATCATGCTCTTCGCCTTGCTGACGCTGGCCGGTTTGTTGGCCTTTCGCGGCAGTGTGGTGCAGGACTTCCCGGATATTGAATTGCCCATCGTCACGGTCGAAGCGGGCCTACCCGGCGCGGCGCCGGCGCAAATGGAAACCGAGGTGGCGCGCAAGATTGAGGACGCAGTAGCCACTTTGGCCAGCGTTAAAAACGTGTACACCACCGTGCTGGACGGCAGCGCAGTGGTGACGGTGGAATTTGTGCTGGAAAAGCCGATCAACGAAGCCGTGAGCGAAGTGCGTGATGCGGTCGCCAGTGTGCGTGCCGATTTGCCTTCTGAGTTGCGCGATCCGTCGGTGACCAAGGCCTCCACCGCGGGCCGTGTGGTAAGCACCTATACCGTGCAGGCCGCTGGCAAGCCAGGTATGCAGCTACGTGATGACGAAGCCATCAGCTGGTTTGTCGATAACACGGTGAACAAGCGCTTGCGCGGGGTACCCGGTGTGGGCGCTGTCAAGCGACTGGGCGGGGTGTACCGCGAGGTGCGGGTGGAGCTCGATGCAGCGCGCATGGCGGCGCTGGGCGTATCCGCTTTGGATGTGTCACGCCGCCTGAAAATGGTTCAAATCGAGGCGCCAGGCGGGCGCGGTGATGTGAGCGGGGCCGAACAATCGGTGCGCACCATAGCCACTGTGCAAAGCGCGCAGGAGCTGGCGCAGCTTGACTTGCCCCTGCCCGATGGGCGCCATGTGCGTTTGGAACAAATTGCCAAGGTGATGGACACCGTGAGCGAAGCGCGTGCTATTGCCACCCAGGATGGCACCAAAGTCGTAGCCTTTGAAATATTCCGCAGCAAAGGCGCCAGCGAAGTGGCAGTGGCCGAAGGCGCGCGCCTCGTAGTGGCCAAGCTACAGGAAGAAAACCCCGACCTTCGCATAGATGCGATTATTGACAACGCCGAGCCGGTGCAAGAAAACTTCAAAGGCTCTATGGAGCTGCTGTACGACGGGGCGCTGTTGGCGATCTTGGTGGTGTGGTTGTTTCTGCGTGATTGGCGTGCCACCTTTGTGGTGTCGACGGCCTTACCGCTGTCCATCATTCCCACTTTTTTGGGGATGAAGTATTTCGGCTACACGCTCAATACCGTGACGCTCTTGTCGCTGGCTTTGGTGGTCGGTGTGCTGGTCGATGATGCGATTGTAGAGATTGAGAACATCGCCCGCCATTTGCGTATGGGCAAGTCGCCTTTTGCGGCGGCCATGGAGGCGGCCGACGAGATTGGCATGGCGGTGATTGCCACCACGTTTGCCTTGGTTGCCGTGTTTTTGCCTACGGCCTTTATGGGCGGCGTGCCGGGGCTTTTTTTCAAGCAATTTGGCTGGACTGCGGTGCTGGCGATACTCGCATCGTTGATGGTGGCACGCCTGCTCACGCCCATGATGGCTGCCTATATTTTGCAGCCTGCCCGCAGTGCCGATGGTGCGCCTGTGTTGGTCGAACCGCCCGATGGCCCGGTGATGCGCGCCTACTTGCGCGTGATGCAATGGTGCCTGCGCCACCGGTTGGTCACGGCCATCGGGGCGGGGCTATTTTTTGTGGGATCGGTGTCTTTGGTGGGCTTGCTACCGACCACCTTTATCCCGCCGGGCGACCGGGGTCAGACGCAGGTCACCATCGAACTTGCGCCGGGCAGCACCTTGGCGCAAACCGAGCGTATCGCTGAGCAGGCGCGCAAAGAGATTGCCGACATTGAGCACGTCGTTAGCATCTTCAGCTCGATAGGCGGTGGCTCCAGTGGCGATGCTTTTGCGCCCGGCGCCGCAGCTGAAGCGCGCCGCGCGGTGCTGACCATTAGCGCGGTACATCGCGACGAGCGCAAAGAAAGCATGCAAGATATTGATGCCCAGATTCGCAGCCGCATGGCCGAAATTGCGGGCGCGCGTTTTAACGTAGGCTCGCCCGAGACCGGCGGTAAATTGCAACTTGTGCTTAAGAGTGAAGACCCGCAGGCCTTGATGCAGGCAGCCCAGTTGGTGGAACGGGACCTGCGCAGCCTCAAAGGCATAGGTAATGTCAATTCCAGCGCCTCGCTGGTGCGTCCCGAAATTATCGTGCGACCGGACAATGCGCGCGCCGCCGACCTGGGTGTGACGGCGGCGAGCATCGGCGAGACGGTGCGTGTCGCCACGGCGGGTGACTACGATGCCGCGCTGTCCAAGCTCAATCTGGCGCAGCGCCAGGTGCCTATACGCGTGAAGCTGTCCGATGCGGTACGCGCGGATCTGTCGTCTATCGGGCGCTTGACCGTACCGGGCAA
Source organism: Comamonas sp. lk (assembly GCA_945865675.1). Taxonomy (GTDB): domain Bacteria; phylum Pseudomonadota; class Gammaproteobacteria; order Burkholderiales; family Burkholderiaceae_C; genus Allorhodoferax. The sequence goes on from CAMBFO010000066.1 coordinate 14,111, forward strand.
GCGCGGTCCGGTGATGCTGGCGCAAGTGGCCGACATCCGTATGGATAGCGGGCCGGCGCAAATCACGCGCCTCAACCGCAACCGCAACGTGGTGTTGGAAGTGGAACTGGGTAAGCGCACCCTTGGGGAAGTCAATGCCGAGGCACAGGCCTTACCCAGCCTGGCCAATTTGCCACCCGGTGTCTCGATTGCCGAGCTGGGCGACGCCCAAGAAATGCAAGCTTTGTTTGCCAGTTTTGGGATTGCCATGCTGATTGGCGTGCTTTGCATTTATGGCGTGCTGGTGCTTTTGTTCAAAGATTTTTTGCAACCGCTCACGATTTTGGCGGCCCTGCCTTTGAGCATTGGCGGTGCTTTTGTATTGCTTTTGATCACTGGGCGGGCCTTGTCGATGCCGACCATGATCGGGCTCATCATGCTGATGGGCATTGTTACCAAAAATTCGATTTTGCTGGTGGACTACGCGGTACTGGCGCGAGAAGCGGGCATGGAGCGTTTTGAGGCACTGGTCGATGCCTGTCGCAAGCGCAGCCGCCCGATTGTGATGACCACCATCGCCATGGGCGCTGGCATGCTGCCGTTGGCCATCGGCTGGGGTGCAGACCCGAGCTTTCGCTCGCCCATGGCGATTGCGGTCATCGGCGGCCTGATTACCTCTACCTTGCTCAGCCTGCTGGTAGTGCCTGCGGTGTTTACCTATATCGACGACCTGGAGCGCTGGTTGGTGCGCGTGCTGGGTCGCTTGCGGACGAGGCACAATGGCGTAACTCCGCCTGAGCCAAAAAAGGA
>CAMBFO010000067.1 GCA_945865675.1 Comamonas sp. lk
CATGGTGGCCGTGATGCTTAAGGCATCGCTGTCACGCAAACGGCGCAGCAGCACATTGGTCAAAGCAAAGCTAAACCCGCCACCCAGTGCCAGCACATCGGCCATGTCCTGCGGCCAGGGCCAGGGCGTTTCTGGGGTTTTGAGCACCAGCACCACGCCGGCCAGGGCCAGCAGCATAAAGCCCACTGAGCGCAACGTCGGCTTTTCACCCAACAAGGGCCAGGCCAACAATGCGGCCCACAGCGGCATCAAATAGAACAAAAGTACCACGCGCACGACATCGCCGATGGTGACGGCCCAATTAAAGCCGACATTGGTGCAACCGGCCGCGATCAGCAAAGACCATAAAGCCCGGTTACGCAACAAACGGCCCAGCACGCGGGGCTGAAAAAGAAGGATGCCCGCCAGAACCAGGGCATCGACCAGCACCGTGGCCCACAGCGGATGCAAACCCAGGGCCTGCAATTGCTTAAACGGCCACCACGACAGGCCATAGCACAAGGCATTGCTCAGCAGCGCCGCCACGGCCAAGGCCGGCACCGCGCGGCTCATCCGTGCAGGTCGTCGTTGCGGGCGATGTCTAGCAGCCGCTCCAGCTCGGTGGCATGGACGCGGCAATTGTGCCGATGCCAGCGGCGGATCAACTCCATACAGCCGGCCACCAGTAAACCAAAGGCGCTGATGGCTACAAAAGCAGATACGCCCATGCCGGTGGACAAGCTGTACAAACCGCCTAAGCCTAGGATGCAGGCCTGCTCATTGAAGTTTTGCACCGCAATAGAGCGACCCGCGCCCATCAGGTTGTGCCCTCGGTGTTGCAACAAAGCGTTCATGGGCACCACCAGAAAGCCGCCCAGCGCGCCCAGCAAGATCAGAAAGGGCGCTGCCACCCACACATTGCTAATAAAGTTCAGCAAAATCACCAGCAAACCCATGGCCACGCCCAATGGCAGTACCAAAGTGGCGTGCTCTAAACGCATGCGCATCGATGCCACCACCGCGCCCATCGCCGTGCCCACCGCCACCACGCCTACCAGCGCGGACGCCTGGCTAACCGAGTAACCCAGGGCAGCGGCGGCCCAGGCCAGCACGATATAGCGCAAGTTGCCGCTCACGCCCCAAAACAAGGTGGTGGTTCCCAGCGAAATTTGGCCCAGCCGGTCGCGCCAAAGCTGCATATTGCATTGCCAGAAATCAGGCAACAAGCCCAGCAGGTTCTTAGGCAAAGCCCGCATGTCCACGCCGGTCAGCGGGATACGGGTATTGAACCAGGCCGCAGCCAGATACAACAACACCAGTGCGCAAATCGCTGCCTCTGGGGCAGTGTCGATGCTGGTATCCAAGAACGCAATGTCCAGCGCCAGCAAATGCGGCGCAATATGCGGTCCGACCAATTGGCCGCCCAGCAGTACGCCCAAAATAATGGATGCAATCGTCAAACCCTCGATCCAGCCGTTTGCTTTGACCAATTGCGACGCGGGTAGTAGCTCGGTCAGGATGCCGTATTTGGCTGGTGAATAGGCCGCAGCGCCCAAACCCACCACGGCATAGGCCATGAGCGGATGCCCACCAAACAGCATCAGCAAACAGCCCACGATCTTGATGGTATTGCTCAAGAGCATCACCTTGCCTTTGGGGTAGGCGTCGGCAAAAGCGCCCACAAAAGGCGCCAGGACCACATAAAACAGCGCAAACATGGGCACCAGTGCGGCCTGCTGCCATTCGGGCGCTTGCGCACCGCGCAGCAATTGCACGGCAGCGACAAACAAGGCGTTGTCGGCCAGCGAGCTGAGGAACTGCGCCGCCATGATGGTGAAAAAACCGCGTTTCATCCGGTCGTCTTCTCGTGTGCCGTTCTCGGCGGGGTTGGCGTACAGCAGTCAGGAATCACAGTGCGCGGGTTATAGCACGCAGAGGCGACAACTTAGCTAGGCCCGCTACAGTAGCGCCATGCCGCGCCCCATCCAAGCCCTGATCCACCCCGAGGCCCTGCGCCACAACCTAGCGGTTTTGCGCCAGAGCGCGCCCGATGCGCGCCTGTGGGCGGTGGTCAAGGCCAATGCCTATGGCCACGGCATTGAACATGTATTTGCCGCGCTGGCAGGCGCGGACGGCTTTGCACTGCTCGATATCGAGGAGGCGCGCCGGCTGCGCACACTGGGCTGGCGCGGACCGATTCTTCTATTAGAGGGCGTCTTCGAACTGCGCGACCTGGAAGCCTGCTCGCGCCTGGACTTGTGGCACACGGTGCATTGCGAAGCGCAAATTGACATGCTGGCGGCGCACAAAACCCATGTGCCGCAGCGGGTTTTTCTGAAAGTCAACAGCGGCATGAACCGGCTGGGCTTTGCGCCGCACCAGGCGCGCGCGGCCTGGACCCGCCTGAACGCACTGCCCCAGGTGGACGAAATCTCCCTCATGACGCATTTCAGCGATGCCGACGGGCCTCTGGGCATCGGCGACCAAGCAATGGCTTTTGAAGCCGCGACCTCCGACCTGCCGGGCGAGCGCTGCCTGAGCAATAGCGCCGCCGTGTTGCGCCACAAGCTGCATGCGCGGCAATCTGGGCAAAGCCTGCCCGCCAGCGACTGGGTACGCACCGGCATTGCGCTGTACGGCAGCGCGCCCGATTTCGGGCAGCCTGACGCCGTCCCTACCGAACTGCAAGCGGCCATGAGTCTGCGCTCCCAAGTCATTGCGGTACAGCATCTCCAAGCCGGCGACACGGTGGGCTATGGCTCTAGCTTTGTGGCACAGCGCCCTATGCGCATAGGCATCGTGGCCTGCGGCTATGCCGATGGCTACCCGCGCAATTGCGGCACCGGCACGCCCCTATTGGTCGATGGCCAGCCCAGCCGTACGATCGGGCGAGTCAGTATGGACATGCTGGCGGTGGACTTGAGCGAACTGCCAACCAGCGGCCAGGGCGCGGAGGTGACGCTTTGGGGCTATGCCAGCAGTGGTGCCCTGCTACCCATCGATGCGGTGGCCCAGGCCGGTGGCACCGTCGCTTACGAGCTGATGTGTGCCTTGGCGACCCGGGTACCGGTGCTGGCCGATGCGGCACTGCCTGAAGCGCCCTAAGGCGGGAAACGGGGGACAAACAAGCCTTGGGGGAAACGCGGTTTATCTGTATTTTTATACAGTAATATCAAGCCATGGCAAAAGACAAATCCTTATTTACCTGCAATGAGTGCGGCGGCACCAGCCCCAAGTGGCTGGGCAAATGCCCGTCCTGCGCGGCCTGGAACACCTTGGTGGAATCGGTCGCGGCGCCCGATAGCGGCGTGCGCAACCGCTTTGCCTCGCTGGCCGGTACAGCGCAAGTGGCGGTACTGGCCGATATTGAAGCCAGTGACGTGGACCGCACACCCACCGGGCACGCCGAGTTGGACCGGGTGCTGGGCGGCGGCATTGTGCAAGGTGGCGTGGTACTGATAGGCGGCGACCCGGGCATTGGCAAGTCCACGCTGCTGCTGCAAGCCCTGGACTCGCTGCAACGCGCCGGAAAAAATACCTTGTACGTCACCGGTGAGGAAAGCGGCGCCCAGGTGGCTTTGCGCTCGCGCCGCCTCGGGCTGGAAGCCTCGCAAGTGCGTGTGCTGGCCGAAATCCAGCTGGAAAAAATTCTGGGCGCACTGGGCAGCCAGCAGCCCGATGTGGCGGTGATCGATTCCATCCAAACCGTGTATTCGGATCAATTGAGCTCCGCGCCGGGCTCGGTAGCCCAGGTACGCGAATGCGCGGCGCACCTGACGCGTGCGGCCAAATCGGCCGGCGTCTGCGTTGTTCTGGTCGGCCATGTGACCAAGGAGGGCGCGCTGGCCGGGCCGCGCGTACTCGAGCACATGGTCGATACCGTGCTGTATTTTGAAGGCGACACCCACAGCCAGTTCCGGCTGGTGCGGGCGATCAAGAACCGTTTTGGTGCCGTCAACGAGATCGGCGTTTTCGCCATGACCGAAAAAGGACTCAAAGGCGTCAGCAACCCGAGCGCTATTTTTCTGAGCCAGCATGCCGAGCCAGTGCCCGGTAGCTGCGTGATGGTGACCTTGGAAGGAACCCGCCCCTTGCTGGTGGAGATTCAGGCCCTGGTGGACAGCGGCGGGCCCAGCCCCAGGCGCCTGTCGGTCGGGCTGGATCGGGACCGCTTGGCGATGCTGCTGGCCGTGCTGCACCGCCATGCCGGTGTGGCCTGTATGGACCAGGACGTGTTTATCAATGCGGTGGGCGGCGTGCGCATCGGCGAACCGGCAGCCGACCTGGCCGTCATGCTGGCCATCAGCTCATCGTTACGAGGCAAAGCCCTGCCCAAAGGCTTTATCGCCTTTGGCGAAGTAGGCCTGGCCGGAGAAGTGCGCCCGGCGCCGCGCGGCCAGGAGCGCTTGCGCGAAGCGGCCAAACTGGGCTTTACGCAGGCCATCGTGCCCAAGGCCAACGCGCCCAAAAAGCCGATGGAGGGCATGGCGGTGCATGCGGTCGAACGCGTGGAAGAGGCGCTACAAATTGTTCGCGGCTGGGGCTAATTAGACGTCACCCGCGCCCCCATAGCAGATGCGCTACTTCGCAGAGTCCGCGCAGGCCGGGGCCGGGCGACGAACGATTAGCCTGCGTTGTGAGGAGCCCGGCCCCGAGCTGCGCGGAATCGGGCTCAGGACTTGCGCACGCTCGATTGGTAAGTCGCCCGCGCCAACCAAGCAGGATTGATTTCCACGCCCCAACCAGGCTCCGCAGGTATTTGCACCTTGCCGTCACGCACCGCATAAGGGTCGCCTAAAAACAGCTCCTGCTGCCAGGGGTAATAGTCCGGGCCTTCGATGGACAACTCCAGGTATTTACCGGCATTGGGAATTGCGCCTAACAAATGCATGGTGCACATCGTCACCAGTGACAAATTGGCGCTGTGCGGCGTGCAGGTGATGCCGCGCTCGGCGGCCATGCGGGCGACAGCCAGGGTGCGCGTTAGGCCGCCCATGTACATCACATCGGGCTGCACAATATCCACCACCTGCTGGTCCATCATGCGCTGCCAGGTGGGCAAATCCCAGTCCTGCTCACCACCGGTCACATCCAGCGACAAGGCCTGCGTCACCTCGCGTGTTTGCGCAAACTCCCAATAGGGGCAAGGCTCTTCAAAATGGCTGATGCCTTCGGCTTGCAGCATCCGACCCACGGCGATAGCGCGTGCCGGCGAAAACCCGCTATTGGCATCGACCAGTTTGGCCACACTCTCACCCAACGCACGCGCCACCACCGGCACCACCTCCTCGGTGCGGCCTGGCCATTCGTCCACATCGCGTCCGCATTCGGCGGCTACGCGCCACTTGAAGGCGTCAAAGCCCATCTCGTCGCGCAGCTTCACAAAACGCGCCGCCTCATCCTGCGGTGTGATGTCGCGCTTCATGGACGATGCATAGGCGCGCAAGGCCTTGGGTTTTCCACCCAGCAATTCCACCACCGGCTTGCCCTCGATCTTGCCGCGCAAGTCCCACATCGCTGTATCCAATCCGGCCATGGCACGGCAGCGGTAGCTGCCGGGGTATTTGTGTTCTTTTTCCCAGATGGTTTGCAAGATGCCGTCGATGTCCAGCGCGTCCCAGCCCAGCGCCCAAGGCGCGATCTGGCGGTGAAAAATCGTGGCGCTGATATCGGCGTTGTAGGTGGAGGTTTGGCCCCATCCGACCTGCCCGCTGTCGGTGCTCAGTTTGACAAAGCAAACAAACTCATCACTAAAGGTTTCAAGCTGCTGGATTTTCATGGCGGTGCTGGCTCACAAAGTTTCCGTATGACCGTCCACCGTCAGGTCCTGCCCAGAAATACGTGCGCCTGCGCTGGAGGTGATGAACAAGGCCATGCTGGCAATGTCTTGCGGCGAGACAAAGGATTTGAGCGAGGAAATCTGCGTCATCTCGGTGCGAACCTGCTCTTCGCTACGGCCGGTTTTCTGGGCTTCTGCAGTGATTACGCGGTCTATTCGCTCGCCGCTGACCGAGCCCGGACAAATGCAATTGACCCGCACGCCGACCGGCCCCAGCTCTTGCGCCAAGGTGCGCGTCAGGCCCCGGATCGCCCATTTTGCCGAGGCATAAGGGCTGCGCCTGGGAAAGCCAAATAAACCGGCGGTCGAGGACATCAAAACAATGGAGCCGCTGCCCTGGGCACGCAATAGCGGTGCTGCGGCGCGGGCGCATAAAAACGCCGAGTCCAGGTTCACCGCCAGACAGTTGCGCCAATCGGCCAGGCTGATGTCTTCCAGGTTGGCGGTCGGGCCGGCGACTCCCGCGTTGCTCACCAAAATGTCCAGACCTTGCAGATGCGCCGTGGCGGCCGCAAACAAAGCGGCCACTTGCGTCTCGTCGCTGACATCACAGACCTGGCCCGCCAGGGCCGGACGGCTGGCCAGCGCAACGTCCAGGGCGCTAGCGTCGCGGTCGCAGATATAGACCTTGGCGCCAGCGGCCATAAAGGCGTCGACCATTACCAGGCCAATGCCTGATGCGGCAGCAGTAATCAGTATGCGTTGGTGCAAGTGGCTTGGCATAACTACTTTCTCAAGTGGGCGCAAATAGATGCACTGTAACGCGGCGCCTTCAGCTCTGTGAGCGCCGGCCGCTGCACTTACGACGCGGGCCATGTCAGCGGCGACTGCTGCGAGAATCCCGGCCATGAATTACTTTAGGGTGCAAACCATAGCGGTGCGCTTGGGCGCCGTGGCCTTGCTGGTCATGGGTTACCACTGGTACGGCTGGCCTGGCGTGGCCGGGGCGCTAGGTGCTTTGGTGATGTGGATACTCTTGCATTTCACGCGCATGCTGCAAGTCTTGCGGCGCGCTGCCAACCGGCCCAAAGGGCATGTGGAGAGCAGCGTCATGCTCCATGCCCGACTGCATCCGGGCGTATCTTTGATGCAGGTGGTTGCGCTGACCCGGTCCCTGGGCGAACTGCGCAGCGATGCGGGCGAGCAGCCCGAAGTCTTTCGCTGGACCGATACCGGGCAGTCTTTTGTGGAGTGCGAATTTCAGGGCGGCAAGTTGGCAAGTTGGCGCCTGGACCGCACGGCCCAAGCCTTGGCAGACGCGGCCCCGTAAAATCAGCAGCTCACCCCCTTACTTCCCCGCTCAAAGGATAGCCCGCCATGACCGCAATGCCCCCCTCCATGTCCGACCGCGACGGCAAAATCTGGATGGACGGTCAGATGGTCGATTGGCGCGAGGCCAAGATCCACGTCCTGAGCCACACCCTGCACTACGGCTGCGGCGCTTTCGAAGGCGTGCGCGCTTACAACACGGTCAACGGCACTGCGATTTTTCGCCTGGAAGAGCACACCGAGCGCCTGTTCAACAGCGCCAAAATTTTGCGCATGAACATTCCATTTTCCAAAGAAGAAGTGATGCAGGCGCAAAAAGACGTGGTGCGCGAAAACAAACTCGAGAGCTGCTATCTGCGCCCCCTGACTTGGATAGGTGATAAAAAGCTGGGCGTATCGCCCAAAGGCAACACCATCCATCTGATGGTTGCTGCCTGGCCCTGGGGTGCTTACCTGGGCGAGGAAGGCATGAAGCGCGGCATCCGCGTCAAAATTTCGAGCTACACCCGCCACCACGTCAACATCACCATGACGCAGGCCAAGGCGGTGAGCAATTACACCAACTCCATCCTGGCCAATATGGAAGCCACCGACGACGGCTATGACGAGGCCATGCTTCTCGATGCCAATGGCTTTGTCAGCGAAGGTGCAGGCGAGAACCTGTTTGTCATCAAAGACGGCGTGGTCTATACGCCCGACCTGTCCGCCGGTGCGCTCAACGGCATCACCCGTAATACGGTGATGCACATTTGCAAAGACCTGGGCCTGGAGCTGGTGCAAAAGCGTATGACGCGCGATGAGGTGTATATCAGCGACGAAGCCTTTTTTACCGGCACCGCCGCCGAGGTCACCCCGATCCGCGAACTCGACCGCATTGCCCTGGGTAAGGGCGACTTTGTGGGCACACGCGGCCCGATTACCGAAAAAATCCAGAGTGCGTTTTTTGACATCGTCAATGGCCGCAACCCCAAGTACAGCCACTGGCTGGCACGGGTTTGAAGTCTGCCCCCTACGCACGCAGCACCTATGTCCAAATCGCTTGTCACCCTGCTCGCCAAAGACCTCAACCCGCAAGGCGGCGTGTTTTGCCCCAACCCCTTGGCCGACATGAAGACCTGGAATACCCACCCCAAGGTGTATCTGGACATCGCCCGTAAAGGCGAGGCCAAATGCCCGTATTGCGGCACCGTCTATAAGCTCAAGGACGGCGAACATTTCGACGCCCACCACTGACACCCTGGTCATCGCGCCCCAGTGGATTGGGGACGCAGTCATGACCGAACCCCTGTTACGCGTTTTGCACAAGCGCGGTGAACGCATTACCGTCGGCGCTCTGCCCTGGGTGGCACCGGTGTACCGCGCCATGGGGGCGGTGGCCGAGGTCATCGAGCTGCCATTTGCCCATGGCGGTTTGCAATGGTCGGCGCGCCGCGCTATAGCCCAGCAAGTGCGCGGACGATTTCAACGTGCCATCGTCTGCCCCAACTCTTTCAAAAGTGCTTTGCTTCCGTTTTGGGCTGGAATTCCCGAGCGCGTGGGCTACCACGGCGAAGCACGCTATGGGCTACTGACGCGGCGACTACCCAACCCGGACCCACACGCCCGCCCGCCTATGGTCGATTGGTATGGCGCTCTGGCCGATGGCGCCCTGCCTGTGGATGCGCGGCCGCGTATGCACGTAGCGCAGCAGGCCTGTCAGCTGGCCATGGCAGCCCAAGGCTTGCAGCTACAACGCTACTTTGTACTCGTGCCCGGCGCAGAATACGGCCCCGCCAAGCGCTGGCCGGCGGCGCACTTCGCCGCGCTGGCGCAGCAATTGCTGGTGCAGCACCAGCTGCCGGTGCTGCTGCTGGGCTCGGCCAAAGACGCGCAGGTATGCGCCCAGATCGCGTCGACGGTCAACGCCGTACTACCGGGCATTTGCCATGACTTGGCCGGGCGCACCCCCCTGCAAGACGCCATCGCCCTGGTCGCCGGGGCGCGGGCTATGGTGAGCAATGACTCCGGGTTGATGCATGTGGCCGCTGCACTGGGCGTGCCGCAAGTGGCCATCTTTGGCTCGTCCAGCCCCTTGCACACGCCGCCGCTCAGCCCCCTGGCGCAGGTGGTCTGGCTGAAACAGGATGCCCACTACCAGCCGCCCCTCGATTGCGCGCCTTGCTTCGCGCGCCAATGCCCGCTAGGCCATACGCGCTGCCTGGGCGATGTCACGGTGGCGATGGTGCTGGCACGTTTAAGCGCCTGAGGGGAATTTGCAGGCAAAAAAAAGTCACCCCGAGGGGTGACTTGTAAATGTCTCCGGGGAGACTTCGTTGGAACCGTTAAATTCTTAGCTTTGTCGGGGCTTTAGCCCTCTTGATGTCGTGACAGCGATGGGGTGAATTCTGATCGCCTCTGAACGATACCGGTATCCCCCATGCGGGTGAATATTCAGGTATTTCTTTTCCTTGTGCGCCCAAACCCCCTCTTTGCAAGACGCCTAACGGCTTTTATGCCTGAAAGGGCTTGCGCGCGGGGACTTACAGTGGCAGCCGCAAGCTAAAGCAGGATCCGCCTTCGGGGCGGTTGCGGCATAGCACCGAGCCGCCATGGCGCTGGGCTATGGACTTGACCAAGGCCAGGCCAAGGCCCACGCCACCGTCTTTTTCCGAGGCGCCGGGCAGGCGGTAAAAGGGCTCAAATATGCGCTCGCGCAAGGACGGGGGCACGCCTGGCCCCTGGTCCAGCACATCGACCACCGCAAAGCCCGCTTCCTGGCGCAATTGCAAGTGCACCTGGCCGCCACCATGGCGATTGGCGTTTTCGAGTAAGTTGCGCAGCGCTCGACGCAAAAGTTTGCTCACGCCAGGCACCGACAAGTGCGCTGGGGGTTCTTGCAAAAGCGCTTGCACCCGTGCGCATTCTTCGGCCGCCAGACCCACCAAATCCACCGGCTCAAAGGTGCCTATGTCCGCCTCTTGCGAGTCCAAGCGGCTGGCCAGCAGGATTTCGTCGATCAAGATGTCAAGCTCTTGCAAATTGCGCTCTATCGCCAGCCTGCGCTGAGCCGCCGCCTGGCCCGAGGCATCGCCCAGGAGTTCCAGGCCCATGCGGATGCGCGCCAGCGGGGAGCGCAGTTCGTGCGAGGCATTGGCCAGCAAGGATTTTTGCGAAGCCAACAGCGCATCGCGCGACTGCACCAAGGCCTCGATCCGCGCTGCCGCATGGTTAAAGCGCTGCGCCAAGAAGCCCACTTCATCTTCGCCTTGGGCTGCTACGCGCACGCCCAGTTCGCCCTGGCCCCAACGCTCTACGCCTGCTTGCAAGTCTTCCAGGCGGCGCGTCAGCCGCCGCACGATGGGGTAGGTAGCCAAAGCCACTGCCAAAGCGACCAGCGCCAAGGTGCCGAAAAAACCCAGCGGCGCAAACCAGCTGTTGCGCGGCGGACGCGGCAAATGCAAGTGCACGGTTTGACCGTCTTGTAATTGCACAATAAATTCGGGTCCGCGGCCAAATCGGCCGCGCGTCTCGTCATCCTGCGCATCTTGCAAACCGCCAGGCGGCGCAAGTGGCGGCGGATGCATGCGCCGCGCGCTGCCACGGCCTATCACATCGCCTTGGGGATTGCGCACCACCACCTCGCGCAAAGGTGGCTCCGCGTTCATGCGCCAGGCCACGCCAACCAAAAAGGTCAATACGGCCACCGCGAGCACCACCGCGGCCCAGATGCGGACATACAGTTTTTGAAAAAACATGACGCCCGCTGTTTAGCGCTCAGTCCTGCTGGCGGGCAAAGACATAGCCGACGCCGCGCACCGTCAGAATGCGGCGGGGATTTTTGACGTCCGCCTCTATGGCCGCACGGATGCGGCCCATGTGCACATCGATCGAACGATCAAAGGCCTCCAGCTCGCGCCCGCGCACCGCCTCCATGATCTGGTCGCGCGTCAGTACGCGCCCAGCACGCTCGGCCATCGCCAGCAGCAAGTCAAATTGGTAGGAGGTCAGCTCACACGAATGGCCGGCCACCGACACGGTGCGGGCATTGCGGTCGATTTCCAGGGAGCCGAAATGCAGATTTTTTTGTGCGCCCGGTTTGGCCGGTTCGGCGCTGCCTCTGCGCAAGATGGCGCGGATTCGGGCCAGCAATTCACGCGGCTCAAATGGCTTGGGCAAGTAGTCGTCCGCGCCGATTTCCAGGCCGATCACGCGGTCCATGGGGTCGCCTTTGGCGGTCAACATCAGCACCGGCGTGCCGGCTTGGGGGCCATGAAGTGCCCGAATACGCCGGCAAACTTCCAGGCCATCCATGTCCGGCAACATCAAGTCCAGAATGACCAAGTCATAGGCCGCGCTTGCAGCGAGTGGCTTGCTCAACAAATCCAGGCCTATTTGCCCGGTCGGCGCATGCCCGACTTTGAAAGCGTTTTGCTCCAGGTATTCGGCCACCATGGCGGCCAAGCGGCTATCGTCTTCAATGATTAACAGGTGTTGGCTCATACGGGAAGTCTAGTCCTGTGTCTTGGGCTGTTCATGCCGCCGTGCTGTCTTGCGCGTAAAGTTGGGTAAAACTCCCGCGCCGGGGCAGGGTGTAGCGCAGCCATCAAGCGGCATCTGGCGCGCTCTTTTCCTTGCGCTGAACCCGGGAGGCCAAGCACACCAGCAGCAACACCGGAAGGCCCAGCAAAGCGGTGGTGCTGAAAAAGTCAGCGTACCCGAAAGCATCCACATACTTGCCAGAAAAGCCCGCCACAAACTTGGGTAGCAAGAGCATCATCGAGCTGAACAAGGCGTATTGGGTGGCCGAGTACTGCACGTTGGTCAAGGACGACAAATAAGCAATAAATGCGGAGGAGGCAATGCCACTGGCCAGGTTATCGGCCGAAACCACCCAGATCAGCGCGCTGACATCATGGCCCCGCGTGCTCAGCCAGGCGAACAACAAATTAGTAGCTGCACTGAGCGCTGCACCCAGCATCAGCACCCGCATCACTCCCAGGCGCAGCGCTAATGCACCTCCGATAAAAGCGCCAGCCAGGGTCATGATGACGCCATAGACTTTGGTCACCGCGGCCACTTCGTCTTTGCTAAAGCCCATGTCCACATAAAACGGGTTGGCCATGATGCCCATCACCACATCACTGATGCGGTAGGTGGCAATCAAAGCCAGTATCAGCCCGGCTTGCCAGCGGTAGCGTCGTAGAAAATCAGCAAAAGGCGCGATCAGCGCGCCTTGCAGCCATTGCCGGATTCCTTTGCTGGGGGCAATCGGCGCAGCCACAGGCTCGCGCGACATCAAAACGGTGAGCACGCCGGGCAACATACTGAGCGCCATGACCACATAGGCGATTTGCCAGGGCCCGTGCTGGTAGGGCGCTGCGACACCCGCTACCGCAGCGGGCACTTCGGCCCGCGCAGCAATCCACAAGGCGCCGGCGCCGGACCAGATCATGGCCAATCGGTAGCCGGTTTGGTAGGTGGCAGCTAATGCCGCCTGGTGCTGCACATCGGCCGATTCAATACGAAAGGCGTCCAGCGCAATATCTTGCGTGGCGGAGGCAAACGCCACTGCTACTGCGCACCACACCACCGGGGCTAAGGCCGCTTGCGGGTCGGTCATCGCCATGCAGACCAGGGCCACCATGATGACCGCTTGCGACAGTAAGAGCCAACTGCGTCGGCGCCCCAAGGCGGCTGTAAGCACGGGAATAGGCATGCGATCGACCAAAGGCGACCAGACCCATTTGAAGCCGTAGGCCAGGCCTACCCAGCTCAAAAAGCCAATGGTGGTGCGGTCGATACCGGCCTCGCGCAGCCAAAAGCTTAGGGTGCCAAACACCAGCAACAAAGGCAACCCCGCCGAGAAGCCCAGCGACAACATGCGCAAAGAGGCAGGTTCGCTGTAAATTTTTAAAGTCTGCAGCCAGGAAAATTTAGGCTCATTTGCAGAGGGTGCTAGGGTAGGCTCGGTCATCGGGGAATAATACCCACTGCAATCAAGGAGCTTGGGTATATGCAAGGGTGGTCAATCACACACAGGGGTGCGCGCCGCATCATGCTGCAACTACATCTGAGTCTGCTGGCCGCCTTGCCTGCGGCGCAGACGCTGCAGGCACAAACGCGCGAAGGCGTGCAAGTGGGCGAGACCTCGGTGTTTGCCAAGATGGTCCCCGCCGACCAGGTGGAGCGCAGCGCCGCCTTGCAATACCAGCAAACCTTGGCGCAAGCTACTAAACAACACGCGTTGGGGCCGGCAGACCATCCTCAGGTACAGCGCTTGCGTAGCATCATGGACAAAATTACGCCCTTTGCCAGCGCCTGGAACCCGCGGGCGCAACAATGGAAATGGGAGGTCAACCTGATCGGCTCCAACCAAATCAATGCCTATTGCATGCCCGGCGGCAAGATTGCGTTCTACACCGGCATACTCAACAAACTGCAACTCACAGATGACGAAGTGGCCATGGTGATGGGCCACGAAATCGCCCATGCTTTGCGCGAACATGCGCGCGAGCGCATGGGCAAAGGCCAGGCCACCGAATTTGCGGCGCGACTGGGCGGCTCTTTGTTATCGGGCCTTTTGGGCATTGACCCGCGCATTGGCGATGCGGTGGCGCAAACCGGAGCGAATTTGGCCTCACTGAAATTCGGTCGCGAGGACGAGTCAGAAGCCGATTTGGTGGGCATGGAGTTGGCCGCACGGGCCGGCTACGACCCGCGCGCGGGTGTGAGCTTGTGGCAAAAGATGGCGGCCAACAACAAGGGCGCACCGCCCGAATGGTTGTCCACCCACCCTTCGGGCAATTCGCGCATAGCCGACATCGAGGCCAATCTGGCCAAGGTCATGCCCTTGTACGAACGGGCTAAAAAGCCGGCTGCCAGCGACCTTAGCAGCCAGTAAACCAGGCTTTTTTGGAGCGCTTGGCGCAGCGCGCCTCCGCCCTCTCCCATGCGCGGCTAAAACCTGCTCCAAGCACTAGTGTATGGTGTACAGTCGAACTCTCACACTGGAGGGCCTGCCCCCGATCTTTATGGAACAAGCCATTTCCCTGCCCATCCACGGAGACGTGCTGCGCACGCCCGAAGCCCGGTTTGCCAACTTACCGGACTTCCCCTACCAGCCCCATTACACCGAGCTTGGCATTTTGCGCATTGCCCACATCGACGAAGGTCCACGCGATGGCCCTTTGGTGCTGCTGATGCATGGCGAACCGGCCTGGTCGTTTCTGTATCGCAAGATGATCCCGGTTTTTGTGGCGGCGGGCATGCGTGTGCTCGCACCTGATCTGGTCGGTTTTGGCAGGTCCGACAAACTGGAAGAGGCGGCGGACTATTCATACTTCAACCATGTGCAATGGATGAAGGCTTGGGTGCAAGCCAACGATTTCCAACACATGACTTTTTTCGGACAGGACTGGGGCTCTTTGGTAGGCCTGCGAGTCGTGGCGGAAATGCCGGACCGCTTTGATCGCGTAGTCCTGGCTAACGGCGCACTACCCACCGGTCTGGATGCGCTACCCACCGCCTTCAAAATTTGGCGTGCATTCGCACGTTACAGCCCCTGGTTTCCGATTGGCCGCATTGTCAAAACCGGTTGCCACAAAGGCCTGACGCCCGCTGAAGTAGCC
>CAMBFO010000068.1 GCA_945865675.1 Comamonas sp. lk
TTTTCCGCCCAGCTAATGACGGTGCGCGGCGACATCAGCGCCGACACGTCGCCAGCGGCAAAGCCTTTGCGCGTCAGGTCCGCCAGCGCCACCATCTGCAAAAGCAGCGCTTGCTGCGCAGCCATGGCCGGCACGCGCGCCAGCACGATAGCGGCTTCCTCCTGCGCGCTGAGGTAGTTGAGTGCGGCCACCACATCCCAGCGGTCCAGCTGCGCATGGTTGAGCCGCTGTGCGCCGAAATACAGGCCATTGAGATTACCCTGGCCTATGGTATTGCTAGTGGCAAACAAACGAAACTGCGCATGCGGATGGATAACGCGATTTTGGTCAAGCAAGGTGAATTGCCCATCGCGTTCGAGTACACGCTGGATGACGAACATCACATCGGGGCGGCCGGCGTCGTATTCATCAAAAATCAGGGCTAGGGGCCGCTGCAAGGCCCAGGGCACGATGCCCTCCTGAAACTCGGTGATCTGCCGGCCTTCGCGCAGCACCACCGCATCGCGGCCCACCAGGTCCAGACGGCTGATATGGCCGTCTAGGTTGACCCGCACACAGGGCCAGTTCAGGCGCGCAGCCACTTGCTCGATATGGGTGGATTTGCCAGTGCCGTGCATGCCCTGCACCAACACGCGTCGGTTGTGCGCAAATCCGGCCAAAAGGGCTAGCGTGACATCCGGGCTGAAACGGTAGGCACTGTCGATGTCCGGCACCAAGTCGCTGCAATCGGCAAAAGCCGGCACCTGCAAATCCGTGTCTATGCCAAAGGTGCTGCGCACCGAAACCTGGTGCATCGCGGGCGGGGTGGGCAGGGTCATAGGCGTATCCAAAGTGGCGATTTAAAGGTAGTCGCTTTTGCCAATCCAAGGGCGGGCGATGGGCGTGCTGGCCAGCGCCTGGCTAGCACCGGTTTCAGGCGCGCTGCGCATCATCGTGGAGGTTGCCTGCAGGGGTAGCATCGGCTTCGATCTGGCTTAAGGCCTGGGCTGCGCTGTGTAAGGCGGGTAGCAGGGCCAGGGCTTTGTCAGCCGTCATACGCATCAAGGGCGCTTGCACCGCCACACACAAATTGGCCCGTCCTAGTGCCGATGGCACAGCTACCGCGACGCACAAAAGACCGGGTAAAAATTCTTCGTTGTCCAGGGCAAAACCCTGGCGCTTGACGCTGCGGATTTCGGCCTCTAGGGCCTCGGGCAGGGTCAGCGTTTTGGGCGTGTAGGCCTCCAGCGGAACATGGGCCAGCAGGCGTTGGCGCTGGCTGGGTGTCATCTGGCTTAGAAATATTTTTCCACTGGCCGAGCAATGCACCGGCACGCGCGAGCCCGGGTGCAGGTAAAAGCGCAGCGGCGCGGGCGTCTCGACCCGGTCCAGATAAATCACTTCGCTTCCGCTCAAGGCCGTCAGGTTGCAGCTTTCGCCCACCTCGCTGACCAGCTTGCGCAGTACGGCATGCCGTGCGCCGTGGGCAGTGTCGTTGAGCAGCAGGTTTTCCGCCAGCCGGCGCAAGCGCAGACCAGTGCCGTACAAGCGCCCGTCACCGCTGCGGCTGAGCAAATGCGCCGCTTCCAACTGCTGCAGCATGCGGTGCAGCGTGGGCTTGGGCAAAGCGGTTTCGTCGGCCAGGCTTTGCAGCGAAAAATACTGGTCTTTCGAGGCAATCACCTCCAACAGCGCAAACAGGCGCAAAGTGGGCGTGTCCCCATTGATCTCCGGGGGAAGCGTGGGGGACAGGGCAGTGAGCGCAGGCATAGACGGATGATAGCGAAATATGAACCAAGTATCAATAAACGGAATTATTTGGTTCAATAAATAGAATTTATATGCACAACAAGTCTGTTTTTCGCTATAGTCCATTCAAATTCCGTTTTCCGGAATGGTGCGTACCATAAGTATGCTATTTTTTTGCAATGCAGCAAATTTTTACCCAGGAGAAGCTTTTCATGCCCCAAGCCCCCCAAGACAATCGCAGCGTCGTCAGCGGCGTGCAAAAAATGACGCCTTCCGAGGCTTTTGTAGAGACTATGGTCGCCAATGGCGTGACGGATATTTTCGGCATCATGGGCTCGGCGTTTATGGACGCTATGGACATCTTTGCCCCAGCGGGCATCCGTTTGGTGCCGGTGGTGCATGAACAAGGCGCGGGGCACATGGCCGATGGTTATGCCCGGGTGTCGGGCCGCCATGGTGTGGTGATCGGGCAAAACGGCCCCGGTATCAGCAACTGCGTGACCGCCATTGCCGCCGCCTACTGGGCGCACAGCCCAGTGGTGATGATTACGCCCGAGACCGGCACCATGGGCATGGGCCTGGGCGGCTTCCAGGAAGCGCACCAGCTGCCCATGTTCCAGGAATTCACCAAATACCAGGGCCATGTCAACAACCCCAAGCGCATGGCCGAATACACCGGCCGCTGCTTTGACCGCGCCATGTCCGAGATGGGCCCGACGCAGCTCAATATCCCGCGCGATTATTTTTACGGCGAAATCCAGTGCGAAATCCCCAAGCCCATGCGGGTGGAGCGCGGCCATGGCGGTGAAAACAGCTTGGAAGCTGCATTAGAGATGCTGGCCCACGCCAAATTTCCCGTTATTTTGTCGGGCGGCGGTGTGGTCATGGGCGATGCGGTGGCCGAGTGCGTGGCCCTGGCCGAGCGCCTGGGCGCGCCGGTGGCCAATGGCTATTTGCGCAACGACTCCTTTCCCGCTAGCCACCCGCTGTGGGCCGGCCCGCTGGGCTACCAAGGCTCCAAGGCCGCTATGAAGCTGATCGCGCAGGCTGACGTCGTGATTGCACTGGGTTCGCGCATGGGCCCGTTTGGCACACTACCCCAACACGGCATGGACTACTGGCCCAAAGACGCCAAAATCATCCAGGTGGAAGCTGACCATACCAACCTGGGTCTGGTGAAGAAGATTTCTGTGGGCATCCACGGCGATGCGAAAGCTGTCGCCAAAGAACTGCTGCGCCGTCTAAACAGCATGACGCTGGCCAGCGACGCGACCAAAGCGCAGCGTGCAGCCACCATTAGCGCCGAAAAGGCTGCTTGGGAAAAAGAGCTCGACAGCTGGACGCATGAGCGCGATACCTATAGCCTGGACATGATCGAAGAAGCCAAGGGCGAGCGCACACCTACCGGCGGCACCTATTTGCATCCGCGCCAGGTGCTGCGCGAGTTGGAAAAAGCCATGCCCCCGCGCGTGATGGTGTCCACCGACATCGGCAATATCAATGCCGTAGCCAATAGTTATTTGCGCTTTGACGAGCCGCGCAGCTTCTTCGCGCCCATGAGCTTTGGCAACTGCGGCTACTCGCTGCCCACCATGATCGGCGCCAAAGCCGCCGCCATGGATCGCCCGGCCGTGGCCTACGCCGGCGACGGTGCTTGGGGCATGAGCATGTCCGAGCTGATGACCGCCGTGCGCCACGACATTCCGGTCACAGCGGTGGTCTTTCACAACCGCCAATGGGGCGCTGAGAAGAAAAACCAGGTGGACTTTTACAACCGCCGCTTTGTGGCGGGCGAGCTGGAAAGCGAAAGCTTTGCGGGCATTGCGATTGCCATGGGCGCCGAAGGCATTGTGGTGGATAAGCTGGAAGACGTGGGCCCGGCTTTCAAGCGCGCTATCGCCATGCAAATGGAAGAAGGCAAAACCTGCGTGATTGAAATCATGTGCACCCGTGAATTGGGCGACCCCTTCCGCCGCGATGCGCTGTCCAAACCGGTGCGCTTTTTGGACAAGTACAAGGATTACGTTTAAACCACGCGGCATCCATTACCGGCCGCCCGTATGGAGACCACGCATCCGCGATTGCAAGCGTTGATGGCCCGCGCCACGGTGCAGGCCGGCGCAAGCCCGCAGGCCCTGGGCCTGGTCTATCCCTGCGACGCTTTGGCGCTGGACGCTGCAAGGCGCATCCAGGACAGCGGCATGGCGCGTCCGGTGCTCATCGGCCCGGCCGCGCTCATTGGCGCTGCTGCAGACGCAGCACAAGTGGATGTGCGCGATTTCGAACTGATAGACAGTGGAACCATGGCGCCGGATGCGGCTTTGCGCGCCTGCGCTATGGCGCGCAGCCGGGACGTGCGCGCCTTGATGAAAGGTTCGCTGCATACCGATGAACTTATGGCCGCAGTGGTGAACAAAGACACCGGCTTGCGCGGCAGCAGCCGCATCAGCCACGCTTTTGTGTTTGACCTGCCGCGCTACCACAAGCTTTTGGCGCTGGCCGATTGCGTGGTCAACATCGCGCCGGACCTAAAAACCAAAAAAGACATCCTGGGCAATGCGCTTGGTTTGCTGCAAAAACTCGGCATCGCACAGCCCAAGGTCGGGATTGTGGCCGCAGTGGAGGTGGTCAACCCGTCGATTCCTGCCACGCTCGACGCCCAAGCTTTGGTGGACCTGGCGCACGCCGGCGCCTGGCCGGACGCCATCGTGGAGGGGCCGTTTGGTTTTGACAATGCGTTCTCAGCTGAGGCTGCGCGCATTAAAAAAATCGAATCCCGGGTGGCTGGTGATGCAGACTTGTTCATCATGCCGGATCTGAACGCCGGCAATATGCTGTACAAAAGTTTTAACTATGTGGGCGGTGGCGACTGCGCCGGGCTGGTGCTCGGGGCGCAAGTTCCCATTGTGCTGACCTCGCGCGCCGATTCACTGCAATCGCGCATGGCTTCTGTAGCGCTGGCGGTGCTCGCCGCTGCGCCAAGCTAGGGCAGTCGAATCAGTGTGTGGCCGCCGCAAACCCGATAACAAAAATACCAAGAGATACGCCCATGTTTAAATTTTTGTCCTCCGAGCCCTTGCACCAGC
Source organism: Comamonas sp. lk (assembly GCA_945865675.1). Taxonomy (GTDB): domain Bacteria; phylum Pseudomonadota; class Gammaproteobacteria; order Burkholderiales; family Burkholderiaceae_C; genus Allorhodoferax. The sequence continues at coordinate 4,815 of CAMBFO010000068.1, forward strand.
CGCTGGATGCGCCCACACCGGTCGATGCGACCACCATCAAATGCACCACCTGCTATATGTGCGCCTGCCGCTGCGGCATACGTGTGCATTTGCGTGAAGGGGAAGACGGGCCCGAGGTACGCTACATCGATGGCAACCCCAACCATCCCCTCAATAAAGGCGTGATTTGCGCCAAAGGCGCGTCGGGCATCATGAAGCAAAAATCGCCCGCGCGGCTGACACAGCCGCTGCTGCGCAAAGCCGGCAGCGCGCGCGGCGCCGCTGAGTTCGAGCCGATCAGCTGGGAGCGCGCCTACGAGTTACTGACCACGCGCCTGGCGCATATCCGCGCCACCGACCCCAAGAAATTTGCGCTCTTCACCGGCCGCGACCAGATGCAGGCATTAACCGGTTTGTTTGCCCGCCAGTTCGGCACGCCCAACTATGCGGCGCACGGCGGTTTTTGCTCGGTAAATATGGCAGCGGGCATGATTTACAGCGTGGGCGGCAGCTTTTGGGAATTCGGCGGGCCTGACTTAGATCGCGCCAAAGTTTTTGTGATGATGGGCACGGCGGAAGACCACCACAGCAATCCGATGAAGATGGCCCTCTCCAAATTCAAGCGCGAGGGTGGGCGATTTATTTCGATCAACCCGGTGCGCACCGGCTACTCGGCAATTGCCGATGAGTGGATTCCCATCAAACCCGGTACCGATGGCGCGCTCTTGATGGCGCTCTTGCATGAGCTCATTCGCACCGACACGCTGGACCATGCATTCCTCAAGCGCTTTACCAATGCGCCGCAACTGGTGGTGCTGGACGAAGGCATGCGCGAAGGCTTGTTCGCCTTTGACCCCAACCCGGAGAAAGGCCCGCCGGGCGATGGCCGCAATCCGCACAACAAGCTGGTATTTGACAAGACCAGTGGCCAGGTACTTAACGCCTACCCCGAAGGCATTGCCGACGGTTGCGACCCGGCGCTGGAAGGACGCTACACCCTGGCCGACGGCACGCGGGTGGCGCCGTCGTTTCAGTTGCTGCGCGAGCGCGTAGCCAGCTGCACACCCGAGTGGGCAGCGGCCATTACCGGCATCGCAGCCGAGCGTATCGTGGCGCTAGCGCAAGAGATGGGGCACGCGGCCTTGCAACAGGCGTTTGAATTGCCCATCCCCTGGACCGATGCCTGGGGCAAGCTCCACCCCAGCACGCAGGCGCGGCCTTTGGCTTTTCATGCCATGCGCGGCCTGGCAGCGCACTCCAACGGCTTTCAAACCGTGCGCGCATTGGCGGTGCTGATGAGCGTATTGGGCACCATCGACGCTCCCGGTGGCTTTCGGCACAAAGCGCCCTACCCGCGCCACATCGTGCCCAATTACCGCGCTTTCAATTCGCCCGAGATGATCCAGCCCAACACGCCGCTCAATGCCGCGCCCCTGGGCTTTCCGGCGCACCCCGACGAATTGGCCATCAACCCGGATGGTTCGCCCATACGCATAGACCACGCCTTTTCTTGGGAGCATCCGCTGTCAGCCCACGGGCTGATGCACAACGTGATCACCAATGCAACGCGCGGCGACCCCTACCGCATCGACACCTTGATGATGTTCATGGCCAATATGGCTTGGAACAGCACCATGAACACCATGGCGATCCGCGCGATGCTGAACCGCAAAGACGAGAGCGGCGAATTCCTGATTCCCTTTTTGGTCGTGTGTGACGCTTTCCAAAGCGAGACCGTCGCCTTTGCCGATCTGGTCTTACCCGACACGACGTATTTGGAGCGCCACGATGTGATGGGCATGCTGGACCGGCCGATCTCGGAGTTTGATGGGCCCGTCGATTCAGTGCGTGTTCCCGTGGTCAAGCCGCTGGGCGAATGCAAGCCCTTCCAAGAGGTGTTAATCGAGTTGGCCGGGCGTTTGAAATTTCCGGCTTTCACTACCCCTGAAGGCACACGCAAATTCACAGGCTATCCGGACTTTGTGGTGAATTTTCAGCCCCAGCCAGGCATCGGCTTTTTGATGGGCTGGCGCGGCAAAAATGGTGACCAACATTTGCGCGGTGAACCCAACCCCAAGCAGTGGGAAGCCTACGCGCAAAACAACTGCGTTTTCCAGTACCACATGCCCCAAAGCATGCATTTCATGCGCAACTGGAACCGCGCGTACTTGGACTTTGCAAAAGACAAAGGCTGGCGGCAAAAGAACGACCCGGTGCAGTTGGCGATCTACTCGGACACCTTGCAAGCCTTTCGCTTAGCCGCGCAAGGCAAAACCGAAGGCCGCCAGCCCCCCGAGCATTTGCGCGAACGCATCTATACCTATTTCGACCCGCTGCCGTTTTGGTACGCGCCCCTGGAAGACGTCGCCACCGACCTGGATAGCTATCCGCTCAATGCCATCACCCAGCGACCCATGGCGATGTACCACTCCTGGGATTCGCAAAACGCCTGGCTGCGCCAGATCCATAGCCACAACTACCTCAACGTCAACCCGCGCACTGCGCTAGCCGCTGGCATTGCCGATGGCGGCTGGTCCTGGGTGGAAAGCCAATGGGGCAAGGTACGCTGCATGGTGCGCCACAGCGAAGCGGTCGAGCCCGGCACGGTGTGGACCTGGAACGCGATTGGCAAAGCCGACGGGGCCTGGCAGTTGGCGCCGGGTTCCGACGAAGCGCGCAAAGGCTTTTTACTCAACCACTTGATTTCCGAAGAATTGCCTATGCGCGGCACCCCCAGCGGCACAGTGAGCAACTCCGACCCCATTACCGGTCAAGCCGGCTGGTACGACGTGCGCGTGCGCATACGCCCAGCCACTGCCGACGAGGCCGGCGAGACTTTCCCGCAAATGGCCAGCATGCCCGCCGTGCCAGGCGCAGTGGGCAGCGCAGCGCAGGTGCTGCGCTATTTCGCAGGAGGAAAGAAATCATGATCCAGTGGCTTAAAGACCTGCTGCAATCGCCATTGACCGAAGGCCAAGGCGGCCCGGCGCAAGACCTATCGCCCCCGGTGCGGGTGCGTGCGCGCCAGGGTGAGACCCTAGCCAAACAACTGGCCTTGGTAATTGACCTGAACGTGTGTGTGGGCTGCCAGGCCTGCGTCACTTCATGCAAGCAATGGAACACCTCGGGCAGCGCCGGGCCATTGTCCGATTTGAACGCCTATGGTGCAAACCCCAGCGGTACTTTTTTCAACCGCGTGCAAACCTATGAGGCGGGTGAATTCCCGGGCACCGAGACCATCCACTTTCCCAAAAGCTGCCTGCATTGCGAAGACCCGCCTTGCGTGCCGGTCTGTCCGACGGGCGCCAGCTATAAGCGCGCAGAAGATGGCATCGTGCTGGTGGACTATGACAAATGCATTGGCTGCAAATACTGCGCTTGGGCCTGCCCCTATGGCGCGCGCGAGTTGGATGAGGAGCGGCAGGTGATGACCAAGTGCACGCTGTGCGTCGATCGCGTGTATGACCCCTTGCTGCCTGAGGCGGATCGCCAACCTGCGTGCGTACAGGCCTGCCCTACCAATGCCCGCTTGTTTGGCGACATCAAGGACCCCGAGAGCGTCGTCAGCAAAGCCATCCGCGAACGCGGCGGCTACCAGCTGATGCCAGAGTGGGAGACGCAGGCGGCGAACCACTATTTACCCCGGCGTATCACGGGGGCGTCCACGCCCCCTGCGGGCAAGGAGTAGGCACCATGCATCCGGCTTTTTCTATTTTGTTTTTCACCACGCTTGCCGGTGCTGCACAAGGCCTTCTGGTCGCGCTGGCGCTGGCACAGATCAGCGGCGTTTCCATGGATAGCGCCTTTATCCTGCAAGCGATTGCGCTGGGCCTGGTGCTTTTGGTGGCTGGTTTGGCATCCTCCTTTTTGCACCTGGGCCACAAGATGCGGGCCTGGCGTGCGGTGCTAATGTGGCGCACGTCCTGGATGTCGCGCGAAGTCATTGTGCTGCCTGCCTATATCGGACTGACAGCCTTGTGGTGGCTGGCACACTACGCCGGCGCAAACGGCGCGCTCAGCCAGGCGCTGCCCTGGGCTATCGTCTTTGGCGCACTGGTACTTTGGTATTGCACCGCCATGATTTATGCCTGTTTGCGCTTTATTCAAGAATGGGCGCACTGGAGCACGGTGGCTAATTTCATCCTCATCGGATTGGCATCGGGCAGCGTGCTGGTCTGCGCACTGGCAGCATCGAGCGGGCAAGCCGTGTTACTCAATGCGCTGGCCCCGTGGGCAACTGCCGCCACGCTGCTGGCGGCCCTGGTACGCTGGTTCAGCCTGCGCCGCAATAGCAGTTTGCGCCCCGCCTCCACCCTGCAATCCGCAACCGGCATCCAGGCCAAGCGCCTGGTACAAAAATCGATGGGTATGTCCGCTGGTGCCTTCAATACCCGCGAGTTTTTTCACGGGGCTAGCCAGTTGGCCCTGCGCAACGTGCGATGGACCTTCGTGTTGGGCTTGTTCGTACTGCCCTTGGGCTTGGCATTGTGCGCCCTGAGCAGCGCCAGCACCTGGCCTTGGGCCTGGGCCGCTTTGATACAAGCGCCCGCGCTGATCGCCGAGCGTTGGGTGTTTTTCGCTCAGGCCAAGCATCCGCAGAATTTGTATTACCAGGTGGTGGGCTAAGCGATATAGGCGCTCCACACAAAGCAAAACGCCAACCCGAGGGTTGGCGTTTTGACTACAGCGCCTAGCTGTCTGATTGGTTGCGCGAGAAGGATTTGAACCTTCGACCTTTGGGTTATGAGCCCAACGAGCTACCAGGCTGCTCCATCGCGCGGTAAGGGTTTGATTATACGCGCTTATGCAACTTCAGCGGCGTCGGTGGCAGCAATTTCGGTGCGCTCAACCAATTCGACCAAAGCCATGGGTGCGTTGTCACCGACGCGGAAACCCATTTTCAAAATACGGGTGTAACCGCCCGGACGGGCCTTGAAACGCGGGCCGAGTACGTCAAATAATTTGCTCACGCTGTCACGATCGCGCAGGCGGTCAAAGGCCAAGCGGCGGTTCGCCACCGTGGATTCTTTGGCCAGAGTGATCATGGGTTCGACCACGCGGCGCAATTCTTTGGCCTTGGGTACCGTGGTTTTAATTGCTTCGTGCGCGATGAGTGAATTCATCATGTTGCGCAACATAGCCAAGCGATGAGAGCTTGTCCGGTTGAGTTTGCGTAATCCGTGTCCGTGGCGCATAGTAAATTTCCTTTTTTGATTCGAAGGCAGCCGTATCAGGTACTGCCCGCAGCGCTGGCCTGTGTAGGCCTGCAAGCAAGCGAATTAACGCTTGTCCAGTGTGGCCGGCGGCCAGGCTTCGAGCTTCATGCCCAAAGTCAAACCGCGCGAAGCCAGAACTTCTTTGATCTCATTGAGTGACTTGCGACCCAGGTTAGGCGTCTTGAGCAACTCGTTTTCGGTACGCTGAATCAGGTCGCCGATGTAGTAAATATTTTCTGCTTTGAGGCAATTGGCCGAACGCACCGTGAGTTCGAGTTCGTCCACCGGACGCAGCAGGATCGGATCAAACTTGGCCTCGCGTCCTGCGCTGGGTGTACCAAAGCCGGGCAATTCATTGCCTTCGAGTTGGGCAAACACCGCCAACTGCTCAACCAGGATGCGGGCTGAAGAACGCACTGCGTCTTCTGCGCTGACCGCGCCATTGGTCTCAATATCAACCACCAGCTTGTCCAAATCGGTACGCTGCTCGACACGGGCGCTTTCCACCACATAGCTCACGCGTTTGACCGGCGAGAACGAGGCATCCAAGATCATCCGACCGATGGATTTTGTAGGCTCATCGCCATGGCGGCGGACCGAGCCGGGAACATAGCCACGGCCTTTTTCGACCTTGATCTGCATGTCCAACTTGCCACCGGTGGACAAATGCGCGATCACATGATCGGGGTTGATGATCTCGACGTCATGCGGCGTCTGGATGTCCGATGCAAGCACCACACCCTCGGCATCTTTGCGCAGGCTTAAGGTGACTTCATCGCGGTTGTGCAGTTTGAATACTACGCCCTTGAGGTTCAAGAGGATGTTGACAACATCTTCCTGGATGCCGTCAATAGACGAGTACTCGTGCAAGACGCCGGCGATAGTCACTTCGGTCGCTGCAAAGCCAGGCATAGAAGACAGCAGCACACGGCGCAAAGCGTTGCCCAGGGTGTGGCCATAACCACGCTCAAAAGGCTCTAAAGCGACCTTGGCGCGGTTCAGGCTGACTTGTTCAACGGTGATCGACTTGGGTTTCAACAAACTATTCTGCATTTCCACTTCCTCTCAATACCCCTGACTCGTTACATCAGTAAGGCTGGTGAAGCACCTACGCAGCAGTAACTGCCACATAGGGACGTATATAAATATAAAACTGATTAACGCGAATACAACTCAACGATGAGTGATTCGTTGATGTCGGCGCCGAACATATCGCGGTCCGGAACGCTCTTGAACACGCCTTCGGCCTTCTCGGCATTGACATCCACCCAGGAAGGAAGACCTACCTGTTGGGCGAGCTGCAGTGCCTCGACCACACGATTTTGCTTCTTCGATTTTTCACGCACGGCGAGCGCATCGCCGGCCTTGACCATATAGGACGGAATATTGACCGATTGGCCATTGACCGTAACCGCCTTGTGCGAAACCAACTGGCGCGCTTCGGCGCGGGTGGAGCCAAAGCCCATGCGGTAAACCACATTGTCCAAGCGCGATTCGAGTAAGGACAACAGGTTGGCACCGGTATTGCCTTTGCGGCGATCAGCCTCTTCAAAGTAGCGGCGGAACTGACGCTCCAGCACACCGTACATGCGTTTGACTTTTTGCTTCTCCCGAAGCTGCAAACCGTAATCCGAAGTACGTGCACCCGATGTGCGACCATGCTGACCCGGTTTGGAATCGAATTTAGCCTTGTCACCAATCGCGCGGCGAGCGCTCTTGAGAAACAAGTCTGTGCCTTCACGGCGTGAGAGTTTGGCCTTGGGGCCTAGATAGCGTGCCACTTGAACTTCCTTTTTATGTCATCTGCCGCAATTGCTTACGGGAGCTGGCAGCCGGAGCTGGCAGCGGTGGGCTTTGTTGAAGATTAGATACGACGGCGTTTCTGGGGACGGCAACCGTTATGCGGTACCGGCGTCACATCCGCGATCATATTGATGCGAATGCCCAGCGCTGCCAAAGCGCGCACCGACGATTCGCGACCAGGGCCAGGGCCCTTGATCTCGACATCGAGGTTCTTGATACCCTGCTCCAAAGCGGCGCGTCCGGCAACTTCGGAAGCCACCTGGGCAGCAAAAGGTGTCGATTTACGCGAGCCTTTAAAGCCTTGTCCACCGGACGAAGCCCAGGACAATGCATTGCCTTGGCGATCGGTGATGGTAATGATGGTGTTGTTGAACGAGGCGTGCACATGTGCAATGCCATCGGCAACGTTCTTGCGAACCTTTTTGCGCACGCGTTGTGCCGCGCTATTGGTGGGAGCTTTTGCCATAGTGATCTCTTAGTGCGTCTTATTTTTTGAGGGATGCGGCAGCTTTACGCGGACCTTTGCGGGTACGGGCGTTGGTGCGTGTGCGCTGTCCACGCATCGGCAAACCTCGGCGATGGCGAAAGCCGCGGTAGCAGCCAATGTCCATCAAACGCTTGATGTTCATCGTGGTCTCGCGCCGCAAGTCACCTTCGATGGTGAACTGGCCAATCGCATCGCGAATTTTTTCCAGGTCACCGTCGGTGAGGTCTTTGATTTTCTTGGAATATGCAATGCCGCAGGCTTCGCATATTTTGCGAGCGCGCGGACGTCCAATGCCGAAAATGGAGGTCAGTCCGATTTCCGCATGCTTGTGCGGCGGAATATTGATACCAGCGATACGTGCCATATTTTTCCTCTAGAACTCTAGCTATCAACCCTGGCGCTGCTTGTGACGCGGATCTGTACAGATCACACGCACCACGCCCTTGCGACGGATAATCTTGCAATTGCGGCAAATTTTCTTGACCGAAGCCGAGACTTTCATTTCTATTCTCCTAAAACTACCAAAGTGCCCTGACTGACACCCTGGTCACTATTACCTGCCACAACCCGTAGTTGACAGCAGCGCCGCCAACCCCATTTTTGATTTCAAGTCTTTTTTAAGACGACTTGAAGCTCGCTTTTTTCAACAAGGAGTCATATTGCTGCGACATCAGGTAGTTTTGTACCTGGGCCATGAAATCCATGGTGACGACCACAATAATTAGCAATGACGTTCCGCCAAAGTAAAACGGCACGTTGTATTTCAAAATCAAAAACTCGGGCAGCAAACACACAAACGTGATGTAAACCGCACCAGCCAGCGTCAATCGCAGCAATATCTTGTCAATATATTTTGCGGTGTGGTCCCCCGGGCGGATGCCAGGAATGAAGGCGCCGCTCTTTTTCAGGTTATCCGCAGTCTCGCGGCTGTTAAAAACCAATGCGGTGTAAAAGAAACAGAAAAACACAATAGCACTGGCATACAGCATCACATATACCGGTTGGCCAGGGCTAAGCGTGCTGGCAATGTCTTTGAGCCAACTCATGGACTCACCACTGCTAAACCAGTTGGCAATCGTGGCCGGCAACAAAATGATCGAAGAAGCAAAAATCGGAGGAATCACGCCAGCCATATTGAGTTTGAGAGGAAGATGCGACGATTGGCCGCCATAAACCTTGTTGCCCACCTGCCGGCGCGCGTAGTTCACCAGAATCTTGCGCTGACCACGCTCGACGAAGACCACGAAATAGGTCACCAGAATTACAAGGGCGACGATCACCAGAGCAATCGGAATACCCATGGCGCCGGTACGCACCAACTCCAGCAAACCGCCCACCGCACTGGGCAGACCCGCAGCAATACCGCCGAAAATCAAAATAGAAATACCGTTGCCCAAGCCGCGCTCGGTTATTTGTTCACCCAGCCACATCAGGAACATCGTCCCGGAAGTCAAGGTCACCACGGCCGTAACCCGAAAGCCCATGCCGGGGGAAACCACCAAACCCGCTGACGACTCCAGCGCCAAGGCAATACCCATGGACTGGAATAAAGCCAAGCCCAAAGTACCATAGCGCGTGTACTGCGTAATCTTGCGGCGCCCAGCTTCGCCCTCTTTCTTCAGTTGCTCAAAAGTGGGCACCACATAGCCCAGCAATTGCATGATGATGGAGGCCGAGATATAGGGCATGATGCCCAATGCAAATACGGTAAACCGGGATAGGGCACCACCGGAGAACATATTGAATAGGCTCAATATGCCACCTTGCTGGCCTTGGAAAAGTTGCTGCAATTGATTCGGGTCGATACCCGGCACAGGAATATGCGCGCCCACCCGGTACACCACCAGGGCGAGCAGCAAGAACACCAAGCGGCGACTCAAGTCGCCGTACTTGCCGGTCTTCGCTGTTTGCGCAGAGTTACTTGCCACGGGCTGTTCTCAAATCAATTAAGCGATGCTGCCGCCAGCCGCTTCAATAGCCGCTTTGGCACCGGCGCTTGCGCCAATGCCGGTTAACTTCACGGCCTTGGTCAAAGCACCGGTGTGGATCACTTTCACAACCTTCGCAATCGGTGCAACCACACCGGCTTGCTTGAGCGTGAGCATGTCCACTTCCGGCAGTCCGAGAACTTCCAGCGTAGTCAAAGTGATCTCTGCGTTGTACTTGAGCAAATGGGACTTGAAGCCACGCTTGGGCAAACGGCGATGCATAGGCATCTGGCCGCCTTCAAAACCGACTTTGTGGTAACCGCCAGCGCGCGACTTTTGACCTTTGTGACCGCGACCGGCGGT
>CAMBFO010000069.1 GCA_945865675.1 Comamonas sp. lk
ACGGTCGTGGTTTTGCCGTTGGTGCCGGTGACAGCCACCACGGGTATGCGGCCATCCTGCCCGTTTTTGAACAGGCTGGACATGATGGCTTCACCCACCGGCCGGCCTTTGCCAAAAGAGGGGCTCAGGTGCATGCGCAAGCCCGGCGCGGCATTCACCTCGACGACGCCGCCGCCTTGTTCCTCAATCGGCCGCAAGATGCTGTCGCACACCAAGTCGACGCCGCAAATATGCAAACCCACCATGTGCGCCGCAGTAACCGCACGGGCCGCGACATCGGGGTGAACGTCGTCGGTGACATCGGTAGCCGAGCCGCCAGTGGACAAATTCGCGTTATTGCGCAAATTGACACGCTGGCCTTTTTGCGGGATGGAGTCGGCTTCAAAGCTTTGTGCGCGCAAGCAACTGCGGGCAATGTCGTCAAATCGGATTTTGGTGAGCGAGGTGGCATGCCCGTCGCCCCGGCGCGGGTCGGCATTGACCATGTCCACCAGCTGTGCCACGGTATGCACGCCGTCGCCCACGACTTTAGGCGGGTCACGCCGCGCTGCGGCCACCAATTTATCACCCACCACCAACAGGCGAAAGTCGTTACCCGGCAAATAACGCTCCACCAGCACGGTGTCACGAAATTCGGTAGCTACCGCATAGGCTGCGCGCAATTGCGCCTCGTTCAGAATATTGACCGTTACGCCCTTGCCCTGGTTGCCGTCCAGGGGCTTGACGACCACGGGCAAGCCGACGTCTTGTGCGGCTTTCCAGGCATCGTCCGCGTCGCGTACCGCGCGCCCGCGTGGCACCGGCACGCCCGCGGCGTGCAGCAAGCGCTTGCTGAGTTCTTTGTCTTGTGCAATGGCTTCGGCAATCGCGCTGGTGGCATCGATTTCGGCCGCTTGTATGCGTCTTTGTTTGCTGCCCCACCCAAAGCGCACCATGCTGCCATCGGTCATACGGCTGTAGGGAATATTGCGCGCCAGCGCAGCGTTCACCACCGAGCCAGTGCTCGGGCCCAGGCGCACGTCTTCGTCGAGCTCGCGCAATTGGTGCAGCACGCTGGTCAGGTCAAAAGGCGTGTCGTCCAAGGCGGATTGACACAGGCTTTGTGCAAGTTCCAGCGCCAGGCGCCCGACGGCCTCTTCGCTGTACTCCACTACTACCTGAAACACCCCGGCCTCCAGGGTAGGCTTGGTGCAGCTGAAAGTAACGGGGCAACCAGCCTGTGCTTGCAAGCCCAAAGTAGCCAATTCCAGCACGCGGGCCAGGGGCACCGTGTCTGTGTGGCCGATGGGCTGGAAGGGGCTGATTTCAGGAAAGCGCGCACGCAGCCGGGTTTCAAAGCCCCGCATGTCCGCAATATCCCATTGCGCAGGAGCGCAGGTGACGACGGCTTGGATGGCGGTATGGTGGCTCCAGAGATTGGGGCCGCGCAGGGCGCGAATGCGGGTGACTTCCATGGGCGTGGTTGGTAGTGCGGCTCAGCGTAGGGGTGAAGGGGGCGCTAGTAAGGCGTTTTTTGTGGATTGGACTCGAAGGTGCGCAAACCCGCAGCAATCAGTTCTGGTGTGATGTCCAGGGCCCAGGCAGCGGCCACTGCGGCCATTACCATCTCGGGCTGCGCCGCTTTGGCAGGCTTCAAGCTATCGAGCCGCAGCAAGGGCCTTTCTTGCGCGCCATGGGCGAACACGATAGAGCCCTCGCGCAGGCATACCACCTGATGGCCTTGCGCGCGGTGTGCTAGCAGCGTGGGGTGTTCAGACGAGGGTGCATAAAAGATGACGCGACCGTCGCAGAGTTCGGCCAGCTCCAGCGCCTGTGCGTCCATGGCGTTGATGACAGCCGTGCCGCTGGGCAAGACCACGTCCACTTGGGTGCGCGCGACCTTGAAGGTTTGCTCGGCATCCAGGATGTCGAAATCGCGCAGACGCTCGTGCCAGCTGACATCGGTGACCACACCCACCTGGCATTTATCGTAGGCCAGTCCTTGGCCCAGTATCGTGGTGCAAGGGTTTTCAAACACCGCTGCCTGCACCGAACGGTTCATCAAAATGCGCTGGCCCGCGTCCCAGGTGCTGCTGTCGGCCGCGTCTAGCTTGCGGCTGTCCAGGTACAAACCTTCGCTGCAGGCCAGGCCTACATGCTTGCCACTGATGTGCACCAGCCAGGCCACCAGACGTGCCATACGGCCCGTGTTGTGGGTGCCGGTGATGCCGACAATCGGTATGCGCCCGTCTTGCTTGCTGTCAAACAAGTGGCTGATGATAGCTGTACCCACCGCTTGGCCCGGGCCATTGGCCGGTTTGATATGGGCAAGCAGTCCGGGGCTGGCGTTGACCTCGATGACCGCGCCGCGCTGCCCTTGTAGCGGCAGGGCGCAGTTTTCCAGCACCATGTCCACGCCAGCAATGTCCAGGCCCACTACGCGCGCCGCCAGGGCCGCAGCGCGCGCCACACTGGGGTGCAGTTCGCTGGTGACATCAAAAGCGACATTGCCATTGCGCTGGATAAGCACCTTTTGTCCGGCCACGGGCACTGACTGTGGGCTCAAACCTATGCGCTCAAGTTCGAGCAAGACTTCCGGGCTTTCATCCAAATCCACGACGTTAAGTGGGAAGGACTCGGCACGCCCACGGCGTGGGTCGCTATTGATTTGCTGATCTACCAGCTGGTCCATGGTGGAGACACCGTCGCCCTGCACATACAGCGTGGTGCCGCGCGCGGCGGCCACCACTTGGCGGCCTACGACGAGCATGCGGTGTTCAACGCCGCGGATAAATTCTTCCACAATGACCTGCCCGTCTCCTTCTTGGTGGGCCAGCGCGAAGGCTGCTTCAATGTCCGCCTGGTTTTCCAGGTCCAGTGCCACGCCGCGCCCATGGTTTCCGTCGTAAGGTTTGATGGCCACGGGCAAACCGATGGACTGCGCCGCTTCCCAGGCCTGCGCAGCACTTTGCACCACTTGGCCATGCGGCACCGCAACGCCGCAGGCTTGCAGCAAGCGTTTGGTCATGTCTTTGTCACTGGCAATCTCTTCGGCAATTGCGCTGGTTTGGTCGGTTTCGGCGGTCCAGATACGTCGTTGTGCGATGCCGTAACCCAGCTGCACCAAATTGCCATCGGTTAGGCGCGTGTGCGGTATGCCGCGCGCAGTGGCGGCATCGACGATGTGCGCAGTGCTGGGCCCTAAGCAGAGCGAGTCCACCATGCCGTGCAGTTCTTGTACCGCCTTTACCACGTCAAAGGGCGTGTTGTGGATAGCCGCTTCGACCAGATCGCGTCCCCAATGCAGCGCGCGTCGGCCCACATCCTCCTGGCGGGTGCGAAACGCCACCTTGTAGATACCTGTTTGCGAAGTCTGGCGCGCTTTGCCGAAACCGGTGCGCATGCCGGCCATGTTTTGCAGTTCTAGGCAGACATGTTCCAGAATATGGGCCGCCCAGGTGCCCTCTTGCAGGCGCTGCAAAAAGCCGCCACGCACGCCGGGGCTGCATTCATGCTCTATCAGGCCTGGCAAAAAGCCGGTCAGGCGCTCGTAAAAGCCGGGCAGGGTGTTGGACGGAAAATCCTCTAAATCCCCGATGTCCACCCATGCCTCGATGACTGCCCGGTAGGTCCAGATATTGGGTCCGCGCAGGTGGTTCACCCGCAAAATATCGATTTTTTTCTGGCGCGTCATGCGTGGGGGCGGAAGTTCAAGTCCACCGGGATGGTTCGTCGTGCGTTGTGTATTCTCGCCGAAAGCGCTGCGCTCCCTTGGGAGGCTGGTCCCGGCTCAGGCATAGTAGGGGGTTCGGACGCGGTGCGCCCCTGGCCGAGGGGCCGCGCAACCGGCAGTTTTTTACTTTTCAATTTGGCATTTCCATGAATCACCAGCAAGCGCCCGGCCCCTTGGGCGCAGTGAATATTCCCCCAGCCTGGCACGATGCGCTCGCGGCGCAACTCTCATCTGATGAAAACGTTTGTGCGCTGCTGGAGGTTGACCTGGACGCCCAGATGCGCTTTATGCCCAGTGTGCTGGTGGCCACCAATAAGCGCTTGCTCAGCGTGCAGCCTGCAGGCGCGCAAAGCTGGGATTACCGGCCTGGCCTGCGCCTGGAGCACCATGACCACGCTGGTGTGGGGCACCTGCAATTGCAAGACGAACAAAGCCTGTTGGCGCATTGGCGCTTCACTTTGGGCCATAACCTGCACGCTTTGCGTTTGGTGGACCAATTTAGCGCCCGCCACAACAGCGCTTTAAGCGGCGTACCGGTGCCGATACCGGACCAGGCCCTGTGCCCCAGTTGCAAGGCGTTGCTCGACCCTGAGGCCGAAGAGTGTTCGGTCTGTACCAAAGTAGTGCATACCCCGCCTTCGACCTGGACGCTGCTGCGTTTATGGCGCTTTGCCCGGCCCTACCGTGGCCAATTGCTGTGGGGTTTTGTCCTGATGTTGCTGGGCACCGCCGCCAGCCAGGTCCCGCCCTACCTCACGATTCCCCTGGTCGATGAGGTGCTCATTCCGCTGCAAAACGGGCAGCACATTGAGCGCTCCCAAATTGCCTGGTACCTGGCCGGCCTATTGGCCTCTGGCTTGCTGGCCTGGGTGCTGAGCTGGGCCAAGACCTACATTCTTGCGCTGGCTTCTGAACGCATCGCCGCTGATTTGCGCACTACCACCTACGACCATTTGCTGCAACTCTCGCTGGAGTATTTTGGCGGCAAGCGCACTGGCGATTTGCTTTCGCGCGTGGGCACCGAGAGTGACCGGATTGCAGTGTATTTATCGCTCCACCTGACAGACTTTGCCAGCGATGTGGTGATGATCACTATGACGGCGGTGATCTTGTTTTCTATGAACCCCTGGCTGGCGCTCATTACTTTGGTGCCGCTGCCGTTTATCGGCTGGATGATTCACTATGTGCGCTACCGCTTGCGCACCGGCTTCGAAAAAATTGACCGCGTCTGGGGGGAAGTGACCAATGTGCTGGCCGACACGATTCCGGGCATCCGCGTGGTCAAAGCTTTTGCCCAAGAGCAGCGTGAGGCCGCACGTTTTCGGGATGCCAACCGCTACAACTTGGTGGTCAATGACCGCATCAACAAAATTTGGTCCTTGTTTTCGCCCTCGGTATCTTTGCTGACCGAACTGGGCTTGCTGGTCGTCTGGGGTTTTGGCATTTACCAGGTCGCGCACGGACAAATTACCGTGGGTATGTTGCTGGCGGCGATTGCGTACATAGGCCGTTTTTACGGGCGCCTGGACTCCATGAGCCGGATTGTCTCAGTGACCCAAAAATCGGCCTCGGCGGCCAAGCGTATTTTTGATATTCTGGACCATGTCTCCAGCGTGCCCGAGCCTCAAAACCCGGTGCGCGTGGGCCGGGTGCAGGGACGTATCGAATTGCGCGAAGTGGGATTTCGCTACGGCAACCGCGCGGTCAACCGTGGTATCAACCTGTCGATTGCGCCGGGCGAAATGATCGGCTTGGTGGGGCACAGCGGTTCAGGAAAAAGCACTTTGGTAAATTTGATTTGCCGTTTTTACGATGTGTCCGAGGGTGCGATTTTGGTCGATGGCGTGGATATACGTTCTTACGCCATCAGCGATTTCCGTCGCAATATTGGGCTGGTCTTGCAAGAGCCATTTTTGTTTTTCGGCACGATTGCCGACAACATCGCCTATGGCAAACCCGAGGCCAGTCGCGCCGACATCATGGCCGCCGCGCGCGCCGCGCATGCGCATGAGTTTATTTTGCGTCTGCCCCACGGCTACGACTCTATGGTGGGCGAGCGCGGCCAAGGCCTCTCCGGCGGCGAACGCCAGCGGATCTCGATCGCGCGGGCGCTACTGATTGACCCGCGCATTTTGATACTCGATGAAGCTACCTCCTCGGTCGATTCAGAAACTGAAAAAGAAATTCAAAAAGCACTTGAGAATTTGGTGCAAGGCCGCACCACGATCGCCATTGCGCACCGCCTGTCCACGCTGCACCGTGCCGACCGATTGGTGGTGCTGGACCGTGGCCAGGTGGTCCAAGAGGGTACGCACGATGCGCTGATGCAGCAAGAAGGCGCCTATTTCAATTTGTACCAGGCCCAGGCGCGCAATGCAGATGCGCAATTAGCGGTGCTCGGGGGTGCGGCATGAGCGCGCCCCTTCAACAAACTTCGTTTGTGCTGGAGCGCACCGACTTTGGCAAACTAATTCTGACCAATGCGCACGGTGAGCGATTTGTTGGCGTGCTGCCGGTGCGCGCCTTTCCCATACTGGCGCCGGGCGAAGGCATTTCATTGCTCAGCACTGAAGGCCACGAAGTGGCTTGGGTGGACCGGCTGGGCGATTTGCCCGCTGCCTACCAAAGCCTGATCGAGGATGAGTTGGCACGCCGCGAATTCATGCCGCAGTTGCACCGTATCCTGGAGGTCAGCAGCTTTTCTACGCCTTGCACCTGGACGGTGGAAACCGACCGGGGCCGTACCGAATTTGTGTTGCGCGGCGATGAGGACATACGCCGCATCGGCACCGGCCGCAGCCTCTTGGTAGCTGACGCCCATGGCATCCACTATTTGGTGCCAGACCAAAAGGCGCTGGATGCGCATAGCAAGCGCATACTCGACCGCTTTTTGTAAAACCTTGCTTGTCCGCTGAACGACTAAAACGCTCAGAGTTTGCGTCCCAAGGCCTTGAAAAACAACTCGGCTTGCAATTGCTCGCCCCGCGTTTGCGCGGCTACATGGGCCGCTAGGGCTTCGTCCACTGGTTCCAGTGGCAGGCCGCTTTGGCGGGCCAGCACCTCCACCATGCAAGCGCGTTCCAGGTAGTACAAATCGTCGTAGGCATAGTCCATCCGCTGCGCGCAGACCACTACGCCGTGGTTGCCCAGAAACCCAATGTCCGCTCCCTGCATGGCGTGGGCGATACGCTCGCCTTCGCGCAGGTCCAGCGCCAAGCCGTTGTACTGCGCGTCGGCGGCTACCCGGCCATGAAAGCGCATGGCGTTTTGCGACAGGCGCGTGTCCAGTGCGCGTGCGCGCGTCAGGGTAAGCGCCGTCGCATAAGGCATATGCGTATGCAGCACGCAGGCTTTACCGGCGATATGGTGAATCGCCGCGTGGATAAACATGGCCGTGGGCTCGACGGCATACCGCCCGGCCAGCACCTGGCCTTGGGCATCAATCATCACAATGTCATCGGCCTGCACTTCGCTCCACATCAGGCCGCGCGGGTTGAGTAAAAAGCGGCCGCTGCTATCGGGCAGCTCGATACTGAAGTGGTTGCACACCCCTTCGGCCAGGCCGTGGTAGGCGGCAGCACGAAGGGCCAAAGCCAGCTCGGCGCGCAAGGCGCGCACGGTCGGGGAATCATAGTCCTGGGCATGCATGGGGGCGTCTCCTATCGGGGCTGGGCTTGCATCCTAGCGCTTGGTGAACCTATAGCGCTCACTTGTGCAAAAGCCGTCGCCGTTGTTGCAGGCAGCGGCGCTAGGTCTATCGCCCACCCGCGGCAATCTCTGCTAACCTTATCGGCTGTCCAATCCCTCACACCCGATAACGCGTATTGCGCGCCAGCACACCATGTCCCACCACCAAGAGTTTTATATCAATGGCGCCTGGGTCCAGCCCACGGTGGCCCGCAGCCTGGATGTCATCAACCCCGCCACCGAGCAGGTCTACAGCCAGATATCCATGGGCAGTGCCGCGGATGTGGACAAAGCGGTGGCCGCCGCCCGTGCCGCCTTCCCCGCCTTCACACAGACCGACAAAGCCACCCGCGTAGCGCTGCTGCGCCGCATATTGGCTTTGTACAACGAGCGCGCCGAAGCGATTGCCCAGGCCGTATCTGACGAAATGGGCGCCCCGATGGCCTGGGCACGCGATGCCCAAGTCTGGGCGGGACGGGTGCATTTAGAGGCTACGATTGCGTCCTTGGAAAGCTACGAGTTTGAACACCAGCGTGGCGCCACCCGCATCATGAAAGAGGGCATTGGCGTGGTCGCACTGATCACCCCCTGGAACTGGCCGCTCAACCAAATCGTCTGCAAAGTGGCACCGGCCCTGGCAGCGGGATGCACCATGGTGCTCAAGCCCAGCGAAATCGCACCTATCAGCGGCATTGTGTTTTCCGAAATCATGCACGACGCCGGCGTGCCCGCCGGCGTGTACAACATGGTCAATGGCGACGGCCCCTCGGTTGGACAAGTCATGGCGGCGCATAAAGAGGTGGATATGGTCTCTTTTACCGGCTCCACCCGTGCCGGCGTGATGGTGGCCAAGACGGCAGCCGATACCGTCAAGCGCGTGGCCCAAGAGTTGGGTGGCAAGTCGCCCAATATTATTTTGGAAGACGCCGATTTGCAAATCGCGGTGCGCAAAGGCGTGGAAAGCTGCATGAGCAATACCGGCCAGTCCTGCGATGCGCCCACGCGCATGCTGGTGCCGCGCGCTCTGCATGCCAAAGCGCTAGAAATTGCCGCTGCCGTCGCCGCCGAACAAGTAGTGGGCGACCCGCGCGCGCAAGGCACAACCATGGGCCCCTTGGTCAGCGAAATGCAATACACCAAAGTGCAACGCCTGATCGAGATTGGCATCGCCGAAGGCGCGACGCTGGTAGCTGGAGGGGCTGGCAAGCCCGCAGGCCTTACGCACGGCTATTACGCGCGGCCCACCGTGTTCGGCAACGTTAATCGCCAAATGACGATTGCCCGCGAAGAAATTTTCGGGCCCGTGCTGGCCATCATGCCTTATGACAGCGAGGCCGAGGCGATAGAGATTGCCAACGACAGCGAGTTTGGGCTGGCCGCTTTTGTGCAATCGGAAAACCTGGAACATGCGCGCCGCGTGGCGCGCCAGTTGCGCGCCGGTCAGGTCAACATCAACTACCCGGACTGGGATATTTACGCGCCCTTTGGCGGCTACAAACAGTCAGGCAATGGTCGCGAATACGCCGATTGGGGCATACACGACTTTCTAGAAGTCAAGGCGCTGATCGGCTACGGCAGCTAGGAAAATGGCGCCGTGGGCTTAGGTGTCGAGGTTGTCGATCAACCTGGTGCGGCCCAGGCGCGCAGCGGCTAACACCACCAAGGCCTGTCCGGCTTGGGGTGCGCCCAGGTCGGCCTGGCGCCGCAGCGCTACATAGTCTGCTTGCCAGCCTTGCGCGGACAGCGTATCTAGGGCTTTCGCTTGCATGGCCTCAAAGTCGGTGTCGCCCGCCCGCACTGCTTGCGCCACCTGCTGCAAGGCTGCATGCAATTGCGGCGCCTGCGCCCGCTCCGCCTCGCTCAGGTAGCCATTGCGCGAGGACATGGCCAGCCCGTCGGGCGCGCGGCGGGTGTCCACGCCCACAATGTCCACCGGCAGGTTGAACTGGCGCACCATGTGGCGTATCACCATCAGTTGCTGGTAATCTTTTTTACCGAATACGGCCGTGCGCGCCTGCGTACAGGCCAATAGCTTGAGTACCACGGTACAGACACCGGCGAAAAAACCGGGGCGAAACTGGCCCTCGAGCACATCGGCCAATTCGGCCGGTGGCGTCACCTTAAAGCCTTGGGGCTCGGGATACAGCGCGGCCTCGCTGGGCGCGAACAAAAGGTCGCAACCGGCCGCTTCTAGTTGCGCGCAATCGGCCTCAAAAGTACGCGGGTAGGTATCGAAATCTTCGTTCGGGCCGAACTGCAAGCGGTTGACAAAAATCGTGGTCAGTTGCACATCGCCCAAAGGCTTGGCTTTGCGCACCAAGTCCAGATGCCCTTCGTGCAAATTGCCCATGGTGGGCACTACCGAAGGGTGCCGGTAGGCCTGCAAGGCCTCTGCCAGCGCGGGGAGGCTGTTGACGATGCGCATCAATTCCCTTGTCTTACCAGGCGTGCAGCGCGTTGACCGGGAAGCTGCCGTCTTTGACCGCCGCCACATAGGCCTCCATCGCACCTCGGATGGAACTGGCCTCAAGCATGAAGTTGCGCACAAACTTAGGCATCTTGCCCAGGTTCACGCCCAGCATATCGTGCAGCACCAGTACCTGGCCGGCCGTGTCTTTGCCGGCGCCTATGCCTATGGTGGCGCAGTGCTGCAGCGCCTGCGTGAGTTCGGCGGACACATCGGCTGGCACCATCTCCAGCACCAACATAGACGCGCCTGCGTCTTCCAGCGCATGGGCTTGTTGTTTGAGTACATCGGCAGCGGCGTCAGTGCGCCCCTGCACCCGGTAGCCGCCCAAGGCGTGCACCGTTTGCGGCGTCAGGCCCAAGTGCGCGCAGACCGGAATGCCGCGTTCCACCAAAAAGTGCACTACCTCGGTAGTCCAGCCTCCGCCCTCGAGCTTAATCATGTGGGCCCCGGCCTGCATCAGTACCGAAGCGCTGCGAAAGGCCTGCTCTTTGGACTCCTGGTAGGAGCCAAAGGGCAAATCGGCGATCAGCCAGGCCGTGCCCTGGGCGCGCCGTATGCCGCGCGACACGCTGGCCGTGTGGTAGCGCATGTCCTCCAGGCTGACGCCTACCGTGCTGTGCAGCCCCTGGCAAACCATGCCCAGCGAGTCGCCTATCAAAATGCATTCCACTCCAGCGGCATCGGCCACCGCCGCGAAGGTGGCGTCGTAGGCGGTCAGCATGGTGATTTTTTCGCCCCGGCTGCGCATCTCCAAAATGCGCGGCAGGCTGATCGGCTTGCGGCTGGCCATGGGCGAGGCTGGCGGCAGCGTGCCATACGGCGTGCCACCGAGCTGGCTGGCGTTGGCTGCGGATTCGGCAGGCGTGGTGGTGACCATACGTTATCTCCAGTGAGGCAGAGGTGGGCGGGGCCGGTTTCAGTTCTGGCTAAAGGCCAGGCGCACATAAATCGGCGCGTAGGCTTCAGCCTGGGTAATCTCAATCAGCGTTTCTTTGGCGAGTTCGAGCATAGCGATAAAGGTCACCACCAGCACCGAAAGACCTAGTTGCGGGTCGAACAAATCTTCAAAGCCCACAAAGCGCTTGCCTTGCAATTTTTTTAGCACCATGCTCATGTGCTCGCGCACCGAGAGTTCGGCACGGCTGATTTTGTGGTGCTGCACCAGCTTGGCCCGCTGCACCATAGAGCGCCAGGCTTCCTGCAAATCCACCACCTCCACATCGGGAAAGCGTACGGCAATGCTTTGGTCGACATAGACCGCCGCTTTCAAAAAATCCCGCCCAAACTGGGGCACGGTGTTGAGATTGGCAGCCGCGCGTTTGATTTGCTCGTATTCCAGCAGGCGGCGCACCAGCTCGGCGCGCGGGTCTTCAGGCTCTTCGCCCTCGGCGCTTTTCTTGGGTGGCAAAAGCATGCGCGACTTGATCTCGATCAGCATAGCCGCCATCAGCAGGTATTCGGCTGCCAGCTCCAGGTTGCGCTTGCGAATCTGGTCCACATACACCAGGTACTGCCGCGTCACGCTGAGCATGGGAATGTCCAGAATATTGAAATTTTGCTTACGGATCAGGTAGAGCAAAAAGTCCAAGGGGCCTTCAAAGGCTTCCAAAAATACTTCTAGCGCGTCCGGCGGGATGTACAAATCCAGCGGCATGGCGAACAGGGGCTCGCCGTACAGGCGGGCCACGGCCACATGGTCCACCAACGCGGGCGAGTCGTCCACCAATGCGGAGGCTTGCGTGGGCAGGGAATTAGCGCTGCGGTTCATCGCGGAATAACGGGATGATCACCCGGTTTGGTGCTGGCAGGGTCAGACTGAATAAAAGGCGGGCTTACTGGTCCGACTTGGTTTGATAGACGTAAGGCTTTTGCGCCACCTTGGCCTCGCGGTAGCCCGCTTGCGCGTTGCGGTCCAGGCTCAGGTCCCAAAGCAGTGCGCGCCCCGCCCTTTGCTGTGCTTCCAGTGCCGGGCGGCTGGCTTTGAACTGGTCAATAAATAAGCTGGCGTCAGAGTGGTAATCGGGGCGGCGAAATAGTGACATGGCAAATCCTTGTGGCGACAGATTCTAGGGGCAGGGCGCAGTGTAGGCCCAAAGCCCCAGGCCCTAGCAGTATTGCCGCTATGCTACGCGCCCCATCACGCAATTTGCCTATGACGCAGTTTGAATTCTCTATAGATGCTATTGCCCGCCTAGCGCAGCTAGACGCCGCCCGCGCCCTGGCCGAAGACGTGGGCAGCGGCGATTTGACCGCTGCATTGGTCGATCCGCAGCGCCGTGCCCGCGCTCGGGTGCTCTTGCGCGAAGGCGCTGTCCTTTGCGGGCAACCGTGGGCCCAGGCCGCGCTGTATGCGCTGGCGCCGCAGGCACAGATGCACTGGCAGGTGCCCGAAGGCGCCCGGGGCCAGGCCAATGAAGTGGTGTTGACGGTGGAAGGCCCTGCGCAAGCCCTGCTCACGGCCGAGCGCACCATGCTCAATTTCTTGCAATTGCTCAGTGCCGTGGCCACGCACACCGCGCAGTTTGTGGCTGCCGTGCAAGCCGTGCCGGGCAACCGGGCGCAGATTGTGGACACGCGCAAAACCTTGCCGGGCCTGCGCCTGGCGCAAAAATACGCGGTGCGCTGTGGCGGCGGCACCAATCACCGCATTGGCTTGTACGACGCAGTGCTGATAAAAGAAAACCATATTGCCGCTGCCGGCGGGGTAAGCGCTGCCCTGCAGCGCGCCCACGCTGCTGTGGCGCAAGCGGCCTTCATTGAAATCGAGGTGGAGACTTTGCAGCAATTACACGAAGCCTTGCAGGCCGGCGCGCGCATGGTGCTGTTGGACAATATGAGCCACGCGCAATTGCGCGAAGCGGTGGATATCAACGCCGGGCGCGCGATTTTGGAAGTGTCTGGCGGCGTCAACATGGACACGGTACAAGCCATTGCCGCTACCGGTGTTGACCGCATTTCCATAGGCGCCCTGACCAAAGACATACGCGCCGTAGATTTTTCCATGCGCATGGAGGATGTGTAATGCAAACCCTTGAATCGCCGCTGCAGCGCATAGACGTTGAATACGAGCAACCCGCTTGCAGCACCCGCCACGCCTGGGCGCGGGTACCGGTAGAGCCCGGCCCGACCGAGCGCGTCGCTTTGAAAGAAAAAATCGCCCGCTTGCTCAAAGAAAAAAACGCGGTCATGGTGTCACACTACTATGTGCACCCGGACTTACAAGACCTGGCCGAAGCCACTGGCGGCCTGGTCAGCGACTCGCTGGAAATGGCCCGCTTTGGCCGCGACCACAGCGCCCAAACCCTGGTGGTTTCGGGTGTGCGATTTATGGGCGAAACCTCCAAAATCTTGAGCCCGCACAAGCGCGTGCTCATGCCGGACCTGGACGCCACTTGTTCCTTAGACCTGGGCTGCCCGATTGAAGAATTTGGCGCCTTTTGCGATGCCCACCCGGACCGCACCGTCGTGGTCTATGCCAATACCAGCGCCGCAGTGAAAGCCCGGGCCGACTGGGTGGTGACCTCTAGCTGTGCGCTAGACATTGTGCGCGCGCTCAAAGACGCGGGGCAAAAAATACTCTGGGCGCCGGACAAGCATTTAGGCGGCTACATCCAGCGGGAAACCGGTGCGGATATGGTCTTATGGCAAGGCTCGTGCATCGTGCATGACGAGTTCAAGGCCTTTGAATTGCAAGCGCTCATGGCCGAGCACCCTCAGGCCGCTGTGTTGGTCCACCCCGAGTCCCCGGCCGATGTGGTGGCGCTGGCGCATGCGGTGGGCTCCACCTCGGCCATTCTCAAAGCTGCGCAGACTATGCACACCGACACCTTTATCGTCGCCACCGACAAAGGCATGTTGCACAAGCTGCGCACGCTCAACCCCGGCAAGACTTTTATCGAAGCGCCCACTGCGGGCAACAGCGCCACGTGCAAAAGCTGCGCCCATTGCCCCTGGATGGCTATGAACGGCCTGGCCGACGTAGCCCGCGTTTTGGAGAGCGGCGCGGGGGAAGTGCATGTGGACGCCGCGCTAGGCCTGCGCGCTTGCTTGCCCATAGATCGGATGCTCGCCTTTACTGCAGCCCTAAAAAACGGCGAGCGGACTGCGGGCCTGGTGCCGCATCTGGGGGCGGTTTAAGTCGATCATTACGTTTTTGTGCCGCGCAGTTAAACGGGGGTGCGCGGTGTTGGTGGAAATCCAGGATGACATCGACCCGTTATGTGACATTGCTTTGGGGTACGCGCTCGCTCACATATTGACGTAGCACACTAGAAACAGACCACTGTTGCATGTCAGATTGAACGCAGGGGTAGGCGGCGACCTCACCCGTTGCCCCAAAGTTTGAAGGGAACGTACGGAGCGGCGTTGGCGAAGTCCTTGTCCACGGACAACAGGGTGAGCTCATAGCGACCGCAAAGCTGTATGAGTACTGCATCAATGGTGCCGACTTGCACCCCGTTTCTACGACAG
>CAMBFO010000070.1 GCA_945865675.1 Comamonas sp. lk
GAGGCCTCGCAATTGAACTTTGAAAGCAAAGTGGCGATGTACCAAGCGCGTGTGCGCAGCGCGGTGCGGGAGGTGGAAGAGGCGCTGGTGCAATTGCAATTGAATACCGACCGCAGCGAACAGGCGCAGCGCAATTACCGCTATGCGCAGCAGGTGCATGCGGCCGTGCTGGCGCGCCAGCGCCAGGGCATGGCCACCGGGCTGGAGCTGCAAGAGGCAGGCCGTGGTCTGCTCGCCGCCGATGCGCAGCGCACCGGTTTGCAGTGGGAAGGCCGGCGCGCCTGGGTGCGCTTGTACCGCGCCGCCGGCGGTGGCTGGGACCGCGCCAGCGCCGGTGTCGGGCCCGCTTCGGTGTTACAGCCTGCGCCCAGCGACACCCATCCATAAGATTGAAAGTGAAGACGTATGCATTTGCCTGAATCCCTTTTTTTTTTACGTTTGCATCTGCCCCCTGCGCGCCCGGCGGGTCGTTTTTTACAGACCGGTATGCTGCTTTGCGCTCTGGCGGTGTCTGGCGCGCAGGCGGCACAAGCCCAGCCCGCCGCCAAACCGGCCTTAACCGTCAGCACCACCCGCGTCCAAAAAACCATGCTGCCCCTGACCTTGGTTGCCAATGGCAATGTGGCTGCGTGGCAAGAGGCCAGTGTCTCCGCTGAAGTGGGTGGTTTGCGTATTGCCGACCTGATGGCCAATGTAGGCGACGTGGTGCAAGCTGGCCAGTTGCTGGCGCAGTTGTCGGCCGACAGCGTGCAGGCCGATGTGGCATTGGCGCGAGCCCAATTGGCCGAGGCCCAGGCCGCTGCCAATGACGGCCTGATGAATGCCGACCGCGCGCGTGCCCTGCAAAACGACAGTGCCTTGAGCGCCCAGCAAATCAGCCAGATGCTAAGTGCCGAGCAAATGGCCAAAGCCCGCCTGGCAGCGGCCAAGGCCGGCTTGGACAGTCAGTTGCTGCGCCTCAAGCACACGCAAATCATCGCGCCCGATAGTGGCACCATCATTGCCCGCAATGCGGCTTTGGGAGCCGTAGTGGCGCCCGGTAGTGAGTTGTTTCGCATGTTGCGCCGCGGCCGCTTGGAATGGCGCGCCGAGCTCACTGCCAATGAATTGGCACGCGTCGTGGTGGGCGCTGCGGCGCGCATCACTGCGCCGGGCGGCGGCCAATGGCAGGGCCGTGTGCGAATGCTCGCGCCCACGGTAGATGCGCAAAGCCGCGTCGGCCTGGTCTATGTGGATTTGATGGGCCCGCTAGATAAAAATGCCGCGGCGCTCAAGCCGGGTATGTATGCGCCGGGCGAATTTGTTTTAGGCCAAACTGCGGCGCTGACCGTGGCCCAGCAAGCCGTGGTGGTGCGCGACGGTTTTAGCTATTGCTTCCTGCTGCAAAACGATGGCCGGGTAACGCAAACGCGTATCAGCACCGGCAGACGCGCCAGCAGCGCGTCAGGCCCGGTGATAGAGGTGACAGATGGTCTGCAAGCCGATGCGCTGGTGGTGTCCTCGGGCGCTGGCTTTTTGCGTGATGGCGATAGCGTCAAAGTAGCCGGGCCTGCGCCTGCAGCGCCAGCCAGTGCGGCACGTCCCGCTGCCAGCGCAGCTGCGCAAGAAGGGGCGGGTGTGAATTTTTCGGCTTACTCCATCAGGAATCCGATCCCGGCGATCATGCTCTTTGCCTTGCTGACGCTGGCCGGTTTGTTGGCCTTTCGCGGCAGTGTGGTGCAGGACTTCCCGGATATTGAATTGCCCATCGTCACGGTGGAAGCGGGCTTACCCGGCGCGGCGCCGGCGCAAATGGAAACCGAGGTGGCGCGCAAGATTGAGGACGCGGTAGCCACTTTGGCGGGCGTGAAAAATGTGTTTACCACCGTACTGGACGGCAGCGCAGTGGTAACGGTGGAATTTGTACTGGAAAAGCCGATCAACGAAGCTGTGAGCGAAGTGCGTGATGCGGTCGCCAGTGTGCGTTCCGATTTGCCTTCTGAGCTGCGCGATCCCTCGGTGACCAAGGCCTCCACCGCGGGCCGTGTAGTGAGCACCTATACCGTGCAGGCCGCGGGCAAGCCGGGCATGCAGCTACGTGATGACGAAGCCATCAGCTGGTTTGTCGATAACACCGTGAACAAGCGCTTGCGCGGGGTACCCGGCGTGGGCGCTGTGAAGCGACTGGGCGGGGTGTACCGCGAGGTACGGGTGGAACTCGATGCAGCGCGCATGGCGTCGCTGGGCGTGTCTGCTCTAGATGTGTCACGCCGCTTGAAAATTGTTCAAATCGAAGCGCCGGGCGGGCGCGGTGATGTGAGCGGGGCCGAACAATCGGTGCGCACCATAGCCACCGTGCAAAGCGCGCAGGAACTGGCGCAGCTGGATTTACCGCTGCCCGATGGACGCCATGTGCGTTTGGAACAAATTGCCAAGGTGATGGACACGGTGAGCGAAGCGCGTGCCATTGCCACCCAGGATGGCAACAAAGTCGTAGCCTTTGAAATATTCCGCAGCAAAGGCGCCAGCGAAGTGGCAGTGGCCCAAGGCGCGCGCCTCGTAGTGGCCAAGCTACAGGAAGAAAACCCCGACCTGCGCATCGATGCGATTATTGACAACGCCGAGCCGGTGCAGGAAAACTTCAAAGGCTCTATGGAGCTGCTGTACGACGGGGCGCTGTTGGCAATCCTGGTGGTGTGGTTGTTTCTGCGTGACTGGCGCGCCACCTTTGTGGTGTCCACGGCCTTACCGCTGTCCATCATTCCCACTTTTTTGGGGATGAAGTATTTCGGCTACACGCTCAACACCGTGACGCTCTTGTCGCTGGCTTTAGTGGTCGGTGTACTGGTCGATGATGCGATTGTCGAGATTGAGAACATCGCCCGCCATTTACGTATGGGCAAGTCGCCTTTTGCGGCGGCCATGGAAGCGGCGGACGAGATTGGCATGGCGGTGATTGCCACCACGTTTGCCTTGGTTGCAGTGTTTTTGCCTACGGCATTTATGGGTGGCGTGCCGGGGTTGTTTTTCAAACAATTTGGCTGGACCGCGGTACTGGCGATACTGGCCTCGCTGATGGTGGCACGCCTGCTCACACCCATGATGGCGGCCTATATTTTGCAGCCCGCCCGCAGTGCCGATGGTGCGCCGGTCTTGGTCGAACCGCCCGATGGCCCGGTGATGCGCGCCTACTTGCGCGTGATGCAATGGTGCTTGCGGCATCGCCTGGTCACCGCTATCGGTGCCGGTCTGTTTTTTGTCGGTTCGGTGTCTTTGGTGGGCTTGCTACCGACCACCTTTATCCCGCCGGGTGACCGGGGTCAGACGCAGGTCACTATCGAACTTGCGCCCGGCAGCACCTTGGCGCAAACCGAGCGCATCGCCGAGCAGGCGCGCAAAGAGATTGCCGACATACCGCACGTCGTTAGCATCTTTAGCTCGATAGGCGGTGGCTCCAGCGGCGATGCTTTTGCGCCCGGCGCCGCAGCCGAGGCGCGCCGCGCGGTGCTGACCATTAGCGCTGTGCACCGCGACGAGCGCAAAGAAAGCATGCAAGATATTGATGCCCAGATTCGCAGCCGCATGGCCGAGCTTGCGGGCGCGCGCTTTAACGTGGGCTCGCCCGAGACCGGCGGTAAATTGCAGCTGGTGCTCAAAAGCGAAGACCCCCAGGCCTTGATGCAGGCAGCCCAGTTGGTGGAACGGGACCTTCGCAGCCTCAAAGGCATAGGCAATGTCAATTCCAGCGCCTCGCTGGTGCGTCCCGAAATTATCGTGCGACCGGATAATGCGCGCGCCGCCGACCTGGGTGTGACGGCGGCCAGCATCGGCGAGACGGTGCGTGTCGCCACGGCGGGTGACTACGATACCGCGCTGTCCAAGCTCAATCTGGCGCAGCGCCAGGTGCCGATTCGCGTGAAGTTGCCCGATGCGGTGCGCGCGGACCTGGACTCTATCGGGCGCTTAACCGTACCGGGTAAGCGTGGCCCGGTGATGCTGGCGCAAGTGGCCGACATCCGTATGGACAGCGGGCCGGCGCAAATCACCCGCCTCAACCGCAACCGCAACGTGGTGCTGGAAGTGGAACTGGGTAAGCGCACCCTGGGGGAAGTTAACGCCGAGGCGCAGGCCTTACCCAGCCTGGCCAATCTGCCACCCGGTGTCTCGATTGCCGAGCTGGGCGACGCCCAAGAAATGCAAGCTTTGTTTGCCAGCTTTGGGATTGCCATGCTGATTGGCGTGCTTTGCATTTATGGCGTGCTGGTGCTTTTATTCAAAGACTTTTTGCAACCGCTCACGATTTTGGCGGCCCTGCCTTTGAGTATTGGCGGTGCTTTTGTCTTGCTTTTGATCACTGGGCGGGCCTTGTCGATGCCGACCATGATCGGGCTCATCATGCTGATGGGCATCGTGACCAAAAATTCGATTTTGCTGGTGGACTATGCGGTACTGGCGCGAGAAGCAGGTATGGAGCGTTTTGAGGCACTGGTCGATGCCTGTCGCAAGCGCAGCCGCCCGATTGTGATGACCACCATCGCCATGGGCGCTGGCATGCTGCCCTTGGCCATCGGCTGGGGTGCAGACCCGAGCTTTCGCTCGCCCATGGCGATTGCGGTCATCGGCGGCCTGATTACCTCTACCCTGCTCAGCCTGTTGGTAGTGCCGGCAGTGTTTACCTATATCGACGACCTGGAGCGCTGGCTGGTGCGCGTGCTGGGCCGCTCGCGGACGAGGCACAATGGCGCCAGCTCGTCTGAGCCACAAAAGGAACCCGTATGAACGCCCACCTCAAGCCCGAAACCGATTCCATTGCGCCTGGCACCAATGCCGACTGGCATGCCCGCCGTCTGGCTGCCACGCCGCGCGGCGTGGCTGTGATGGGCGATTTTTTTATCGACCACGCAAAAAATGCCGAGTTTTGGGACATCGAGGGCCGCCGCTTCATCGACTTTGCCGGCGGCATCGCGGTGCTCAATACCGGCCACATCCACCCCAAAGTACAGGCTGCGATTGCCGCCCAACTGCAACGGTTTACCCATACCTGCTACCAGGTCGTGCCCTATGCGGAATATGTGTCGCTGGCCGAACGCATCAACGCTATCGTGCCGATCGATGGCCCGACAAAAACCGCGTTTTTCTCGACCGGCGCCGAAGCGGTAGAAAACGCCATCAAGATTGCGCGTTCCTACACCAAGCGCAGCGGGGTCATCGCGTTTGGCGGTGCCTTCCATGGACGCAGCATGTTTGCGGTGGCGCTCACCGGCAAGGTGCAGCCCTACAAAGCCGGTTTTGGCCCCTTTGCCCCCGAGATTTACCACGCGCCCTTTCCTTGCCATTGCGCCAGCCTAGAGGAAACGCAAAAAGCGGTGGAGCAATTGTTCAAGTGCGACATCGAGCCCAGCCGTGTGGCGGCGATTATTTTTGAGCCGGTGCAAGGCGAGGGCGGTTTCAACCCCATCCAAGCCAAGGCGGTGCAATGGCTGCGCGCCTTGTGCGATGAACACGGCATCGTGCTGATTGCCGACGAAGTGCAAACCGGTTTTGCCCGCACCGGCAAGATGTTTGCCATGGAGCACTACGGTGTTTCCCCCGATTTGATGACCCTGGCCAAGAGCATGGGCGGTGGCACCACCTTGTCCGCCGTCGTTGGCCGCAGCGCCATCATGGACGCGCCCAACCCCGGAGGCTTGGGCGGCACCTATGCCGGTCACCCCTTGGCCATCGCTGCGGCGCATGCGGTGCTCGACGTCATGGCCGAAGAACAACTGCCGGCCCGCGCCCAGGTCTTGGGCGAGCGTTTGGTGGCGCATCTGCGTAAAGCCCAAGCCGCCAATGCCTGTATCGGCGATGTGCGCGCCTTGGGCGCCATGGTGGCTTGTGATTTTGTCAATCCGCACACCGGCGCGCCCGACGCCGACAAGGCCAAACAAGTGCAGCAAGCAGCCCTAAAAAAAGGCCTGCTCTTATTGACCTGTGGGGTCCATGGCAATGTGCTTCGCTTTTTGTTCCCTTTGACGATCGAAGACGCGGTGTTCGACGAAGGCCTGGATATCCTGGCGCAGGTACTGGCCTGATTAAAGGCCGGTTCGGGTATGGCAGATAGGTCCTTGGAAGAACGTATGCTTGCGCTGCAAGCACAGGGTATCCACTCCGTTTTAGCCCAGTTTTGCGACATCCATGGCGTGGCAAAAGGCAAACTGGTTCCGCTGGAAAACTTGAAAGAATGGGTGGAACAGGGGGCTGGTTTTGCCGGGCCTAGCATCTGGGGCACCGGCCTGCCGCGCCACGGCGCTCGCAGCGAATACTACGGCCGTGTGCAGCTAGATAGTCTGCGCCCCTTGCCCTTTATGCCTGGCGTTGCGCATGCGGTTTGCGATGGCTTTGCCGGCGGCCAGCCGCTCGCTACCTGCGCACGCCAAGTCCTCAAAGCCGCCACCGATGCATTAGCCCGGCGCGGCTGGACGCTGTGGGTGGGCATCGAGCCTGAATTTTTTCTATTGCGCCAAGATGCGGCAGGCCAATGGACGCTGGCCGACGCACAGGACGCGCTGGATAAACCTTCGTACGACCTCAAAGCCATTTACCGCAACTACGCTTTTTTAGACGATATGCGTGTGGCACTGGGCGCCTTGGGTTTTCGCTTGCAGCAGATGGACCATGAAGACGCGTGCGGCCAGTATGAAATCAACTATGCGCACGACCATGCGCTGGCCGCTGCTGACCGCTATATGCTTTTTAAGCTCACGGCCCATGCGATAGCCCAGCGCCACGGACAGGTATTTAGCAGCATGCCCAAACCGCTGGCGCATGCACCGGGCAGTGGTTTGCATTTCCATATCAGCATCACCGATGCACAGGGCAGGGCGGTTTTTGCCGATGCGGCCGCTAGCCTGGGCCTGAGTACGGCAGGCCACCAGTTTGCGGCAGGCTTGTTACACCATGCCGATGCACTGGCCGCGCTGTGCGCGCCCACCGTCAATAGCTACAAGCGCCTGGCCAGCAGCCCTAGCGCCTCGGGCACGACCTGGTCGCCGGTGTGGAAGGCCTATGGCGACAACAACCGCACCTGCTTGCTGCGCACCGTGGCAGGCCGCATGGAGTGGCGCTTGCCCGACCCGTCTTGCAATATCTACGCGGCTTTGGCCGCCACGCTATGTGCCGGTTTGGCCGGCATCGATGGTGCTATGCCGGCACCGACGCCTTGCAACGAAGACTTATACATCCGCCAGGCCAGCGGCCAGCCCATGCCTGCGCGGCTGCCCAAAAACCTGGACGAGGCTATCGATGCGCTGCAAGCAGACAGCGTCTTGCGTGCTGCCGTGGGCGAAGCCTTTTGCGACCAGTGGATCGCCCTCAAGCGTACCGAGTGGGACGATTACGCCCAGAACGTCAGCGCCTGGGAAATGCAGCGCTACGCCGACGCGTTTTAAAGCCAACTGCGGCGTTCACGATGGGTCTTTCGCGGGGCTGGTGCTTTTTCCGCATTGCGGGAAATAGAGCTTCAAAGCCAGCGGGGCGAGATTTTGCATTAAGAAATATTCATAATTCATAGTGAAAAAATGCCTCTAAGCTATTGATTTCATTCAAATAATATTTAGTCTTATATAAGACATAAGATTGCTTCTTAGTCTTATATAAGACTTACAATTGCGGCACTGCACCATACGCCACGGTGGCCGGGGCACCGATTAACCACAAGGAGTTTTTATGCCGCAAGCACTCAATGCACAACTGAGCCGCGAACAACAAGTCGCACAACTGGAAAAAGACTGGGCTACCAACCCGCGCTGGACAGGTATCAAGCGCGGTTACTCGGCAGCCGATGTCGTCCGCCTGCGCGGCTCCTTCCAGGTCGAGCACACGCTAGCCCGCCGTGGCGCCGAAAAACTGTGGGACTTGCTGCACGACGAGCCCTATGTCAACTGCCTTGGCGCGCTGACCGGCGGCCAGGCCATGCAACAAGTCAAGGCCGGTGTGAAAGCCATTTACCTCTCCGGTTGGCAAGTTGCTGCCGACAGCAATGAATACTCCGCTATGTACCCGGACCAATCCCTGTACCCCGTGGACTCGGTGCCCAAAGTGGTGGAGCGTATCAACAACTCCTTTACCCGTGCCGACGAAATCCAGTGGTCCAAAGGCGTAGGCCCCGGCGACAAAGGCTATATCGACTACCACGCGCCCATCGTGGCCGATGCAGAGGCCGGCTTTGGCGGCGTGCTCAACGCCTATGAACTGATGAAAGCCATGATCCGCTCGGGCGCGGGCGGCGTGCACTTTGAAGACCAATTAGCCTCGGTTAAAAAATGCGGCCATATGGGCGGCAAAGTGCTGGTGCCTACCACCGAAGCCGTGCAAAAACTCAAAGCAGCGCGCATGGCGGCCGACGTGTATGGCGTGCCCACGTTGGTGATCGCCCGTACCGACGCCGAAGCGGCTGATCTAGTGACAAGCGACTTTGACCCCATAGACCAACCCTTCCTCACGGGTGAGCGCACGGCCGAAGGTTTTTACAAAACCCGCAAAGGCATGGACCAGGCCGTAGCCCGTTCGGTGGCCTATGCCGAGTACGCCGATTTGGTGTGGTGCGAAACCGGTACGCCGGACCTGGACTTTGCGCGCAAATACGCCGAAGCCGTGCACGCCAAGCACCCCGGCAAGATGTTGGCTTACAACTGCTCGCCGTCGTTTAACTGGAAGAAAAATTTGGACGATGCCACCATCGCCAAGTTCCAGCGCGAACTCGGCGCCATGGGTTACAAATACCAGTTCATCACGCTGGCCGGTATCCACAACATGTGGTACCACATGTTTGATCTGTCACAAGACTACGTCAAGCGCGGCATGACCGCCTATGTGGAAAAAGTGCAAGAGCCCGAATTCGCCGCCCGCGACCGGGGTTACAGCTTTGTGTCCCACCAGCAAGAAGTGGGCACGGGCTACTTCGACGAAATCACCACCGTCATCCAAGGCGGCCGCTCCAGCGTCACCGCGCTGACAGGGTCTACCGAAGAAGAGCAGTTCCACTAAAGCGCTGACCTGCACCCCCGCCGCTCTAGGCGTGTGGGTGAGAGTCAGAGGAAAGGGCGGGTACGTGAGTGCTCGCCCTTTTTCATAGGCTTTTTGGGCCGCCCGTAGGTTTGGCTGTAACCCAAAAGGAGGTATTTATGGTATATTTTTTATACCTTGGCAGATTTTGAGTTTGATTCCGAAAAGAGCGATATCAACCGGGTCAAGCACGGGATCAATTTCATCGAGGCCCAATTGCTTTGGGATGACCCTATGTTGCTAGAGATTCCGGCCAAGACAGCGGACGAACGCCGGTTCCTGGTCATCGGGCTCATTGGCCTCAAGCATTGGTCTGCCGTTATCACCTATCGAGGAGCTAAGGTGCGATTAATCTCCGTTCGCCGCGCACGCATTGAAGAGGTAGCACTTTATGAAAGTTAAAGAATTCGAAGCCCGATTTGACGCCGACGAGGACCTGACTGAGGCCCTGGATTTGTCCCAAGCCAAGCGTGTTCAGCAAGTTCAAAAACGCGTCAACGTGGATTTCCCGACCTGGATGATCGACTCCTTAGATCGCCAAGCCAGCCGAATGGGCGTGACACGTCAATCCGTTATCAAAGTGTGGCTGGCTGAGCGACTCACAGCAAGCGCTGCAAAGTAATTTATTGGCGCTGAATGATTCGATTTTGGAAACACAGATCGGTTATGGGTAAATAATCGATAGTGCTAGCGGGGCAGGGATAAAACACCGCGTCTTACATCCCCGCCACCAAGCCATCCCTGCGCGCATCACTCGCCGCCACATAGCCTTCCTTGCCCGGATCGCCCGCGCGCCAGATGAACTGGCCGGCGCCAAAGTCTTGGTAGCTGTCGTTCATCACTTCCATCTGGTGGCCGCGTGCAGCTAGGCCTTGCACGGTGTCGGTGGCCATGCCCGATTCGACGTTGATGGCCAAGCCGGTATTAAAGCGCCAGCGTGGTGCGTCGCAAGCGGCTTGCGGGTTTTGGCCGTAGTCCAGCATGCGCACCAGGGTTTGCACATGGCCTTGGGGTTGCATATTGGCGCCCATCACGCCAAAGCTCATCACCGGCTGGCCATCGCGTGTCAGGAAGGCGGGGATGATGGTGTGAAACGGTTTTTTACCCGGCGCCACCAGGTTGGCGGTATTGGGCGCTTGGGGGTCGGTGCTAAAGCCATGGCCGCGGTTTTGTAGGCTGATGCCAAACTGCGGCTCGACACAGCCCGACCCAAAGCCCATGTAGTTGCTTTGGATAAAGCTGACCATCATGCCGTTTTCGTCGGCCGTCGTCAGATACACCGTGCCGCCCTGGGCTGGGTTGCCGGGGCCGAAGCTTTGGGCGCGCTGCATGTCGATTAGCGCGGCGCGTCGGGCCAGGTACTGCGGGTCTAGCAGCTGCGCGGCGCTCAGGGCCATGGCTTGCGGATCGGCCACGTAGCGATAGACATCGGCAAAGGCCAGTTTCATGGCCTCGATTTGCACATGCTGGCTGTCCACGCCGTCGCGCGGCATGGCCGCAATATCAAAATGCTCCAGCATGCCCAGCGCCATCAGCGCTGCAATGCCCTGGCCGCTGGGCGGTATCTCATGCACGGTGTACCCGCGGTAGTTATGCGCCAGCGGTATCACCCATTCGGGCTGAAAAGCCGCCAGGTCCGAGGCGCGCAGGCTGCCGCCGTGTGCCTTGGAAAAGCGTTCCATCGCTTGCGCCATTTCGCCCCGGTAAAAGGATTCGCCTTGGCTTGCCGCGATCTCGCGCAGGCCGCGTGCAGCGGCGGGAAACTGGAATAACTCGCCCACCTGGGGCGCGCGCCCGTACGGCAAATAGTGTTCGGCAAAGCCAGGCAGGCTTTGCAGCTCTGGCGTAGCGGCAGCCCATTTTTGCTGGACCACCACTGGCACCAGGTAGCCGCGCTCGGCAATCTCAATCGCCGGCTGCATCAATTCGGCGAAAGGTAGTTTGCCAAAACGCTTGCTCATAGCGGCCCAGCCGGCGACGGCGCCGGGCACGGTGACCGCGTCCATCCCGCGCTTGGGTGGCGTGGCTTGGGTCTTGCCGTATTTGCTGTGAAAGTAGTCCGGTGTCCAGGCAGCAGGCGCATGGCCCGAGCTGTTGAGGCCGTGCAGTTCTTGCCCGTCCCACAAAATGCAAAACGCATCCGAGCCCAGGCCGTTACTCACGGGCTCGCAAATTGTCAGCGCGGCGGCTGCGGCAATAGCCGCGTCCACTGCATTACCGCCTTGCCACAGTATGCGCAAGCCCGCCTGCGCGGCCAGCGGATGTGAGGTGCTAACCAGGTTGCGGGCAAATACCGGCAGACGCGTGCTGCTGTATGGGTTGGTGTAATCAAATTGCATGATGGCTAGCGGCTTGAAGAAGGGGCGCACCATCTTATGCCAGTGCGAGGGTGAGGGACTAAAATCGCGCCCTTTGCCACCTAACCTAGCTGCCATGATTCAGATTACGCTTCCCGACGGTTCCCAACGCGAATTTCCCGGCCCGGTCACCGTGGCTGAAGTGGCGGCGTCCATCGGCACGGGCTTGGCCAAAGCGGCGTTGGCAGGTAAGGTCGATGGCATAGTGGTAGATACCAGTTATGCCATTGGGGCCAACAGCCAGTTGTCCATCATCACGGCCAAGGATGCAGAGGGTCTGGAAGTCATCCGGCACTCCACCGCCCACTTGCTGGCGTATGCCGTCAAAGAATTGTTTCCCCAGGCCCAGGTGACTATCGGCCCAGTTATTGAAAACGGCTTTTTTTACGACTTCTCTTTTGAGCGGCCTTTTACTCCCGAGGACTTGGCCGCCATCGAAAAGAAGATGGCCGAACTGGCCGGCAAAGACGAGCCGGTGCAGCGTCGCGTGCTGCCGCGTGACGAGGCAGTGGCTCACTTCAAATCCATGGGCGAGCATTACAAGGCCGAAATCGTCGGCACCATTGCGGCAGGCGAGGATGTGTCGCTCTACCGCGAAGGCGGCTTCGAAGACTTGTGCCGTGGCCCTCACGTGCCCAGCACGGGCAAGCTCAAGCACTTCAAGCTGATGAAACTGGCCGGAGCCTATTGGCGCGGCGACCACACCAAGGAAATGCTGCAACGCATTTACGGTACGGCTTGGGCGACCAAAGAAGACTTGCAACAG
This sequence comes from Comamonas sp. lk, assembly GCA_945865675.1. Taxonomy (GTDB): domain Bacteria; phylum Pseudomonadota; class Gammaproteobacteria; order Burkholderiales; family Burkholderiaceae_C; genus Allorhodoferax. Next base: position 12,148 of record CAMBFO010000070.1, read on the forward strand.
CACCTCACCATGCTGGAAGAAGCCGAAAAGCGCGACCACCGCAAACTCGGCCGTGAGTTGGATTTGTTCCATATCGACGAGCATGCGCCGGGCCTGGTGTTCTGGCACCCCAAGGGCTGGACGCTGTGGCAGGGCGTGGAGCAATACATGCGCAAGGTCTACCAGGACAATGGCTACCAGGAAGTCAAAGGCCCGCAAATCATCGACAAAAGTTTGTGGGAAAAAACCGGCCACTGGGACAAATACCGCGAAAACATGTTCACCACCGAGTCGGAAAAGCGCGATTACGCGCTCAAGCCGATGAACTGCCCCGGCCACATCTTGATCTTCAAGCAAGGCATCAAAAGCTACCGCGACCTGCCTTTGCGTTACGGCGAATTCGGCCAATGCCACCGCAATGAACCCTCGGGCGGTTTGCACGGCATCATGCGGGTGCGCGGCTTCACCCAGGACGACGGGCATATTTTTTGTACCGAAGACCAGATCCTGCAAGAGTGCGTCAACTACACCGCGCTGCTGCAAAAGGTGTACACCGATTTCGGTTTCAAAAACATAATTTACAAAGTGGCTACCCGACCGGCGCAACGCATAGGCAGCGACGCGATTTGGGACAAGGCAGAAGCGGCGCTGATGGAAAGCCTGCGCGCTTCGGGCTGCGAATTTGAAATCTCCCCGGGTGACGGTGCTTTTTACGGCCCCAAGATTGAGTACACGCTCAAGGACGCTATCGGGCGCCAGTGGCAATGCGGAACCATGCAGGTGGATTTCTCTATGCCCGAGCGCCTGGACGCCGAATATGTGGGGGAAGACGGCGCCCGCCATCGGCCTGTCATGCTGCACCGCGCCATCGTCGGCAGCCTGGAGCGTTTCATCGGAATTTTGATTGAAGAGAGCGCAGGCGCGCTGCCGACCTGGCTGGCGCCGGTGCAGTTGGCGGTGCTCAATATCACCGACGCCCAGGCCGAATATGCCAAAAAAGTCACCAAAACGCTGGAAAATCAAGGGCTTAGGGTGGATTTAGACCTCAGAAACGAGAAAATCACGTATAAAATACGCGAGCATTCGATGCAAAAGCTGCCTTTCTTGCTCGTCGTAGGCGATAAAGAAATGGCTGCCGGTGCCGTTGCAGTGCGCGCCCGGGGTGGAAAAGACCTCGGTGCCATGCCCCTTGAAGCGTTCAGCGCGCTCATCGCAAGGGACATAGCTGATAAATCCCTTGTCTAAGGTTTTTCCAAAGATGAAGAAGATGCGTCGCGCACCGCGTGGATAGTGCCCCTGTGGGTTTGTTTTGTGAAGGATTGAGCCATCGCTACTGAATTTCGTGACCGCCGCCAGCGCGAAGAACGTAAACACCGCCTGAACCGGGAAATCATGGCCCCGGAAGTCCGCCTGACCGGCGTCGACAACGAACCT
>CAMBFO010000071.1 GCA_945865675.1 Comamonas sp. lk
CCAAAGCGTGTGTGCAATGCAGCCAGCGCGGCACCGGCCCGACGGACAGCTACCGCGCTGCAAGAAGGTGGCTCGACCTGGCTTAAGCGAACCAGCCTTTTTCAGCCAGCCGGTTGTCATTCATGTCGTACCGCGCATGTGACTCCAGGCCCATGAGTTTTTTGCTGCCGCCATCCATTTGGTCGCCCACGGCAAAGCACACCATGCCTGCATCTTCCGAAATAATGCGTTGCGCCTCGGCGTACATCTCGCGGCGTTTGGCTTCATTGAGTTCGACACGCGCTGCGATGACCAGTTTGTCCATGGCAGCGCTCTTGAAGCGGGTGTCGTTCCAGGCGCCCCCGCCCAGGAACTGGGTGGAGATTTGCAAGTCGGCGGTGGGACGGTTGCCCCAGAATACCGAGCAAAACGGCGCTTTCATCCAGACGTTGTCCCAGTAGCCATCGCCCGAGACGCGCTTGACTTCGATATTGATACCGGCTTTTTTCAGCGACTCCTGGTACATGACGCCCGAATCTACGGCCCCCGAGTAGCAGCCATCGGAGACTTGCACTTCCAGCGGCACACTCACGCCAGCTTTCTTGAAGTGGAAAGCGGCCTTATCCGCGTCAAAGCTTTTGGCTTTGAGCGCGGCGTTGTAAAAGCGGTCTGCCGGGCCCACGGTCTGGTCGTTGCCCATAGAGGCGTAACCAGAGAACACGTTATCGATAATTTTTTGCCGGTCGATGCCGTATTTCAAGGCCAACATCAGGTCATGGCTTTTGTAGGGGTCGGTATCGAGCAAGGCGACAAAGCCGTAGCGGTTGCCGGTACCCTTGGTGCGTGTGATGTTGATGTCTTTGTTTTTGGACAGCAGGGCCACGGTTTTGGGGTTGAGGCGGTTTACCGCATCGACCTGACCGGTGAGCAGCGCCTGCGTGCGGATGGCCGAATCGCCGATGTAGCGCAGCTCGACGTTGTCAAAGTTGCCCCGCCCGGTTTTCCAGTAATTGCCCGGCTTACGCTTGGCCAGGATGCGCACGCCAGGCGTCCACTCCACCAAGGTGTAAGCCCCGGTGCCGTCGGGCTTGGAAAAGTCGGTCGTGCCGTTGGGCACGATCAGCAGGTGGTAGTCCGACAGCACAAAAGGCAAATCGGCATTGCCCGATTTCATGGTGATCTGAATTTGGTGCGAGCCGAGCTTTTTGATGTCGGTGATCGGCTCCAGAATGCCTTTGGCCGGCGATTTGGTTTCGCCACGGTGCATATTGATGGAGTAAATCACATCATCGGCATCCAGCGTTTTGCCCGAGGTGAAAGTAATCCCTTTGCGGATATTAAAAATCCATTCGGCGGCGCCGGGTTTGGACTCCCAGCTCTCTGCCAGTTCGGGCGTAGCGTTCCCCTTAGCATCGATTTCCACCAACTGGTTCCAAAACATCAGGCTGTAGCTGATGGGGATGGAGTCGGCATAGGTGCGCGGGTCCAGGCTGTCGGAGGCGGAGCCGCCTTCCATACCCAGGCGCAGCGTGCCGCCTTTTTTCGGGGTGGATTGGGCCAGGGCGGGCAGGGTGGTCAATGAACCAGCCAAGCCCAAAGCAGCAGCGCCACTAAGGAGTTGGCGGCGGTCCAGCGCCAGATGGGTATCGGTGGAATGGAACATGTTGAAGGTCTCCTCTACGGTGGGTGGATTGCGGTGCATCACTTCGCGTCCAACGGGACGCGCCAGACCAATGTAGGCGCTTGCCAATATGAAGGCAAACGAATAATTGTTATGCTAGGTATCAAGAATCCTGATAAAAGAGGTCGCAATGCTGAAATACCTGGACTTGGCCCTGCTGCAGGCCTTTACCGCCGTGGTGGACAGCGGCAGCTTCACGCGCGCAGCGGTCTATCTGTGCCGCACGCAGTCGGCGGTGAGCATGCAATTGCGCAAACTGGAAGACCTAACCGGCCATGCCTTGTTGCAGCGCGAAAAGCGCAAGATCCGCTTGACTGAAGAGGGTGAAGTGCTGCTGGACTACGCCCGACGCATGATCCGGCTCAATGAAGAAGCCCTGGTCGCCATGAACCAACCTCATGCCGTGGGCCATGTCCGTCTGGGCATGCCCGATGACTATGCCCATCAGTTCTTACCGGGTGTACTTACGCACTTTGCCCACGCCTATCCGCGGGTACAACTGGAAGTGATTGGTGCCTTAAGCGGTGCCCTGCTCGACCGCGTGGAAGCGGGCGATCTGGATGTGGCCATCATCACCCGCCAACCTGAGCGCCGACGCGGCAAGGTCTTGCGCACCGAGCGTCTGGTATGGGCCGGCTCGCGCCAGCACCTGGCACACCAGGAGACGCCTTTGCCCTTGGCCTTGTTTCCTGAAGGATGTGTGTTTCGCGAGCATGCTTTGGCGGCGCTGGATGCCGCCGCTATTCCCTGGCGCATTGCCTACACCAGTCAAAGCTTTGCCGGTGGCATGATTGCGGTATCGGGCGGGCTGGCACTGACCGTAGTGGCGCAAAGCATGGTGCCTGCTCAGTGGCGGGTGCTGGGCGATGAGCAGCAATTGCCGCGCTTACCGGAGATAGAGATTGCTTTGCACCGGGCGCCGGGCACTTTGGCGCCTGCAGTCGCGCTGTTGGAGGCCCAATTGGTTGAGGCGGTGCAAATGGTTCCAGCCAATGATCGAGAGTGATGCGCAAGGCCAGGACGGTGGTTAAGGATTGACGACAATGCTGCGCGCCTCCACTACACTCAAAAGCTGCACACCAGACAGCCCGCGCTGCACTCGCCTTCGCAGGCTGACACAGACTTAGCCCCACAGTTTCATTTTTTGCGCCGCCATCCGCATGTCTACCAAGCCCTCCGACCACATACCGCTAGCCGAGCGCCTGCGTCCGCGCACCTTAGCCGAGGTCATTGGACAGGAGCAGGTGCTGGGCGAGGGCATGGCGCTGCGGCTGGCTTTTGAATCGGGCACGCCGCATAGCTGTATTTTGTGGGGCCCGCCGGGTACCGGTAAAACCACTATTGCGCGCTTGATGGCCGATGCTTTTGACGCCGACTTCATCAGCATCAGCGCGGTGCTGGGCGGCATCAAAGACATCCGCGAGGCAGTGGAGCGGGCGCAGCAATCGCGCGATGGCCTGAGCCAGCGACGCACCCTGGTGTTTGTGGACGAAGTGCACCGGTTTAATAAAAGCCAGCAAGATGCTTTTTTGCCGCATGTCGAAAGCGGCTTGTTTACCTTTATTGGCGCGACCACCGAAAACCCTTCTTTCGAAGTGAACTCTGCGCTTTTGTCCCGGGCGGCGGTGTATGTCTTGCAGCCGCTAGGCGAAGAAGCGCTCACGCATTTGATTGGAAAAGCGCTTGCCTTGGGTGCGGTGCCTCCATTGGAAGATGCTGCCGCGCAGCGCCTGGTGGGCTACGCCGATGGCGATGCGCGCCGCTTGCTCAATACCTTGGAGACTTTGGCCGCCGCAGCACAGCAGGAAAAGCGCACACAGATTGACGAGGCCTGGTTACTCAAGGTGCTGGGCGAACGCATGCGTCGCTACGACAAGGGCGGCGAACAGTTTTTCGACACGATTTCGGCTTTACATAAATCGGTGCGCGGCTCGGACCCAGACGCCGCACTGTATTGGTTTGTGCGCATGCTCGACGGTGGTGCCGAACCGCGCTACTTGGCGCGGCGCCTGATCCGCATGGCCAGCGAGGATATCGGCTTGGCCGATCCGCGCGCCCTGCGCATAGCGCTCGATGCAGCAGACGTGTACGAACGCCTGGGCAGTCCTGAAGGCGAATTGACACTGGCCCAATGCGTGGTTTATCTGGCGATGGCGCCTAAATCCAATGCGGTGTACAAAGCCTTCAAGGACGTCAAAGCACTGGTAAAAAAAGAGGGGACACGCCCCGTACCAATGCATTTGCGCAATGCGCCGACCGCCTTGATGAAGGACCTGGACTACGGCAAAAACTACCGCTATGCCCACGACGAGGAAGGCGCTTTTGCGGCGGGCGAGCGCTATTTACCCGAGGGCATACAAGATATACAGTTTTACCAGCCGGTGGAGCGCGGACTGGAAATTCGCATTGCGGAAAAATTGCGCGAGTTGCGTGTACGCAATGCGGCGGCCAAAGGGAGCGCCTAAAGCCGAGCCACATGGTTATCCGTCTTGCTTAAGGCGGGTAAACCCCGAAGCCTGGAGACGTCCCGATGCCAGGGCACAGGGCTAGAATCTCTAATGCGGCAATGGGCCTGCGGTCATGAACTGCAATGGGCCGGTTTATTGCTATCAAACGCTTAGCGCGTACCCGGGTTCGCATCTGGCCCGGCCATCCACCTTCGGAGTTATCTATGGATATTTTTGTACAGCAGGTCATTAATGGCCTGGTGCTGGGCAGCATGTATGCGCTCATCGCCCTGGGCTACACCATGGTGTACGGCATCATTAACCTGATTAATTTCGCCCATGGCGAAGTGATGATGGTGGGGGCGCTGACCAGCTGGACCGTGATCGGCTTGCTGCGCCCGGCGCAGCCTGACTGGCCAGGCTATGTGATTTTGTTGATCGCCCTGGTGGTGGCCTGCATGGTGGCTGCGGTGCTCAATTTCATTATCGAAAAAATCGCCTACCGCCCTTTGCGCAACAGCCCCAAATTGGCCCCCCTCATAACCGCCATCGGCATGTCCATTCTTTTGCAGACCCTGGCCATGATTATCTGGAAGCCCAACTTCAAGTCTTACCCCACCTTGCTGCCTAGCGAGCCCTTCCATATTTTGGGCGCGGTGATCACTCCCACGCAGGTCATGATCTTGGCGTTCACGGCGGTGTCCCTGGCGCTGCTGACCTGGCTGGTCAATTTCACCAAACTCGGGCGTGCCATGCGCGCCACTGCCGAAAACCCGCGCGTGGCCGGCCTCATGGGGGTCAAACCCGATGTGGTGATTTCGGCCACTTTTGTGATCGGTGCGGTATTGGCCGCGATTGCCGGAGTGATGTATGCCTCCAACTACGGAACCGCGCAGCACGCCATGGGTTTTTTGCCCGGCCTCAAAGCCTTCACCGCAGCGGTATTTGGCGGCATCGGTAATCTGGCCGGCGCGGTAGTGGGCGCGATTTTGCTGGGCCTGATTGAATCGATTGGCGCGGGCTATATCGGCGACTGGACCGGTGGTGTACTGGGCAGCCATTACTCGGACATCTTTGCCTTTGTGGTGCTCATCATCGTCTTGACCCTGCGCCCCTCGGGATTGCTGGGCGAGCGCGTGGCAGACCGGGCTTGAAGGAACGATGGCCATGACACAAAAAACTTTTTTCCGTTATGCGCTGATTGCGGCACTCCTGCTGGTCTTGCCCCTGGTTTTGCAAAGTTTTGGCAATGCCTGGGTGCGGATTGCCGATATGGCATTGCTCTATGTGCTGTTAGCCTTGGGGCTCAATATCGTGGTCGGCTATGCCGGTTTGCTAGACCTGGGTTACGTCGCATTTTTTGCGATTGGCGCTTATAGCTATGGCCTGCTTAACTCGCCGCACCTGATTGAAACCTTTGCCTGGTTGGCCGCTGCTTATCCTGCCGGTATGCATACCCCGATTTGGCTGGTGCTGATACTGGCCGCAGGCCTGGCCGGCATCTTCGGCGTGTTGCTAGGTGCGCCTACGCTGCGCCTGCGAGGTGACTACCTGGCCATTGTGACGCTGGGCTTTGGTGAAATTATCCGGGTGTTCTTGAACAATATGGACAACCCGGTCAATATCACCAACGGCCCCAAAGGCATAGGTCAAATTGATTCGCTGCAATTTTTTGGCATCAGTATTGGAAAAAAAATGGTAATTGGGGGTATCGAGTTCGCCTCGGTATCGCTGTATTACTACCTGTTTTTGGCGCTGGTGCTCATCAGTATTTTGATCTCACACCGCCTAGAGCAATCGCGCATAGGCCGGGCCTGGATGGCGATACGCGAAGACGAAATCGCAGCCAAGGCCATGGGCATCAACACCCGTAACCTCAAACTTGCTGCCTTTGGCATGGGCGCTACTTTTGGCGGTGTATCCGGCGCTATGTTTGCGTCTTTTCAAGGGTTTATTTCACCCGAGTCCTTTAGCCTGATGGAGTCGGTGATGATTGTGGCCATGGTGGTGCTCGGCGGCATCGGGCATTTGCCTGGGGTGATTTTGGGTGCGGTACTGCTCTCGGCCTTGCCCGAGGTCTTGCGCTATGTAGCCGGCCCTTTGCAAATCATGACCGAGGGGCGCTTGGATGCCTCCATCTTGCGCCAGTTGCTCATTGCCCTGGCTATGGTAACCATCATGCTGATGCGCCCCCGCGGCCTGTGGCCCTCGCCCGAGCACGGTAAATCCTTGGCCAACGCGCCTAAAGCATAAGAAGGGGATGCACATGACAGCAACAGCAACATCCTCACCCAAAGACATTGTTTTACAAGTGGCCGGCGTATCCAAGCGCTTTGGCGGCTTGCAAGCCTTAAGCGATGTGGGCATCACGATTGAGCGCGGGCAGGTTTATGGCCTGATAGGCCCCAACGGCGCGGGCAAGACCACTTTCTTTAACGTACTGACCGGTTTGTACACGCCCGACAGCGGCAGCTTTGCATTGGCCGGCAAGGCCTACCAACCGACGGCGGTGCATACCGTGGCCAAAGCCGGTATTGCCCGCACCTTCCAAAACATCCGCCTGTTTGCCGAAATGACGGCCCTTGAAAACGTGATGGTGGGCCGCCATGTGCGCACCCATTCGGGCCTGCTAGGCGCTGTTTTCCGCACCGCTGGCTTCAAAGCCGAAGAGGCGCAGATTGCCCGGCGCGCGCAGGAGTTGCTCGACTATGTGGGCATCGGCAAGTTCGCCGATTACAAGGCCCGCACCTTGAGCTACGGCGACCAACGTCGCTTGGAAATCGCCCGAGCGCTGGCGACCGACCCGCAACTCATCGCCCTGGACGAACCAGCAGCGGGCATGAATGCCACCGAAAAAATCATGCTGCGCGAACTGATTGACCGCATCCGCAAGGACCAGCGCACGATCTTGCTGATCGAGCATGACGTCAAGCTCGTCATGGGTTTGTGCGACCGCGTCACCGTACTGGACTATGGCAAGCAGATTGCCGATGGCACACCGGCCGAAGTACAAAAAGACAGCAAAGTGATCGAAGCCTACCTGGGCACCAGCGGCCACTAAACCCTCTTCATCTACCGGGGTGGCGTGTGCCACCCTAGAAGGAAAGCATATGACCAGCAACACATTGCTCCAAGTCAGCGGATTACAAGTCGCCTACGGCGGCATCCAGGCCGTCAAAGGGGTGGATTTCGAAGTCCGCGAAGGCGAGTTGGTAACCCTGATTGGCTCCAATGGCGCGGGCAAAACCACCACCATGAAGGCCATTACCGGCACCCTGCCATTGGCCGGCGGCGACATTGTTTATAGGGGCAAAAGTATCCGTGGCCAAGGCCCCTGGGACCTGGTCAAACAAGGCCTGGCCATGGTGCCCGAAGGGCGCGGCGTGTTCACGCGTATGTCCATTATGGAAAACCTGTACATGGGCGCCTACATTCGCAATGACAAACAAGGTATTGAGGACGATATCGAAAAAATGTTTGTTATTTTCCCGCGTCTCAAAGAGCGGCGCTCGCAATTAGCCGGCACCATGTCCGGTGGCGAGCAGCAAATGCTGGCCATGGGCCGGGCCTTGATGAGCCGACCCAAAGTACTGCTGCTGGACGAACCCTCCATGGGCTTGTCGCCTTTGATGGTGGACAAGATTTTTGAGGTCGTGCAAGACGTGTATGCGCAAGGTGTGACGGTGCTCTTAGTGGAGCAAAACGCCAGCCGCGCCTTGTCGATTGCCAACCGCGGCTATGTGATGGAGTCGGGCATCATTACCATGCACGGGGACGCCAAGCACATGCTCAATGACCCCAAAGTGCGTGCTGCTTATCTGGGCGAGTAAGTGCCGTAGGCGCTAGAACGCATGCATTACCGCTACCCCTTGATTTTGCTGCTGGTGACCGTGGTGTGGGGCATGACGTTTCCGGTGCTCAAAGTAGCCACCGTTCTGCTCAGTGGCGTAGAAATTACGACCTTGCGTTTTTGTATTGCAGCGCTTTGCATGTTGCCTTTTGTGCGTGGCATCAGCCTTGCTGCCTGGCGCGATGGTTTTTGGCTAGGCGCACTGGCGCTAGTTTCCATGGCGGCGCAGGCCTATGGCTTGCAGTTCATAGCCTCTAACCGCAGCGCTTTTCTTACCAGCCTCAACGTGTTGATGGTGCCTTTGCTGGGCTTGTTGCTGGGGGGGCGGCCAAGTTGGATGATTTTTGTTGCGGCGGCACTGGCCTGTTTGGGTATAGGCATGATGTCTTACGACGGCGAGGCCCACTTGTGGGCCGATATCGCCACCTTGCTGGCGGCGCTGGCCTACGCGGTCTACACCATGGGTATGTCGGCGCGTGCGCGCCTGCACAAGGCGGTGCAATTGGCATCGGCCCAAGTCTGGTGTATGGCGGCGATGGGTCTGGTGTGGATGCTGCTCGATAGCGGGCTTGCGCGGGTGAAGAGCCTGCCTGCTGCGCTCAACATGGAAGTCTTGCTTGGTCTGCTGTTTTTAGGCGCCCTGGCCTCGGCAGCCACCTTCTTTTTGCAGGCCTTAGCCCAGACACATGTGTCGGCGGAGCAGGCGGCCATTATTTACGCAATGGAACCGGTATTTGCCGCATTATTTGCTTGGTTTTATCTGGCCGAGGTGATGACTTCGATGGCCCAGGCCGGTGCCTTGGTCGTCATTTTTGCGGTGGTGCTGAGTCAACGACCGGGTGCGGTGCAAGCCGGCGGCGGTAAGGAGCCGCCTAATGCTTATCCGCCTCCGAAGTAAAAGCGTCAGCAAAAAACTCATCAGCAGGCAAACCGGCCTGCGCACAAAAGTCGCGCCGTGCAGAGTCCACCACCACCGGCGCGCCGCAGGCATAGACCTGGTGGCCGGACAAATCGGGGAAATCTTCCAGCACCGCCCGGTGTACAAAACCGGTGCGCCCTTGCCAGGCATCTTCAGGCAGGGCGTCGGACACCACGGGCACGTAGTGCATATGGGGCATAGCGGCACACTGCGCTTGCACCCAATCCTCCATGTACAGATCGGCCGGCCGGCGCCCGCCCCAGTAGAGTGTGACCGGGCGCGTGATACCGCAATGCTGCATGTGCTCTAGCAAGGCCTTGAGCGGCGCGAAACCGGTACCTGAGGCCAGAAATACCATCGGTTTTTCCGATTCTTCGCGCAGGAAAAATGAGCCCATGGGCCCTTCGATGCGCAATATGTCTTTTTCCTTCATCGAACCAAATACCAAATCGGTAAAACGGCCGCCGGGCATGTGGCGGACATGCAGCTCTACGCCCGGCCCGTGGCTGGGCGCATTGGCCATGGAGTAGGAACGGCGCGCACCGTCGCGCAAAATGAATTCGACATACTGCCCTGCGCGGTACACAAAGGTGTCATTGGCCGGCAGTTGCAGTTGCATCACGACGACGTCGTCCGTCTTGCGTACCAGGCTGCTCACGCGGGTGGGCATTTTTTTCACTGGCAGTGCACCTGCAGGCGTTACCTGCCGCGACTCCAGCGTGATATCGCTCATTGCGCTGGCGCTGCAAGTGAGTACAAAACCCTGCGCCTCTTCCTCTTCGCTCAGTGCCTTGCGCTGGAAATTGCTCTGCTGCACCTGGCCGGATACCAATTTGCATTTGCAGGAGCCGCAAGCACCGTCTTTGCAGCCGTAGGGCAGGCCAATACCCTGGCGGATACCGGCGGCGAGCAGGCTTTCGCCTGCTTGGGCTTGAAACTGTATGCCGCTGGGCTGAACCGAGATGGCGAAAGAGGCGGCGCTGGCATTCATCGTTATGGTTATCCTTGGGGTTTGCAACGAAATAAAGCCCCGATTTTGCCTTCAAACCAAAGCCCCTTAGGCGCCTTACCTGCACGCTTTCGGCGCAGTCGTGTGCTCATTGTCGGCTGCGGTGACGTGGGCTTGCGTGTGGCCCGCTTGCTCGCGCCGCGTGTGCGGGTGCTGGCGCTCACCTCGCAAGCGGCGCGGCGGGCACCCTTGCGCGCGGCGGGCATCACACCGCTTTTGGGTAATTTGGACGATGCGCGCAGCCTGCGCCGCCTGGCGGCTTTGGGCCAGCGCGTGCTGCATTTGGCACCGCCCGCGCCCACCGGCAGCCGGGATGTGCGCAGTGCCCATGTGTTGCAAGCCTTGCGCCTGCGAATGGGGCCTGTGGCCCTGGTGTATGGGTCCACCACCGGCGTCTATGGCGATTGCCAGGGGCAAGGGGTCTCTGAATTGCGCGCGCTGCAGCCCCAAACCGAGCGCGCCAAGCGCCGCGTGGATGCGGAAAGCCGTGTGCGCCATTTCGGGCGCGCCGCGGGAGCGCAGACGCGCGTGCTGCGTATTCCCGGTATTTACGCGCCCGACCGGGAGGGTGGCACGCCGCAGGCGCGCTTGCAAAAAGGCACGCCGGTACTGGTGTCTGACGAGGACGTTTATACCAACCACATTCATGCCGACGACTTGGCGCGCGCCTGTGTGTTGGCCTTGTGGCGCGGACGCGCGCAGGGTGTCTACAACGTCAACGACGATGCAGTCATGAAGATGGGCGACTATATGGATGCCGCTGCGGCCCTTTATGGCTTGCCGCCACCGCCACGTTTGCAGCGCGCGGCCTTGGAGCATGTCGTGTCGCCCATGCAAATGAGTTTTTTGGCGGAGTCCCGGCGCATGGACAACCGGCGCATCAAGCGGGAACTGCGGCTGGTGCTGCGTTACCCCAGCGTGCTGGACGGTTTGGCGGCAGGCTTGCCGCAGCGCAGCACCTGAGGCGCTTGATTTGTGGCCTTAGAGCGGGAGGCTGTTGCCGCTATCGGCGGCACCGGGCTTAGGCGTGTAGGCCCATAGCAGCGCGCGCCAGATCACCCAGCTGCACAGCAGGGTGATAGGCCCGGCCCAGAGCACATCGCTCAGCCAATGCGCCATGTCGGCCATGCGGGCAAAGCCTACCAAAGCTGCGGCGCCCAGGCCGGTCACAGCCCATAGCCTGCGATTGCGCGGCGACAGCAACAGCAGTGATGCAAAGAAAAAGCCGCAGGCCACATGGCCGCTCACAAAGGAGCAATTGTTATTGCATTGGTCGGTGATCACTCCAGCGCGGGTAAATTGCGCTGCACCCCCAAAGTTTTGCACTTCGTAGGGGCGCGAACGCGCCCAGTGTTCTTTAAAGCCGCTATTGACCAGCAAGCCCGGTCCCAGAGCGCCCGATAGCACTACGAAAGCCAGCGGCAGGCGCCAATGGCGGTAAGCCGGGCGCAGGCTGGCCGCTATCCAGCCGACCAAGGCCACCAAGACCATGCCACGAAAAAAACCGGGTACATAGAGGTTGATCAGTTCCACCCACCACCATTGGATGATGTGATGCTCGGTACCCGGCCCGGCAAACCAGGCTGCTACCTGCAGGTCCAAGACGGGCCAGAGGGTGGGCACCATCGCCAAGGCAGCCAGAGCGAACACCATGCGCCAGAACAGTGCCGGCGCGCGTTTGGAGATGCTGGCTGATGAATGAGGGACGTCTGGAATCAATTGTCTTGCGTGTTGGGTTGTAGCCTCGGGCGCCTAGGTTTGGTCGAGACGCTGTCTTGCGCGGAGCAATTATCGTTGGACGTGGCAGGCCTGAGGATGTACAGCAATGCCCTGCCGGTGTGTAAAGCCTGTCAACCGACGGCATGGCTACATCGTTAAGCAGCCATCAATACCCATGCTTTACCCAGCGTAGAGTGCAAACTGGCTGCAAAGCCGCAAGGAGATACCCATGAAAACTTGCTTTTTAAGCCTATTGGCGCTAAGCGCTGCAAGCGCGGGATGGGCCCAAGATGTAGGTCGGGTGGTTTCCTCCACGCCCATCATCCAGCAGGTAGCCGTACCGCACCGGGTGTGCACTACCGAGCAAATCAGTTACCAGCAGCCCAGCAGTGGTGCCGGCGCTATCTTGGGCGCGCTGGCCGGAGCAGCCATCGGTAACTCGGTGGGCGGGCGCGGCGCCGAGCGCGCTGCGGCCACAGCCATCGGCATGGTGGGCGGCGCGGTCATTGGTGACCGGGTGGAGGGGCCCGGTGGCGAGCGCGTCCAGAATGTCGAGCGTTGCACTGTGCAAAATTTTATGGAAAACCGCACCAGCGGCTACCAGGTTGTCTATGAATTTGGAGGCAAGCAATACAACGTACAAATGGCCCAGGACCCCGGCCCCTCGATTGCTTTGCAAGTTGCGCCTGCCAGTGGCTTGATGGCGCAGTCGCCCGCACCGACTACGGTAATTTCCTCATCCAACCCGGTGTACACCCAGCCTAGCGTTACTTACATCAGCGTGCCGGCGCCCAGCGTCTATTACCCGGTAGCTAGCTACCGCCCGGTGTTCGTGCCGACGGTGGTGATTCCCTGGGGCCATCGCCACCGTGACCGCCATTTCTGGCGTTAGGCCTTGTGCATGCGGGCTCGGCTAAGCCGCATCAGGACACATCCAGCGTCGGGTCGGTAATCGGGCCGGTGCCGCTAAAGCGGTTCATGGCCAGGTAAATCACCGGCGTAATAAACAGGGTGATGGCTTGCGAAAACACCAGTCCGCCGACCACGGCCAGGCCCAGCGGCTGTCGCAATTCTGCCCCCGCCCCCACGCCCAGTGCAATCGGCAAAGCGCCAAATAAGGCCGCCAGGGAGGTCATCATGATGGGGCGAAAGCGCATCAGGCAGGCGGTGTGAATAGCTTGCTCCGGGCTCATGCCTTGTTCGCGCTGGGCATGAATGGCAAAGTCAATCATCATGATGGCATTTTTCTTGACGATACCGATCAGCAGCAACACGCCAATGGTGGCGATCAAGGTCAGATCTTCGCCAAACAACATCAAGGTTGCCAGCGCGCCCATGGCCGCTGAGGGTAAACCCGCAAGAATCGTGAGCGGATGGATATAGCTTTCGTACAGTACGCCGAGCAAGACATAAATCACCAACAAGGCGGCCACCACCAGAACTACTTGCCCGCCTTGCGAACTTTTGAAGACCGCTGCGTCGCCGCCGTACGATGTAATGATGGACGATGGTAATTCAATCGCGTCACGCGCCCGGTCTATTTTGGTGGTCGCATCGCCTAAGGCTGCGCCGGGCGCCAGATTGAAGGAAATAGTGACCGCTTGTAACTGCCCAACATGGTTGATCGCCGTGGGCCCCATCATGCGTTCTACGGTGGTGAAGTTGCTAATCGGTACCAGCGCGCCTGTACTGGAGCGAACGTAGATACCCGAAAGGGCCTGCTCATCTTGTTTGGCTTCTGGTGCTACTTCCATAATGACTTGGTAGCTGTCGGTGGGCAGGTAAATGGTGGACACCTGGCGCTCGCCAAAGGCGCTGAACAGGGCAGAGCGCACCGCCTCCATGCTGACGCCCAGGCTGTTGGCCCTATCGCGGTCGATTTTGAGCTGCGCTTG
>CAMBFO010000072.1 GCA_945865675.1 Comamonas sp. lk
AGATGCTGACCTTGCTGGAGCGGTATTTGGGTGAGAGAAAAATTGACCTTGTTGTAGAGCAAGCTCAAGACCCGCGCCCCATTGTTGAAGTGGCCCATAAGACAGGCATCAAAATACAATGAATCGCACCCCCGAACAACTGGCGCTTCGGCACAGCTTGGCTTTGTGCCAAGGCCATGCAGATGCACTACAAGACGCCTTGCATGACATCAAAGTTCGGGGCATGGGTGTGGATGACTACGCCCATCTGGGCAAAGAAGTCTATCTTGCCACCCATTGTTAGACCCGGATTTGTTCCGGCGCGATCAAATTTGGTTTGTTGAGAAAGACATCACATTTTGTGTCTACCGCTACTGCCCCCACAAAGTTGCAAGTGGAGCTGCCCAGATGCCATCACCTAAGGGCATCGTCTCGTCGCCGTCGTACAGCAGAATCCCCATCTTGAACTGATCACCGGCCAGGCTGGCTAATTTTCTCAGTCCGCGCAGATCACTTGGCTTGACCGTGGCGGCGGCCTTGACCTCGACGCCTACCAGTTGTCCGGCAGCGTTTTCGATCACCACATCGACCTCGTACTTGTCTGCATCCCGGTAGTACAGCAGACGGTAGTCGCCTTCCGAAGTGGTGGTGTGCTTGAGTAATTCTCCAAAAACGAAAGTTTCAAGCACATTGCCGAACCGGATGCGATCCTGCTGGACCTCCTCTGTATTCAGATCCATCAGGGTGGCCAGCAAGCCGGAGTCGATGAACTGCAACTTGGGTGTTTTAACAACACGATTGAGGCGGTTGCGCGCCCAGACGTCAACCCGCTTGAGCAAATACATCTGCTCGAAGACGCCGATATAGCGTGACGCTGTCTTGCCGTCCAGGCCGACCTGCCCACCCAGTTGGCTGTAGTTGCACATCTGACCTGCGGTCTGTGCTAAGGCGCTTAGAAAGCGCGGCAATTGGTCCAGTTTTTCTATGCCGGATATGTCACGCACATCACGCTGGATGATGGCGTCCAGGTACTGCCTGGCCCAGGTGCTTCGCCTCTTAGCCGATGGGCGGGAAATCGCTTCGGGATAGCCGCCACGCAGCACGCGCTCAACCAGAAGCTTGCCCAGGGCCGGAGCGTCTGACTTCAAAATCTGCCCTGAGAAGACGCTGTCGATCCAGTTCGCCGAACACCCTTCAATTTCGCTTTGCGACAAGGGGAGCAGTGACAGTGTCTCCATGCGGCCTGCCAAGGAGTCGGCCACAGTAGGCATTGCCATGAGGTTGGCTGACCTGGTCAGCAGAAAACGTCCAGGGTGACGGTCTTCATCAACACTTTTCTTGATGGCCAGCAGTAGCTGCGGGGCTCGCTGAATTTCGTCAATGACGGCGCGGTCCAAGCTGCGAATCATGCCCACCGGATCTTCACGCGCAGACAGCAGTGTCAGCGCATCATCAAGGGTCAGGTATCGCAGCCCGTTGTCGGCTGCTATTTGCCTCACGAGTGTGGTTTTGCCGGCTTGACGAGGGCCCGCAAGGAGAACAACCGGCGTGTCTTGCAGTGACTCGGCAATGCGAGACTCTATGCGGCGGGCGTAGAGAGCGGGTGTTTCCATACGGTCATAGTATCGTAAATTACGGAACAATCAAGCGTAAATTGCGGAATACGTATCCCAAAAATTAGGTGCTTTGACGCAACTCCGCCGAATCAAGGACTGGAAGGTCAGGATAAAGTGAGTCACTTGTACTAACATGTAGTCTGTCGTACGCCTCAAGGAACCATGCTATGCCCACCGCCGCCGTTAATGCGCGCTCCGCCCGACTCGGATTGCGCGCAACACCCGAGCAAGAGACTGTTTTGCGACGTGCTGCGGTGGTGGCGCACAAGTCGCTGACCGATTTCATTCTCGATGCTGCTTACCAAGCCGCTGAGCAGACCTTGCTTGACCAGCGCCTGTTTATGGTTTCTGGCAGTCAGTACCAATCACTCCTAGAGATGCTCGACCGCCCGGAATCTGACAACCCTGGATTGGCTGATCTCTTTTCCCGAAGTCCCGTTTGGGATAACAAATGAGTCTTTCGGCCCCCCAGCCGCTTGATGCATCGCACCACCTAGAAGAGTTTGACTGCGGAAAACCTGCTCTCACCGATTGGCTGCTGAGTCACGCGCGCCAAGCCCAGAGCAGTGGTTCCGCAAGAACCTTTGTTGTCTGCGATGATGAAAGAGTTGCAGGGTACTTTAGCCTGACAGTGGGTCAAATCGACACACTGGAGGCGCCCGAGCGGATTCGCCGCGGTATGGGGCAGTACCCTATCCCGCTGGTCATTCTGGCCAGACTTGCTATTGATCTTGACTACCAAAGGCGAGGCCTGGGTTTCAGTCTGCTTCAGGACGCCATTAGTCGAACGGTAGCCATTGCCGAACAGGCGGGTATTCGGGCTTTGCTAACGCATCCCATTGACGCTGCGGCGGATGCGTTTTATCGACGTTTCGGTTTCGAGCCAACGCCTGCGCGCGAACGGCAACTAATTTTGCTGCTGAAAGACGCGCGACGTTTTGTCCGGACGTGATGATGCCGTGCGGCTCTGTAAAGCGTCACCAACATGCTGGCTACTTCAGCGGCAAACCGAGCGGCTAATGCGCAAGTGGAAATATATGATATCGTGATATCGTACAAATTCATCTCAGGAGATTTTCGTGGCACAAATGATCGTACGCAATATTGATGATGGCGTGAAAAGTGCACTCAAGGCGCGCGCCAATTTGCATGGTTGGAGCATGGAAGAGGAGGTGCGCCAAATCCTGCAACAGGCAGTCAATGAGCCGGCCCAAGCGCGGCCCAAGCTCGGTACACGCATTGCTGCGCGCTTTGCGGACCTAGGCCTGGTTTCGCCCTTGCCAGAGTTGCGTGGGCAAACCATTGAACCCATGGCCCTCAGTGAATGATCATCCTAGACACCAACGTTTTGTCTGCCTTGATGCAGCAGCAGCCCGACCCGCGGGTGGTGGCTTGGTTGGACGACCAGCCCGCTGAGTCCATATGGCTTAGCAGCATCACGCTGTTTGAAGCCCGCTACGGCTTGGCGCTGCTACCAGCTGGACGGCGTAAAGACGTGATGGAACAACGCTTTGAAGCACTGGTGCAAGACGACTTGCAAAACCGCGTGCTACTTTTTGACATCCATGCCGCCGCGCACGCAGCACAGTTGGCCGCAGACCGCAAAAACCGTGGCCGCCCCGTGGACATGCGTGACACCTTCATTGCCGGTATCGCCTTAGCGAGACGCGCCACCCTGGCCACACGAAATGTGCGGCATTTTGACGATTTGTCGGTTCCAGTGGTCAATCCCTGGCCTGATCAATGAAACCATTCACGGGGATCCGGTCAAGAGATGCTAGACCGCCCGGAATCTGACAACCCGGAACTGCGCCTTTTTTTGGTCAAAAATGGCGCAGTTCGGTAAACTGCGCCAAAATTGCGCCACCCCAAATCTCAAACTGCGCCAACACCATCATGTCTTCTGCCACTGACTTACTGAGCAGCATGCAGAACTCCGACGCCTGCATGAGGGTGTCCTGGCGCGCTATGGTTTGCGACCTTCAGAGTACGCGGCGTGGAAGGCGCTGCATGGACATTGATTTACGCGAGTTCAAATCCGTGCACCACAATTGAACCGCCTGCTTGGGATGGCGGTACCAGTGAAAAAGCTACTGCGCCAAACGCCGCCGCGACCGCAACAAAAACACCACAATCCCCACGTTCAGCATATTCCAAGCCACGCCGTTTAAAAACGCCGCGTGGTAGGAACCCGTCAGGTCAAACACTTTGCCTGACATCCATCCCCCGGTGGCCATGCCTAGCATGGTGAACATAATCACCGTCCCCACCCGCGCGCCGATCTGCGTGGGCGCAAAATTCTCTCTCACAATCAGTGTATAAGACGGCACGATGCCGCCCTGGAACAGGCCGAATAAGGCAGACACCAGGTAGAGCGAGACCAGTCCGTCAAAGGGCAAAAACATCAGCAGCGCCGTGGCTTGCAAGACCGAGCCCAGCAGCAGGGTGCGCAGCGCGCCTATGCGGTCGCAAATAGCGCCAGACACCAAACGGCTGACGATGCCGCAGGCCAACATGAGCGAGAGCATTTCCGCGCCCCGCGCTGCGCCATAGCCCAAATCTGCGCAATAGGCCACGATATGCACTTGCGGCATGGCCATGGCGATGCAGCAACTAAAGCCCGCCACGCACAAAAGCACCGTGGCGCGGGTCGGCGACAAGCCAAACGGGAGTTCCCTTGCCTGAGCGTCAGCGCTGGCACCGGGCGCGATCACCACGGCCGCTGGTCTGCGGCGCAGCAGCGGTGCAAGCATCAGCATGCACACCGCGCAAAACAGGCCGACACCCATATACGCCTGCCGCCAGCCCAAGGTCTCAATGAAGTGCTGCATCACCGGAGGCCAAATCGTGCCCGACAGGTAATTGCCACTGGCGCAAATGGCTACCGCCACCCCGCGCCGCTTGGCAAACCACAGCGCGGTGTCGGCCATCAAAGGTGCAAATGCAATTGAGCTGCCCAGCAGGCCAATCAGCACACCGTGCGCCAGCGCAAACCCGAGGATGCTGGTGGACGTTGAGGCCAGCACAAATCCCAGGCCCATGGCGCATGCAGCCACCACCAAAGGCCGGAATAAGCCGTACTTGTCCGCCATACGGCCCATCAAAATTCCGCCGATGCCAAAGCCGATCATCAGTAGGGTGTAGGGCAGGGCGGACTCGGCACGGCCGATGCCAAACTCGGCTTGCACGGCGGGAATAATCACTGGCACCACCCACATGCCCAGATTGCCCAGCGTCATCATCAACAGGCATATGCCCAGGCGCAACCAAGCGTAGGGGGAATCGACTAGATCATCGCTGGTGCCCACCACAGCCTTGGCCGCGTCAGCGTTGTCGGAAGGGGAGGGGCTGGTCACGCCCCATTATGAAGCAGGGCCCCCGCAGGAAAAATGCGTGGCTCAACCCGACGCACTAGGCTCCTAATTCCCGTAAAAAACGTATTCGTCCCCGGAGCCCAATTTTTGTTTTATGTGTTTATCGATAGCAATCGGCCCTGCGCCTAGTGAAGGCCACATGGGCTTGCTTTGGGCTTTGTCCCAGGCCATTAAATCAGTCTTCATGCGCGCTAGGCGCTCAGGATCTGACGCGGCCAGATTGTTCCTTTCAGTGGGGTCCTTGGCCAGGTCAAACAGCCAGTCCTTTTTCGGTTGCTCGGAGACTTGCAACTTCCAGTCGCCCGATCGCACTACCCGGTAGGTATCGGTGCGCCAGAAAATATTTTCGTGCGGGCGCCCGCTGGCTTTGCCCTGCGCAAAGGGCAGCAGATTCACGCCATCGATGGGCCGGTCTTTGGGTTCTGCTACCCCAGCCGCAGCCGCAGCAGTCGAGAAAATATCAAAGTGATTGACGGGCGCGCTCACTTGCGTACCTTTGGGGATGCCCGCTGGCCAGCGCATAAAGAAAGGTACATGGATGCCACCTTCAAAAAAGGTGGCTTTCCAGCCGCGGTAGGGGGAATTGATACCGTCCAAACCAATGTAATGCGCGCCGCCGTTGTCGGTGGTAAAAATTACCAGTGTGTTGTCATCGACGCCCTGGTCTTTGAGCGACTGCAGCACCCGCCCGATATTGCGGTCTAGCGAGCGAATCATCGCCGCATATACGCGCAATGTGTGGTCCGGAATAAAGCTCAGCGCGTCATAGTCTTCGCGCGTAGCCTGTAAAGGGGTATGCGGCGCGTTATAGGCCAGGTACATAAAGAAGGGCCGGTTTTTGTTCGCCTGCACTACCTTCACGGCTTCGTCGGTCAGGTAATCGGTCATGTACTTGGGCGGCTGAAAAACTTCGCCCGCGTTGTGGCGTATGCCCCAGGGCGCTGCGGCCCAGAGGAACTTGTCTATCAAGTCAAATTCCTGCTTGGAATTGACCACATTGGGGCTGTTTTCCGGCAAAAACATAGAGCCGCCATGCATTAGCGACAGCGACTCATCAAAGCCATGCGCATACGAGCGAAACTGCGGGCTATCACCCAAATGCCATTTACCCAAATGTACCGTGTGGTAGCCCGAGCTTTGCATTAACTTGGCAATCGTGATCTCGGTGGTGGGCAGGCCCATGTCTTCGTAGGGAATCAGCTCGCCTTCGCGGTCTGCGTGGTACACGGCCGCAGGCCAGCCCTCGCGTGGCGTGGTCTTGGTAATCACCTTCATAAACTGCTTGGGCGTGGGCGTGAACTCAAAACCAAAACGGGTGGCATAGCGCCCCGTCATCATGGATGCGCGCGAAGGCGCACAAGTGGCATTGCCCGAATAGCCGTTACGGAAATCCACGCCTTCGCGGGCAATGCTGTCGATGAAGGGTGTGGGAACCTTGCCACCGGCGATGCCGCCACCATTGAGCGTGATATCGTTAAAGCCCAAGTCGTCGGCCACGATCAATATCACGTTGGGGGGGCGTTTACCAGGGCTTGCCGAGGCGTCCGCGGGACCGGCTTTCCAGCTAACTTCCTGCGTTGGCCCATAGTCCTTGCGCAGTACGTATTTCACGTACAAAAGCAATGCGCCGCTAGGCCCGCCTATGGCATAAAAACCGGCTCCCGCCAAAAGCAGCAAGGCCAGTAGGCCCAAGGCTATGCGTTTGATCATGCTCTCACTCCTCATTTTTGTAGCGGTCCATTAGCGCCTGCCGCAGGCCCGTAACCATTGGCTGTTTCAGCAAACGTCGGCACCTGGCTCGTCTTGTATTATGGCCTTGCCTCGGTGAGCGGATGGTCCGTATCGGGCACACAGGAGACACCCGGATGCAGATTGAAAACGCCCAAATTCCCAGTGCCGCACAAATGAAGGCCGCTCTACAACGCGACGACGGCAGCGAGATCTATATGCTCAACTTGCTGAAGTTTCGCGCGCAAGCAGCTTATGCCGATGGTCGCCAGAGTGACCTGACCGGCCAGCAAGCCTATAGCATTTACGGCCGCGCTATGACGCGCATGGTGATAGAAGCAGGTGGCAAGCTCGTCTATGCGGGCCAGGTGCGCGGCCTTTTGGTAGGCGGCGGCGATGCGCAGTGGGACCAGGCCGCCATCATGATGTACCCCTCATTTAAAGTGATGGCCGCCATTACAGGCTCGCAGGCCTATGCGGATATCCATGTTCACCGCGAAGCCGGCTTGGCCGGTCAGGTGCTGATAGAAACCGTGAAGCCCCAGACCGTGCCTCGATAAAGCGATGAAATTCCAAAGCCTGCGACCTGGCCATAAAAAATCAGCGTGTTGCAGGTGCTCTTTAGTGTACCGAGTCAAATCATATTTTTGCGTTTGTTCTCGATTTGAATGCGCAAGGCTGCCATCATCAGCTCGGCGTTGGCCAGATAGGGGTTGATCTTGCTGGCGCGCTCCATCAGCGCAAGCGCGCGTTCGGGCTGAGAGCGTTCGGCCAGCATTTGCGCAAAGCCCACCAAGGCGCCGAAATGCTCGGGCAGGCGTTTAAGCACCTCCTCGCAATCTTGCATGGACAGTTCATATTCGCCTGCCATGTAATACAACGTGGCACGCTTATTCCAGGCTTCGGCAAATGCGGGACGCCTGGCGATGATGTCACTAAACACTTTGATAGCCTTGGGCATATCGCCGCCCTGCATACGATCCAAACCTTCTTGGTACAGCTTGTCGATGTTGGCGTCGCCCGATTTACCCCATAGTTGCCACACCGTTGCCAGCGCTGCTTGCCGCACGGTGGGTTCGGCATCGTCCAGCAAGGCATACACCGCATCCGCATCCTTAGCAGTGCCGAGCTTACCCAATTGGTACATGCCATGGATCCGACGCTGCGGCTCGGCATGGCCCAGCGCCTTACGCGCTTGCTGGTAGTTGAGCTTTTCCTCACTGGCCCCATGCGCGAGCTGCATAGCACACAAGACCAAGACCAGGGCTACAGCCAAGGTCATTTTCAAGATGGTGGGCAGGGCGCAGCGTAAATAGCGTGACACGGCAGGTCTCCAGCAAAGTAATAAGACAAGCTTACCCGAGCCCACAGTGGTTCAACAAGCGGCTCTGTTAAATTGACAATTTGTAAGGCCTTTGCCGCCCTTACCCGTAACGCAAGCAGCCCGCCACACCCGTAAGGAACTCCATGCACGCTACCGAATCTTCATTCCCAGTTGTTAGCAGCCAGCGCCTGGGTGCTATCACGGTGATCACCTTGTCCCGGCCCGATGTGCGCAACGCGGTCGACGCCGACACCGCGCGTGCGCTCTACGCTGCGTTTATTGCGTTCGAAGAAGACGTGCAAGCCAAGGTGGCGGTATTCCACGGCGCGCACGGGCATTTTTGCGCCGGATGGGACCTCAAGGCCGGTGCGCGCATGGCGCGCGACGAAGGCGGGCCTGGCGTGTTGACGAACCTGGATTTCGAAGCGCTTTCCAGCGCCCAGTTGGAGGCCGCGCCGTCCAGCGCGCCGCTGGGGCCCATGGGCCCCTCGCGCCTGCTTTTGTCCAAACCGGTGATCGCGGCAGTAAGTGGCGCAGCCGTCGCCGGTGGCATGGAACTGGCCTTGTGGTGCGACATGCGGGTGATGGAAGAAGACGCTTACTTCGGTGTGTTTTGCCGCCGCTTTGGCGTGCCATTGATCGATGGTGGCACAGTGCGCCTACCGCGGCTCATTGGCATGGGTCATGCCATGGACTTAATCCTTACCGGTCGCAAAGTAGAGGCCACCGAAGCGCTGGCCATGGGCCTGGCCAACCGCGTGGCGCCAACGGGCAGCGCGCTCGATACTGCAATCGCACTTGCCGGGCAATTAGCAGGTTTCCCCCAAGCCACTATGAACGCCGACCGGATGAGCGCTTACCAACAATGGGACTTGCCCTTGCACCATGCCTTGCACCAGGAGTGGCTGCGCGGCAAAGACTGTATCGGAGAAGGTTTGCAAGGCGCCGGCCGCTTTGCGGACGGGCAGGGCCGTCACGGCAGTTTTGGTGGCTAACTTAAACACCCCAGCAACACCTCCGTCAATTCGCGTGGCGCGCTGATCATGGGGTCGTGGCCGGTGGCCAGTTCCAGGGTGCGTGTGCCGGGAAGCCACAAGCCGTCCCAGAACTTAGGGTCGTTCACGCGCGGCCAGATGGCGTCTATGGTGGACAGGGACGGTTGGGTGCAGTGGATGTAGGTGCGCGGCACGTGGGCCACACGTGCGGGGTCAAAGTCCAGCACGTCGGTGTAAGGGTGCCCGGGGTGGGGCGTCTGGCGCCGCGCTACCCAAGCGGCATCTTCGCCTTCCAGGCCGAATACGTCGGCGCTGGGCGGCGGGAAGCTATACATCCGGTTGGCACGCGCCGCGTTTATGCGCGCTTGGCGGGTGCTACTTGCGTGGGTGGCGCTCCAGGCTTCGCCAGGCTTTGGCACTACCGCGTCCACATAGACCAAGTGGCGCAGGCGCGCACCTATGCGGTCGGCCACGCCGGTGCCCACCATGCCGGCGTAGGAATGCACCGCCAGCACCACCTCGCTGAGTTCCTCGTTTTCAATCGCGGCCAGCACGTCCTGAATATGCGTGTTCAGATGGATGTCCGGCGAGAGCAAGTGGGCGCGTTCGCCCACGCCAGTGAGCGTGGGCGCATGCACGCGATGGCCTTGCGCCTGCAGCAAGTCCACCACGCGGCGCCAACACCAAGCGCCATGCCATGCGCCGTGCACCAGTACGAAATTTGCCATGGTGCTGCTCCTGTTGCCTAGCCTAAGGTGCGGCCAAAGAAATGCAGGGTTCGGTCCCAGGCTTGCTGCGCCCACACCGGGTCGTATTGGGTAGCGGGAATGCGCGCCGGGCCGACAGCGGTTTCGTTGGCAAACGCGTGGTGCGCCAGGTAGCGGTGGAATTCAAAATCCACTTTGGCTGCGCTTAGCTTGTCTTCCAAGGAATCAATGGTGGCGATTTTGAAAAACTCATCTTGCGTGGCCCAGTGGCCCATCAGGGGTGCGCGGATTTTGCCCGCGTCGATGTAGTCCAGCGGCGGGCAGCCGTACCAGCTTACACCGGCGTCGATTTCTGGCGATTGGGTGAGCGAGAGCAAGGTCAGCGCACCGCCCATGCAAAAGCCGGTGACGCCAACCTTAGAGGCGTGCGCTTTGAGGAATTGCACTGCACCGCGAATGTCCTGCGATGCGGCATCGCCAAAGTCCAGTGCGCTCATCAAGTGGTGCGCCTCTTCGGCTTCTACGGTGGATTTGCCCCGGTACAGGTCGGGCACCAATGCCTGAAAGCCGGCAATGGCAAGGCGATCTGCCACGCCGCGAATTTGGTCGTTGAGCCCCCACCATTCCTGGATGACCACAATGGCCGGGGCCTGGTTTTTGCCCGCAGGCTCAGCCAAGTAGCCCTGCAATGCTTTGCCGTCGGGGCGCTGGAAGTTGACGATGTGGCCCATTGGTTTCTCCTCGTGAATGGGGGCATCTTAGCGCCCCAAACCCGCAGGGTTTCCAAGCCAACGGGTGCATGCGGTCACCGGCCTCCTGTATATTGCTGAGGCCCCAGAGGCCAAGCCTGCAAGCCAAGTGCAGAACCAAAAATGCAACCGTAGAAATATCACTATGCAACGCAAATCCGCCCAAGACTTTGACCAAGAACTTTTAATTTTGTTTGATGCCTATGTGCATGGCGCTATCGACCGGCGCGGGTTTTTGCAAGCGGCGCAAAAGTTTGCAGTAGGCGGTGCCACGGCAGCCGGGCTGCTGGCGGCTTTGAGCCCAGACTTTGCGGTCGGTCAGGTGCTTGCCAAAGACGATGCACGCATCCGCAGTGAGTGGGTGGAATTCGTGTCCCCCAAAGGTTCGGGCATGGTGCGAGCCTATCTGGTGCGGCCTGCCGGTACGAGTGCCAAATTGCCCGCGGTGCTGGTCGCCCATGAAAACCGGGGCCTCAACCCACATATCGAAGACATCGCGCGGCGCCTGGCGCTGGCGGGCTATATGGCATTTGCGCCGGATGCGCTCACACCGCTGGGCGGCTATCCCGGCGATGAGGATAAGGCGCGCCAGCTGTTCGGGCAGCTAGACCAGGCCAAGACCCTCGAGGATTTTGTGGCCGCTGCCGGCGTGCTGGCCAGCCGCAGCGATGCTGCCGGCAAGATGGGAGTGGTGGGTTTTTGCTGGGGCGGTGGCATGGCGCACCGCTTGGCTACGCGCTTGCCGCAACTGGCCGCCGCCGTCCCCTTTTATGGCGACGTACCTGCAGCCAGCGAAGCGACCAAGGTCAAAGCCCCGCTCTTGCTGCACTTCGCGGGCATCGACGACCGGATTAACAAAGCCTGGCCACCCTACGAAGAGGCTTTGAAAGCGGCGGGTGTAACCATGACGGTGCACCACTACCCGGGTACGCAGCACGGCTTTAACAACGACACCACACCGCGCTTTGACAGCGCAGCCGCGGGCCAAGCCTGGGAGCGCACGCTGGCATTCTTTGCACAAACCCTGCGGGCTTGAGCGCGCGTCTAGGCCAGCGAAAAACCTTCGTGGCTAAAAGGGGTGCGGCGCAGACGTACGCCGGTAGCCGCTGCGATGGCGTTGGCAATGGCCGGCGTGATGGGCCCATAAGGCGGCTCGCCGAACCCGCCCCAGACCTCGCCGCCGCTGGGCACCAACACGGACTCAATAACAGGTGTTTGGCGTAACTGCACCAAGGGGTAGTCTGCCAAATTGCTTTGCGTTACCCGCCCGTCCTGGATATTGATCTCGTTCATAAAAATACTGGACAAGGCATAGACCACATTGCCTTCAATTTGCGCCCGCGCAGAATCTATATTGGCAATATGGCCGCTGTCCACGGCGATGGTGATGCGGTGCAGCGTCACCGCTTTTTGCTTGGACACCGATAACTCCACCACGCAGGCGGCAAAGCTGCCATAAGCGTCTTGCACCGCCAGCCCTTGAAAGCGCCCTGGTGCCAGTTTGGCGCCCCAGTGGCCTTCGCGAGCTGCTGCTTCGAGCACTTTGCGATCGCGCCCACCGGCGGGCAATAGCTCCAGGCGCCCGAGCAATGCGTCTTTGCCGGCAGCCTGCAGCACTTCGTCCAAAAAGCTCTCGCGTGCAAAAGGGTTTTGCGAGTGGAACACCGAGCGCCAAAAGCCCACCGGCACATTGATCTGGCAGATACCGTGGCGTAGGTCCAGGTGTTCCACTTGGTAGGGCATGTCGTGAAACGATTCGCCTGCTTGAAAATCCTGCCCGTTTTTCAGCGATGCGGGACGGATTTTTTCCATGATCGATTGCGAGGCCATGCGTGCCTGCCAGCCCAGCACACGCCCGTCTTTACTCACGACTGCGCGTTGGCGGTACAGCGCTGCCGGACGGTAAAAGTCGTGCTGCATATCCTCTTCGCGCGACCAGAGCAGTTGCACCGGCGTGCCGTTCAACTCGCGGGCGATCAGCACCGCCTGGCGCACAAAGTCTTGCGATGCGCCGCGCCGCCCGTAGCCGCCGCCCAGATAGGGCCGGTGCACGGTTACGTTTCCCACCGGCACGCCCAGGGTTTTGGCCGCTTCGTTCAGGCTGGCTTCTGCGCTTTGCGTAGGTGCCCAGACCTCGGCCAAATCGCCTTTCACCCATGCGGTACAGTTTTGCGGCTCCAGGGTAAAGTGGTTCAGGTAGGGCGTGAAATAGTCCGCCTCTACCGTCTTGAAGTCGGCCGCTTGGGCTCCTGTGGCAGTGGCCCAAGTGGCTTCGAAATCGCCTTCGCTGCGCAGGCTGCGCGACGCCAGCACCCCGGCTTGCAGGGTTTGCGCAATCGCCTGGTCGTCCAGCTTTTCGTTGCCCCGGTAGTCCCACACCACTTTGACTGCTTTGAGTGCTTGCTGCGCACGCCACCAGCTATCGGCCACGACGGCGACGAAGTCCGGCCCGGTCACTACTTTCTTGATACCGCGCCGGCTCATAGCCGCCGCGCCATCCACCGATTTGGGCACGCCGCCAAAGACCGGGCATTGCGCAATCGCGGCATACAACATACCCGGCACGCGCACATCTGTGCCATAGATAGCGCTGCCGTCGCACTTGGCCGGAATATCAAAGCGCTTGAGTGGCTTGCCGATCAGCGTCCATTGCTCCGGGCTTTTGAGCACGATGTCGCTGGGCGCCTTTTGTTGTGCGGC
>CAMBFO010000073.1 GCA_945865675.1 Comamonas sp. lk
TAAATCCAGACTATCCATGCACTACTCCCAGGGCTGCGCGCGCAGGCGCCAGGCGAAAAAAGCGCGGTACAAGGCCACGCTCACCACCATGCCCCAGGTCATTCCGACAAACATGCCGCCGAGCATGGCGGTGAGGCTGGAGTTGCCCAGGGCAACTTGCCAACGTACCAACCATATAGCCCCAGCCGTCATTCCCAGCAACATCCAGCCCGAGCAGAGCAGGTTTTGCGTCAGCACAGAGCACAAATAGCGCCCGCAATGCTGGCGCAAAAGACGCAGACTGGGAATGGCCAGCAGGCCACCGGTGAGCATACCCGCATGCATGGCCGGCAAAAACGCCATATGCAATTGCAGGCTGTCAAAGAAATCCAGGGGCGCAGCCTGGTTACACAGGCTTTCCAGGCGGGCCGGGCCCGCTTGCAGCACATCGACCAACAAGCCCATGAGCATGCCGCCAAAGCCTAAAGACAACATGATGTAGGGCGGCGACAAGCCAGCGCGCTGTGGCCGAACCAGTGACAATGCAGCGCAGCCCGCCGCCACCAGCGCCAGCGACACCAATATGACGGTCGCTTGCGACAGACCAGGGAGGGCGCCGGGCACGCCCAAACCCCATAAAGTGGCGCCGACCGCAAGCAACAAAACACCAGGCGTGATCGCCGCCGAACCGGCGCCGCGTGCCAGCCAATGCGGCGCTGGCTTCATACGAAACCTCCCCACGGGCGGCTGCGCTGATAGGGGTAAACCCCAGGCTCCACGGGGCAGGAGTCTGTAAAAGTGCCCTTGTCCGTGCACAAAATGTGCCGGTCGGCTATGGTTTGCGTCCGAGCGTTCATCCACCGCACTGTAGCGATCTGCAAGACTTCGCGCAGACTGGTGAACGAAGCGCGATTGCATTGCATGAATTTCCGTTTGGCGGCACGAGAAGCGCCTAGGCATTGTTGGAACGCACCCGTAAAGTAAAAGGCCATGACCAAAAGCTGCCCCTACCCCACCGATCAAAGCGCTGGAGCTGCGTCCAGTTCATGGTTGTATCTATTAGAGCGTTTTGATGTGGGCGTGGTGCACCTAGACAATACTTTGCATGTGGTGGGCATGAATGACTATGCACGCCGCGCGCTGCCGGTGCAGGACAAATTACCCTTTGGCAAAATCGTTACCGACTTCCACCCGGAGGCGGCCAAGGCCAAGGTGAAGTTTTTACTCGGCCAGGCCGAGTGTCCGGTCAACAATGCACCGCCCATGGCCATGATGATCAATATCCCGGAGCGGGTATTGCTGATCAAAGTCTCCAAAATCGGCGATATGCAGGGCGCCACCACTGGCTACACCCTGGTGTTTTATGACATTACCGAAGTGGTGAGCAAAGAAGGCAGCAGCGCCGCCAAGCGTAAAGGCGTTGACGTCACCGAAAAACGCCAGCTGCGCAAAATCCCCACGATTAAACAAAACCGGGTGATGCTGGTGGACGTGCCCAGCGTGGCCTTTATCCGATCCGAAGGCCATTACACCTGGGTGCACACCGCGCAGGGCGGGCAGTTTTGCAACATCACCATCGGCGACCTGGAAAGCCGGCTCGACCCCAACTTATTTTTGCGCGTTCACCGCAGCTATATCGTCAACCTGGCGCAGGTCGATGAAATCGTGCGCGATGACGGGCGCATGTCGCTGCGCATGATGGGTTCGACGCCGGTGGAAATACCGGTGGCGCGCTCCAGCATGGGCAAGCTGCTCGACCAACTGGGCATTGCAGATGCTGTGCCCGTGAAAAACAGCCACTGACAGATTCGTGCAACGCACCTGCACTTCGTGCGGCAAATGCACCGCTTGATTGTTTTCCCTGCGCAAACGCACCATGCCTCGCTACATTGCTTCGTTACCGTTTTTTCGCGCCACCCAGCAATCAAGGAGACACCGTGATCCCACCGGCATTTGACTACCATGCTCCGCGCACCATCGCGGAGGCCATTTCCCTGCTATCGAGCCTAGGCGACGACGCCAAGCTGCTTGCAGGCGGCCACAGCCTGCTACCCATGATGAAGCTGCGTTTTGCGCAGCCGGGCACGCTGATCGACATCAACCGCATTCCCGAATTGCGCGGTATCAGCGAGAGCGGCGGCGTCATCCGCATCGGCGCCATGACCAGCGAGAACGAGCTCATCGCTTCGCCCCTCTTACAAAAACACTTGCCGCTGCTGCCCGAAGCGGCGCTGTTGATCGCCGACCCGCAAGTGCGCAACCGCGGCACCATCGGCGGCGATATCGCCCATGGCGACCCGGGCAATGACCATCCGGCCATCGCCATGGCGCTCGATGCCACTTTTGAATTGCAAGGCCCCAAGGGCGCGCGCCAGGTCAAAGCCGTGGACTTTTTCCATGGCACCTATATGACCGCGCTGGCCGAGGACGAAATCCTCACTGCCATTTTGGTAGCGCCCTTTGCCGCCGGCACGGGCTACGCCTACCAAAAGCTCAAGCGCAAAACCGGCGACTGGGCCACGGCGGGTGCCGCAGTCATCTTGCGCATGGCGGCTGGCAAAGTGACGCATGCCAGCATCGGCCTGACCAATGTGGCGCCGACCGCGCTGCGCGCCAGCGCCGCCGAAGCGGCGCTGGTGGGCCAGCCCCTGACCGATGCCACTATCAACCTGGCTGCCGCTGCGGTGCGCTCTATTTGCGACCCGGCTGAAGACCTGCGCGGCGATGTCGAATACAAAACCGCCATGGCCGCCGAGATGTGCAAGCGTGCCATCCGCGCCGCCGCTGCCCGCTGCGCCTGAACCCCACCCGATCCGGAGAACACTGCTATGAGCAAAAAAATCGTATCCCTGCACGTCAATGGAAAACAAGTGGAAGAGGCGGTCGAGCCGCGCACGCTGCTGGTCCACTTTCTGCGCGAAAAAATGAACCTCACCGGCGCCCACATCGGCTGCGAGACCAGCCACTGTGGTGCCTGCACCGTGGACATCGACGGCCAGTCGGTCAAGTCCTGCACACACCTGACGGTGCAATGCGAAGGCAGCGAAGTCAAAACCGTCGAGGGCCTGGCCAGCGGTGGCGTGCTGCATGCGCTGCAAGAGGGTTTTTACAAAGAGCATGGCCTGCAATGCGGCTTTTGCACACCGGGCATGCTGATGCGCGCCTACCGCTTGTTGCAAGACAACCCCAACCCCACCGAGCAGGAAGTGCGCGTGGGCATGTCGGGCAATTTGTGCCGCTGCACCGGCTACCAAAACATCGTCAAAGCGGTTTTGCATGCGGCAGCCACGCTGCGCAATGCCCAAACTGTCGCCGCTTAAAACAACATACCGAAGGAGACCTTCATGAACGCACCCCTGAGTGACCGCGAAAAAGCCCTGATGGGCATGGGCGATTCACGCCTGCGCAAGGAAGATGCCCGCTTTATCCAAGGCAAGGGCAATTACGTCGATGACATCAAGCTGCCAGGCATGGTGCATATGGACATCGTGCGCGCCTCGGTGGCGCATGCGCGCATCAAACGCATCAACAAAGAAGCTGCGCTCAAGATCCCCGGCGTGATCGCCGTGTTGACCGCTGACGATTTGAAGCCGCTCAAACTGCACTGGATGCCGACACTGGCCGGTGATGTGCAAGCGGTGTTGGCCGATGAAAAAGTGCACTTCCAAATGCAAGAAGTCGCGGTAGTGATTGCCGAAGACCGCTACAGCGCAGCCGATGGCGTCGAAGCCGTGGAAGTGGAATACGAAGAACTCGAAGCCGTGGTCGATCCGTTTGAAGCACTCAAGCCCGGCGCACCGGTGCTGCGCGAAGACCTGGCCGGTAAAACCGAAGGTGCACACGGCAAGCGCTACCACCACAACCATATCTTTACCTGGGAAGCCGGCGACAAAGCCGCTACCGACGCGGTATTTGCCAGCGCGGCGGTGACGGTGTCGCAAGACATGCACTACCCGCGCGTCCACCCCTGCCCGCTGGAGACCTGTGGCGCGGTGGCGTCCTTTGACCCTATTCGTGGCGAACTCACCACCTACCTCACCAGCCAGGCGCCCCATATTGTGCGCACCGTGGTGTCCATGCTCTCGGGCATCCCCGAGTCGAAAGTGCGCATTGTCTCGCCCGACATTGGCGGCGGCTTTGGCAACAAAGTGCCGATTTACCCCGGCTATGTCTGCGCCATCGTGGCCTCCATCGTGCTGGGCCGCCCGGTCAAGTGGGTGGAAGACCG
Source organism: Comamonas sp. lk (assembly GCA_945865675.1). GTDB lineage: Bacteria > Pseudomonadota > Gammaproteobacteria > Burkholderiales > Burkholderiaceae_C > Allorhodoferax. The sequence continues at coordinate 4,208 of CAMBFO010000073.1, forward strand.
TATCGAGAATTTGTCCTCCACCGGCTTTGCCCGTGACTACCATATGAGTGGCGAGTTGGCCGCCACCGCTGACGGAAAAATTTTGGCGCTGCGCACCAACGTGGTCGCCGACCACGGCGCTTTTGACGCCTGTGCCGACCCAACCAAATTCCCGGCCGGCATGTTCCATATCTGCACCGGCAGCTATGACATCGCCAATGCGTATTGCAAAGTCGATGGCGTCTATACCAACAAAGCCCCCGGTGGCGTGGCCTACCGCTGCTCCTTTCGGGTTACCGAAGCGGTGTACCTGGTCGAACGCATGGTCGATGTGCTGGCGCAAAAACTGGGCATGGACAAGGCCGAGATTCGCGCCAAAAACTTTATCAAGCGCGAACAGTTCCCCTACCACTCCGCATTGGGCTTTGAGTACGATTCGGGTGATTACCAAACCGCGCTTGACAAAGTGCTCGATGCGGTGGATTACAAAGCACTGCGCGCCGAACAAGCGGTCAAGCGTGCCGACCCCAACTGCCCCACGCTCATGGGCATTGGCCTGGTGACCTTTACCGAAGTAGTGGGCGCGGGCCCCTCCAAGATGTGCGATATTTTGGGTGTGGGCATGTTTGACTCCTGCGAAATCCGGGTGCACCCCACAGGCAGCGCGATTGCACGTATGGGCACCATCTCACAAGGCCAGGGCCACCAGACCACTTACGCGCAAATCATCGCGACTGAGCTGGGTATTTCTTCGGAGATCATCCAGGTCGAAGAGGGCGATACCAGCACTGCGCCTTATGGTCTGGGCACCTATGGCTCGCGCTCGACCCCGGTAGCCGGTGCGGCGATTGCCATGGCAGCGCGCAAAATCCACGCGAAAGCCAAGAAAATTGCAGCGCATTTGATGGAAGTGAGCGAGGCGGATCTGGAATGGGAAATCGACCGCTTCAAGGTGCGCGGTGACGATGCCAAGTACAAGACCATGACCCAGATCGCCTGGGCCGCTTACAACAGCCCGCCCCCCGGCCTGGAGCCAGGGCTGGAAGCCGTTCATTACTACGACCCGCCCAACTTCACTTTCCCCTTTGGTATTTACCTCTGCGTGGTGGACATCGACAAGGGCACGGGCGAGACCAAAATCCGCCGCTTCTATGCGCTGGATGATTGCGGCACTCGCATCAACCCCATGATCATCGACGGCCAAATCCACGGCGGCTTGACCGAAGGCTTTGCCGTGGCGATGGGGCAGCTCCTGTCTTTTGACAAGCAAGGCAATATCCAAGGCAATTCGCTGATGGACTATTTCCTGCCTACCGCCGTAGAAACCCCCCATTGGGAAACCGACCACACAGTGACGCCTTCGCCGCACCACCCCATCGGTGCCAAGGGCGTGGCCGAGTCGCCGCACGTGGGCAGCATCCCAACGTTTACGAGCGCGATGGTGGATGCTTTTGCACACTTGGGCGTGACGCACTTCAATATGCCGCACACTGCGTACCGCGTCTGGCAGCAATTGAAGAAAGCGGGTATGAACACCTGATTCGCTGCATCGCGCAGCCCCGGGGCCGGTGCGCGCAAGCGTGCCAGCCCTTTTCCTTTTTTTAAACAGCAGAAAGTACACGCATGGAAGTCGTGATTGAAAAGCAGTACCCGGTGAGCGCCGGTATTCCCGCTGCCTGGGCCGTGTTGTCAGATATGCATGCGCTGGCCACCTGCATGCCTGGCGCGCAAATTACCGAGGACATTGACGCCACCCACTTCATGGGCAGCGTTCGCGTAAAAGTCGGGCCCGCCGTGGCGGCCTTTGCCGGAACGATTGAAATCCTCGCGCTGGATGCGGCCACCCACACACTCAAGATGCTGGGCAAAGGCGCGGACAAAGGCGGCTCGTCTGCGTCCATGGAGTTAACCGCTTCTTTGCTGCCTGGCGAGAACGGCCACTGCGTGCTGGCCGGGCATGCGGCGGTGATCGTGAACGGCAAATTCGCCCAGTTTGGCGGACGCATGATGAACTCGGTGTCCGACATGATCTTGGCGCAATTTGCCGAGGTGTTTTCGCAAAAGGCGCAAGCCTTGCAAGCCAGTGCGCCTGGACCTGCGGCGGATGCAGGTGCAGCGCCTAGCCCTGCTGCTGCCAGCCCCAGTGCAGCAGCGCCCAGTGCCCCGGCAGCGCCGGTGGTGGCGACCGAGTTCAACGCCTTGGGCTTGGTCTGGTCTTTGATCAAGCAATTTTTTGCCGGCCTGTTCGGCAAAAAATCCTAAGACATGCCTGAGGCGACTGTGCCGCCTAGCCCACAAGGCTTGCGCGAACAATTATTTGGCGCCGGGTATATCGCCGACGAGGACGTAGCCAGCCTGGTCTGGATGGCTTTGTCACTAGAGCGGCCCATGCTGATTGAAGGCGAGGCCGGTGTCGGCAAGACCGCGATTGCCGCTGCCTGCGCGCGCGCTTTGGGCCGCCCGCTGCTGCGCTTGCAATGCTACGAAGGCCTGGACCTGGGCCAAGCGGTGTACGAATGGAATTACAGCCGCCAGTTACTGGAAATTCGCCTGACCGAAGCGGGCTCTGGCAGTGCTGCCAAAAGTGAGGGCCGTAGCGCTCAAGAGGCCTTGCGCAGCAATTTGTTTTCTGAAGATTTTTTGCTGCAACGCCCTTTGCTGCAAGCCATCCGCAGCGAAGTGCCTTGCGTTTTGCTGATTGACGAGATCGACCGCGCGGACGAAGCCTTTGAAGCGTTTTTGCTGGAAATGCTGTCGGAGTTTCAGATCAGCATTCCCGAACTCGGCACCTTGCGCGCCCGCAGCAAACCGCTGGTGGTGTTGACCAGCAATGGCACCCGCGATTTGTCGGATGCGCTGCGTCGCCGCTGCTTGTTTCATTACCTGGACTTTCCTAGCCTGGCGCGCGAAATGCACATTGTGCGCACCCTGGTGCCCGAAGCGGCCAGCCGCCTGGTGGAAGAAGCTGTGGCCTTTGTGCAGCGCCTGCGAAAAGAGGACCTGGACAAAACGCCGGGCATTGCAGAAACCCTGGACTGGGTGCGGGTGCTCTTCAAACTCGGCCTCCAAGAGTTGCCGCAAGACCCTGCACTGCTCAGCCATTCGCTGGCCGCGCTGCTCAAAACGCGCAATGACCGCTGGGGCGTGACGCCCGAGCGCGTAGCCAAGCTGATCGACGGCCCGCGTATTGGCCAGGACGTGGGCGTAGCCGGTGGCTTTAAATAAGCACTTGCGCGGCCATGCAGCCCACCGCGACCGACCCGCGCCAGCAACTGGCTGATTTTGCGCATTACTTGCGCGAACACGGCTTTGCCTTGGGCTTTGCCGAGATCAATTTGATGCTGCGCGCCACCAGCGCCTTGCCCTTGGCGCAATGGAAACGTACCGAGGCCTTGTGGCGGGCGATTGCCAGCGGCAGCCAGGCGCAATGGGCCAAGTACCCGCAGTTGCACCAGGCCTTTTGGTTCCCGCACAAGGTGCGCGGTACCGCGCGCACTTCGGGCCTGCAGCACAAGCCGCGCCATATACAGCAACTGGTGCAGCAAATGCACCAGGACATGGCAGAGCAAGCAGGCAATACGCCACCTGGCCAGTCGCAAAGTAGCCTGGGCCAGGCCGACGAAGCGGCAGTGGGCGACAGCGAGATCGGCAGCGAAAGCCAGCGCGCCCAAGCCGGTGCCAGCCGCACTGCCGCGCCCGATGAACGCGATTTTGCAGACTGGCTGCCTGGCGACCTGGACCGCTTCGAACCCCTGGTGCGCGCGCTCAAGCGGCGCATGCACACGCAACTGACGCGCAGGCGCGCGCATGATGTGCACGCCGGCACGGTGCACCTGCGCCGCTCCATGCGCGCGGCCCTGGCCAGCGGCGGCGAGTTGATTGCCCTGCACCGCACCCAGCCGCGCCGGCGCACGCCACGGGTGGCGGTGCTCGTGGATGTCAGCCGCTCGATGGAAGTGCACGCGCAATTTTTTCTGCGCCTGAGCCGCGCTTTTGTGGAAGTGCTGCAAGCGCGGGCCTTTGTGTTTCACACCCGGCTAGCCGAAGTGACGCCGCTGATGAAGCAGCGCAGCGAGCGGGTGCAGGAAAAAATCAACGCCGTCACCTTTGGCTTTGGTGGCGGCACGCGCATTGCGTCTTGTTTGCAAGAAGCGGTGGACCTGCACATGGGCCGCTGGTTGCGCCGGGGTGATGTGTTTTTGGTCTTTAGCGATGGCTACGACACCGACCCGCCGCAGGCGCTAGGCGACTTGCTGGCGCGCCTGCATGCGCGCGGCGTGCGCGTGTGCTGGCTGCACCCGACCAAAGCATTACCCCAATCCGAGGCGATGCAAGGCGCACTGTCCAGTATCTACCGCGCCATGCCGGCCCATAATCTGACCAGCTTGGCGCGCCTGCCGGATTTACTGCGCAGCACACTTTTTTCCAACCACACACACAAGGCCTAAGCATGGGATGTTTACTCAAACAAGGTGGCGGACTCTATGCCCGATTGCGCATTGGCGCCGTGCTACTGGCCGCTGGCCAGGGCAGCCGCATGGGCGGAGTCGCCAAATCGCTGATCACGCTGCAAGGCGTGCCCCTGATTAAGCGCCAGTTGATTGCATTGAGCGGCGCTGGCGTCGATGAGGTGGTAGTGGTCACCGGCTATGCGCGCGATGCGGTGGAGGCCAGTATTGCGTCCTTCCCCGTGACCCTGGCGCACAACCCGGACTTCGCGCTGGGCCAGCAAAGCTCGGTGCGCTGTGGCCTCAATGCTTTGCGCGGCAATTTTGATGCGGTGCTGGTAGCCCTGGCCGATCAGCCGCTCTTAGGCGCTGCCGATTTGACAGAGTTGATCGCTGCCTTCAAAAAGCGCGCCAGCGGCCATGTGCTGGTGCCTATGGTCGATGGGCAGCGCGGCAATCCCTTGGTGATGGACGATGTGGCGCTGGCTGACATTCGCGCCAGCGATGTCAATCTGGCCTGCCGCAACTTTGTCGACAACCAACCGGCTTTGGTGCATCTGCACCACACCAGCAACACGCGCTTTGTCACCGACCTGGACACGCTGCAAGACATCGAAGCCCTGGCCATGCGCACCGGCTGGAAGCTGGAATTGCCACAAGCCTTGGCCGACTTGCACGCATGAGCGGGGCCTCAGAGCTGACCGGCGTGAGGCCATGAACGAGGACATAAGCAAGACCTTCACCGGACAATGGCCGGTGCCCATGGGGCGGCACCGCTTTGCCGGTGCAGCCGATATCAACCCGGTGCTCGCGCGCGTGTTTGCCAGCATGCGCGCCACCGATGTGGCCCTTCACCCGGAGCGCGCTGGTGCGTTTTACGCGAGCGAAGATGATTTGCTTAACCGGGTGGACGTGCCCGAGTTTCGGGCCCTGGTGCAGTTCATCGTGCAATCGCTGCAAGACACCGCGCAGCGCGCCAATGCCCAAGTCTGGCCACCGGGCCAGCAGCCGCTGCAATTGCTATTGACCGGCGTGTGGTTTCAGATTCAAAACGGCGCCGCTTTCCATGATGTACACACCCACGGCAATTGCTCGTGGTCGGGCGTGTATTACCTGCAAATCGACCCGCCGCACGAGCGCGCCAAGCATGCGCAATGGGGCGCGCACAATGGCGTCACGCGCTTTTACAGCCCGATGTTTCCACTGCTGGGCGGTGCGCACATGGACATGGGCAACGCCTTCATGCAAAACGCGACGCTAGACATCAGCCCGCAAGAAGGAGAGCTGGTACTTTTCCCTGCATTCTTGCCCCACAAAGCCATGCCTTACGAAGGGTCGCGCGAGCGCATCATCATCTCCTTCAACGCGCAAATCCACGCGCCGCAAGGCAACCAAATTTACCGCTACGCAGGGACTTGAACCGCAGATTGCAGCTATGGATAGTCCACGCTTGCACCGCTAGCTCCGGTCCTTACAGCAGCCGCAATTCGGATCTTTCCAGACCTCGACCGACACCGCCGGCTGCGCACCAAAGGCCGGCGCTGCCAGCAGTGCCAGGCCTATCTGCAGGCATTGGCGGCGCCTGGTTTTAGTGCTTGTGCGCATCATGTTGCTCTTTACTTTTCACCGGCGCTTTGCCCTTGGCGACTTCAATCTTGCCTTTCATGCCGGCCTCGTAATGGCCGGGGCGCAAACAGGCAAAGTCCAGCGTCATGGCTTTGGTGAAATGCCAGACTAGTTCGCCCTGTGCGCCGGGCGCGACGGTGAGCATATTGGGTTCTTCGTGTTCCATGTCAGGGAATTTTTGCATGGCTTTGGCGTGGGCTTGCAAGTCTTTGATACTTCCCAGTACCAGCTCATGCGGCACAACGCCGGTATTGCGCACGACCAGGCGTACGGTTTCCCCTTGCTTCACACGCAAAGTGGCCGGCACAAAGCGCATGTTGTCCTGCATGTCGATGGTGACGGTACGGCTGACTTTAGCGGCCAAACCGGGTTGGCCGATGCCGGGGCCATCGTGGGCATGGCCGCCGCCATGCTTGCCGCTGGCTTGTGCCGCGAAGCTGGCGATAGAAATGAAAAGGAGCTGAATTAGACTTTTTAGTGCCATAGCAAGATGTGGTTGCAATAACAGGGCTGGGCCAGCGGCAGGAACATCTGCGGACTTCCTAAGCCTGTTTTACACGCTATGCGCCAAAACCACCTGACCCACATCAAGCTGACGGTGACTGCCTCATCATGCCTCGGGGTCTACCAGGGACGCGGGGCGCTAAGCAAGCTAAACGCAGGTAAATGCCACTCAGTGAATGACGACCGGGTTTTGCGCCAATCCGGCATATTGTTCCAAGGTCTCCTCGACCTCTTCCTGGGTGGGCATATTCACCTGCCAGGCGACGATGTGTTGCTGAAACAACTCGGCCCAGGAGCCGTCCAAATAGACTTCTTTTCCCGAGCGCTTGTCCACGATTTCAAAGCCGTGGCGTGCCAGCATGGGTACGCCCTGCGGGTATTGGGCGGTTTTCACATCACTGAGGGTGGTATTGCCCTGAACCAGGAAGGCGGCGCTGCTGTCAGTTTGCACCTGCGCATTGGCCAGCATATGGGTCACGGTGAAGCTGTCAGAGTCGTAAAGCGTGTTCATAGGAAAGCGCGGTGGCAAGGAAGGCCTTAGCCTAACAGGATTTAGGACACGCAAGCCGAAAAGGGCCCAATATCAGGGTTTTTGGCTGCGCGTCCAGACCATGTCGATTTCGTCGCCACTGGTCTGCGTCAGGCGTATGCGCAGCGGCATGCCCTCCAGCTCGGGCGCCAGCCACAGTTCAGCGCGGGTGTCATAGTCGGCGCGGTGCTCGCGCACCAGCTTGTAGGCGGTCCATTCCTTGCCTTGAATTGTCAAGCGTTCGGGCGGCTCCAGCAAGAAATCCCAGTTCTCGGCTCCGCGCGCACCTATGGTCTGGAACGCCAGCTTGCTGCCTGGCGCGAAGGCCTGTCCATCGGCCGCAAACATGGCCGCCAGTTGCACAAAAATACTGACCTGGTCTTGCGCCAGCGGCAACAGCGGCACATCCGGCGAATTGGCGCTAAAGCTGACCTTGCCCTTGTCGCGCTCAAAATGCGCTGCTACTTCGCTGCGCACTTTTTCGCCAAAACGCAGCGGCTCCAGGCCGCGCGCGGTGATGCTGCCTTTGCTGGTCTGCACTTTGGAGCCTAACAAGAAATGGCTGATTTCCAGGCGCGCGGTGTAGTTGCCACCTTCATGCAACCAGGACAAATCGCCCGAAACAAAATACTTAAAGCCTTTGACACTACCGGCCACGTCGTATTTCAGGCGCACCGAAGGCGGAAACACATAGTTATAGGCTGGTGCTGCTGTCCCTTTGGGAGTGGCTGCTTGGGCCAAGGCCACAGCAGCATCGGCAGCAGCCGGCGCAGCGCTGCTTGCCGATACGGCCGCCGCTAAAGGCGCAGATGCCGCCGCCGCGGCCATGCTGGCAGGGGGCGCTTGTGGCGTAGCTGTGGCGGTACTGGTGCTTGCGCCAGAAGCAGCTGTAGCCGGCGGCGCAGCCGCTTCGTCCGCGTTGGGCGCAGCGAGCGGCGCAGCTTCAGAGCCAAAGCGCACCGTGTTGCCTTGGGGCGGGTCGCCCGGCAGGCCGGTATTTGCAGCACTAGGCGCAACTGGCGCAGCGGCAGACTTAGGCGCCTTGCTCAGCGCCTGAGGCGCTGGCGCCTTAGGGGTGGCCTCGCGATTGGCAATGCGGATGCTGCGTGTGCTGAACACGCGCCCGCTGTCCTCGTCTGCCATGGCCTGGGGCATGTCCGGCAGCAGGCGCGATACGCCGCGCAAAAAAAATAGATGCAGCAAAAGGACCAAGAGCAGTGTCAACAGCAAACCCCGCCATGCGTGCGTGCGCATCGGCGGGCTGTCGCTTGGGCTCGTGAGCGCGGCATCCGGGCCGCCTAGGCTGGCTGCGGCTGACATCTCAGGGCTGGGCAGCCTGCCAGGCCGGCGCCGGCCACTGCATGAGTTCGGCCAGGCGGCATACCACCCAACGGGCCTGGCCTTCGTCGATGACCGCGTCAGGCCCGCACAGGCCATCCAAACAGCGTTGCAA
>CAMBFO010000074.1 GCA_945865675.1 Comamonas sp. lk
AAGTCTTGCGCCATGGCCGTTGGAATCGTCTGGTTGCGCGGCACGATGCGCTCGACCAAACCGCCCATGGTCTCTATACCCAGGGACAAGGGAATCACATCGAGCAGTAACAAATTGCCTGCCGAGTTGTTACCCGCTAATTGATTGGCCTGGATGGCTGCGCCCAATGCCACAACTTCGTCGGGGTTGAGATTCGTCAGCGGCGCTTGGCCGAAAAAATCCGCCACCGCTGCACGCACCTGGGGCATTCGCGTGGAGCCGCCCACCAATACCACGCCCTGGATCTCCGCAGTCTGCAAGCGCGCATCGCGCAAGGCTTTGCGCACCGCCTGCAAGGTGCGCGCGGTCAGGTGCTGGGTAGCCGCGTCAAACTCGCTACGGTTGATGGACAAATCGATACGCGAAGCACCCAGGCTGATTTCAACCGGCGCAATGTCTTCATCGGACAAAGCCTCTTTGCAGGCGCGGGCGGCCTGCAGTAACAAAGCCTGATCCTCCAATCCCTGCAATGACACGCCGGACTGGAGCAATATCGAATCGGCCAAGACGCGGTCATAGTCATCACCGCCCAGCGCCGAGTCACCACCGGTAGCCAGCACCTCAAACACCCCAGCGGACAAACGCAAAATAGAAATATCAAAGGTGCCGCCGCCCAGGTCATAGACCGCGTAAACGCCTTCGCTGGCATTGTCCAAACCATAGGCGATAGCGGCAGCGGTGGGTTCGTTGATCAGCCGCAAAACATGGAGGCCGGCCAGTTGCGCCGCGTCTTTGGTGGCTTGGCGCTGCGCGTCGTCAAAATACGCCGGCACGGTAATCACGGCGCCAAAAATGTCCTCGTTAAAACTGTCTTCGGCGCGGAAACGCAGGGTCGCCAAAATCTCCGCGCTCACTTCGACCGGGCTTTTCTCCCCGGCAATCGTGCGCATCTTGACCATGCCCGGCGCATCGACCAAGGCATAAGGCAGGCGGGCTACATCGACGATGTCCGCCAAGCCACGCCCCATCAAGCGCTTGACCGATGCAATCGTGTTGCCAGGGTCTGCGCTTTGCTGCTGCAAGGCCTCGCGCCCAATCTGGCGGCGCTGCGCGTCCAGATAGCGCACCACGCTAGGCAGCAATACCGCGCCAGACGCATCGGGCAGGCATTCGGCCACCCCGTTACGCACCGCAGCGACCAGCGAATGGGTGGTGCCCAGGTCGATGCCGACCGCAATACGCCGCTCGTGCGGATTGGGCGATTGCCCCGGTTCGGAAATTTGCAGCAAGGCCATAAAAAAAATCAGCTCAGCGCCTCAAAGCGCGCGTCCAGGTCGTGTCGGAATTTTTCGATAAACATCAGGCTGCGCACCAAGGGCACGGCAGCGCGATAGTCTTGACGGTCATCCAGCGCTTGGGCACACAGCGCCAGCAAGTCGTTTTGCACAGAGTCTACCGAAGCGGCCAAGGCCTCTAGTTCGGCCAGGCTGCGGGCATCGTCCAGGGCCTCGCGCCATTCGATTTGCTGCATCAAAAATGCGGGCGCCATAGCGGTGTTGCTATGCGCTTGAATAGGCGCGCCCTGCAACTCGCACAAATAGGCGGCGCGCTGCAAGGGGTTTTTTAAGCGTTGGTACGCCTCATTGATGCGTACCGACCATTGCATGGCCAGGCGCTGTGCGGCTGCGCCCTGGGCGGCAAATTTGTCCGGGTGGGCCTGGGCTTGCAAGGCTTTCCAGCGGGCGTCCAAAACGCTGCGCTCTTGCGCAAACTGCTGGGTCAGGCCAAACAGTTCGAAGTCATTGGATTGGAGGTTCACACCCGGAAGGACTCACCGCAACCGCATTTATCCCGCTCGTTGGGGTTATTGAAGCGAAAACCTTCATTCAATCCCTCGCGCACAAAGTCCAGTTCGGTGCCGTCGATATAGGCCAGGCTTTTCGGGTCCACCAGCACTTTGACGCCATGGCCTTCAAACACAATGTCGTCGCCACTGAGTTCGTCCACGTATTCCAGCTGGTAGGCCAGGCCCGAGCAGCCGGTGGTGCGCACACCCAGGCGCACGCCCACACCCTTGCCCCGCTTGGTGAGGTAGCGAGTTACGTGGCGCGCTGCAGCCTCAGTCAGTGAAACAGACATATCAGTTCAGGTGTTTTTTCTTGTAATCATCGACCGCCGCCTTGATGGCGTCTTCGGCCAGGATGGAGCAGTGGATCTTGACCGGCGGCAAGGCCAGTTCTTGCGCGATTTCGCTGTTTTTGAGGGCTGCTGCTTGGTCCAAGGTTTTGCCCTTGACCCATTCGGTAACCAGAGAGCTGGACGCAATCGCCGAGCCACAACCATAGGTTTTGAAGCGCGCGTCTTCGATCACCCCAGTGAGTGGATTCACCTTAATTTGCAGCTTCATCACATCGCCGCAAGCGGGCGCACCCACCATGCCGGTACCCACCGTGTCATCGCCTTTGTCAAAGCTGCCCACGTTACGGGGGTTTTCGTAGTGGTCCACCACTTTGTCGGAATAAGCCATTGTGTTTACCTCTTTGTATGTGATTTAGGGGCCGGTGTCAGCTGCTTAATGCGCAGCCCATTGGATCGTGGAAATATCGATGCCTTCCTGGTACATGTCCCACAAAGGGCTCAAGTCGCGCAACTTGGCGACGTGGAACTTAATCGTTTCCACCGCGTAGTCGATTTCAGCCTCAGTGGTCCAGCGGCCAATCGTCATGCGCAAGCTGCTGTGCGCCAACTCATCGCTGCGGCCCAGGGCGCGCAGCACATAGCTAGGCTCCAGGCTGGCCGAGGTGCATGCTGAGCCGCTGCTGACCGCCAAGCCTTTGATGCCCATCATCAGCGACTCGCCCTCCACATAGTTAAAGCTCATGTTCAGGTTGTGCGGCACGCGCTTTTCCAAGTGGCCGTTGATAAAGACCTGCTCGACATCTTTGAGGCCCGCCAACATGCGTTCGTGCAAGGCGCGGATGCGGATGTTCTCGCCCGCCATCTCTTCCTTGGCGACGCGGTAGGCCTCGCCCATGCCCACGATCTGGTGCGTCGGCAGGGTGCCACTGCGCATGCCGCGCTCATGGCCGCCACCGTGCATTTGTGCTTCGAGGCGGATACGCGGCTTACGGCGCACAAACAAGGCGCCAATGCCTTTGGGGCCATAGGTTTTGTGCGAAGTCAGACTCATCAAATCGACCGGCAACTCGGCCAGATTGAAATCCACCCGGCCGGTAGCCTGCGCGGCATCGACATGGAAGATCACGCCCTTTTCGCGGCAGATCGTGCCAATGGCCTCGATGTCCTGAATCACGCCGATTTCATTGTTCACAAACATCACGCTGGCCAAAATCGTGTCGGGGCGGATGGCGGCTTTGAAGACTTCCAAGTTCAGCAAGCCATCTTCCTGGACGTCCAGGTAAGTGACTTCAAAACCCTGGCGCTCCAGCTCGCGGCAGGTATCGAGCACGGCTTTGTGCTCCGTTTTCACGGTAATGAGGTGCTTGCCCTTGGTCTTGTAAAAATGCGCCGCGCCTTTGATGGCCAGGTTGTTGGACTCGGTAGCGCCGGAGGTCCAGACAATTTCACGCGGGTCGGCACCAATCAGCGCGGCGACCTGGCCGCGTGCTTTTTCCACCGCCTCTTCAGCCTCCCAGCCCCAAGCGTGGCTGCGCGAGGCGGGGTTGCCAAAGTGCGCGCGCAACCAGGGCACCATGGCGTCCACCACCCGCTCATCGCAGGGATTGGTGGCGCTGTAGTCCATGTAAATCGGAAAGTGGGGCGTGGAGTCCATGGCGGTAAGTGCTCAGTAAATTAAATGGCTTGGGGCAAGCGTGACGCCCCTCTGGGCGCTGGCTCGCCAGGGGTCAGACTTTGGAAAAGGCGTTTCCCAAGGCGAACACCGAATTGGGTGCGTTAATGCGTACCGGTTGCGACACCGGAATCGCCGAGATCGCGCGCTTGATACTGGGCTTTGCTTCGACTTGCAGGCCTTTGGACAATTGGTCGTCCACCAATTTTTGCAGGGTCACCGAGTTCAAAAATTCGACCATGCGCAGATTCAGTGCGCTCCACAAATCGTGGGTCATGCAACGCGAGCCGTCGGTTTGGCAATTTTCTTTGCCGCCGCAATGGGTAGCGTCTATGGGTTCGTCCACCGAGGTGATGATGTCGGCCACGGTGATGTCCGCCGCGCGCCGCGCCAAGGTGTAGCCGCCGCCGGGGCCACGGGTGGATTCCACCAGCTCGTTGCGGCGCAGCTTGCCGAATAACTGCTCCAAATAGGAGAGCGAGATTTGCTGGCGCTGGCTGATAGCCGCCAAGGTCACCGGGCCGCTGGCATGGCGCAGGCCCAGATCAATCATCGCGGTGACAGCGAAACGGCCTTTGGTGGTGAGGCGCATGGCGGGCTCCTGAATCGGTGTTAAGTTGACTAACGGACTCAAGTATACCCAACAACCTACTGTTTTGCTCGGGTAAATAGACCGGCCGGTATTTATCTTTATCAATCAAGCCCGCAGCGGCATGGCAATGTGGGCTATCAGTTGCCCCTAATAATTGCAAATTTGGATGTATAGTGCATATAAATAATTATATTTTTTGCGTTTTCCACATGCCAAAGGAGGGTAACCATGCTGGTGGCACGGCCACACCACCAACTGGCCGACGGTTCAAAACGCCGAGTCCCGATTTTGCGAACGCGCGGCCGTTAATGCCAAGGCCATGGGGTTCACTAGTTGAGGGGCCAGTTACGGTTGTCTTAGATAGCAAGGGCCGCAGCGCCCACATCACAGGGCCCAAACATTGGCAAGAGCGCATTGCGCAGGGTGAGTTTGAAGAGATCAAGGTGTTTGAGCTTTGAGACGTGTAGTAAATACGGTTAATAATAAGTGGAGATAATCAAATGAAAAATTGGATCTTTAAAACAGCTTTATTAATAAGCATGACTTTCAGTAGCTCCTTTATTTTGGCGCAAAGTAGCCCCAACCCTGCTGATATAGCCAAACCATTAAGCAAGGCCAGCGCCATACAAAAAGCCAAGTCTATTTCCAATAAAAAAAATCCTGAGGTTATCAAAGTCGGCATGTACCTCAATGATGTACAAAGCATTGACATGCGGGCGAATAACTATTTATTAGACTTTTATATTTGGTTTAAATGGACCAATCCTGACCTTGATCCCACCGCGACTTTCGAGTTTATGAATCATTCGGAGTCATGGGCCACCATAAAAACAACGCCAACCGAAAAACCTGACAGACTAGCCGACGGCTCTTTTTACCAAGTAATTCATGTACAGGGCCGCATGAGTGAGAAAATGGATTTGCGCGCCTATCCATTTGATAAACAAAATTTGGTTATTCTGATCGAAGATGCGGCCAAAGATGCGCAAGGCCTTGTGTATGAAGTTGAAGAGGTCAGTATCAATCCAGCCCTTAAGATACCAGGCTTTGAATTTAAAACCCCCACACTAACCGTCTCAAACTACACCTACCCGATGAATTTCGGTGACCCGCGAATGTTGGAAAACGGTGTTTACTCACGTCTAGATTTTCAGCTACCTATTTACCGCAATGTTTTAACTTCTTTTGTCAAAAATATACTGCCTATTTGGCTCGCCATCATCTGCGGCGTATTTGCCTTGATGCTGAATCCCAAACTCATCGACTCTAGGTTTCAAATCGCCATTTTCTCCATTCTTTCCCTGGTTGCCTTGCAAATATCAAATGGCAACGATCTACCCGCTTTGCAGTACATGAACTTGATGGATGCCCTCTATGTCACGGGCTATGTTTTTTTAATCTGCCTCATGGCGGAGCTGATCATTGCCACCAAATGGATTGAGCATCCAGACCCAGAGATGGATATTAAAGCCAGACGCTTGGATAGTATCTATGGGGTAGTTGCATGCATTATCTTTTTTAGCATCAATTGCTGGTTTATATTTGTAACTTACGCTAATCATTGATCATTTGGCGGCTTGAAGCACGCACTGCAACTTTGATTAACTGATGGTTAGGTAGCTGAGGATGTTTAGCATTCAACCTGAACCGTGACTTCATAGTAGCAATATGTTGATTTCCCGAGTGAAATCATCAACTGACCCCGGCAAGCATGGATGCTGCCAATCAAGCCCGCAGCGGCAGCAGCACCACGTTGTCGCGCCCGGCCGCACCAAAGGCCTGCTCCTTCAGGATGGCCAGTTGGTCTCGCACCCGCGCGGCTTTTTCGAACTCCAAGTTGCGAGCGTGCTCCATCATGAGTTTTTCCAGGCGCTTGATCTCACGGGCCACGTCTTTTTCGCTCATCTCCTCCACCTGGGCGCGCTGCATCGCGTCGCGCTCCAGGCGGTCGGCCTCTTTACCGGCTTTTTCGCTGTACACGCCGTCGATCAGGTCACGCACTTCTTTGACGATGCTGCGCGGCGTGATGCCGTACTCCAGGTTGTAGGCCACCTGGCGCGTGCGCCGCCGCTCGGTTTCGCCGATAGCGCGCGCCATAGAGTCGGTGATACGGTCAGCGTACAAAATCGCCCGACCATGCAAATTACGCGCAGCCCGGCCTATGGTCTGGATGAGCGAACGCTCCGAGCGCAAAAAGCCTTCTTTGTCCGCATCCAAAATCGCCACCAGCGAGACTTCGGGCAAATCGATACCTTCGCGCAGTAGGTTGATGCCTACCAGAACGTCAAAGGCGCCCAAGCGCAAATCGCGCAGGATTTCCACCCGCTCCACCGTGTCCACGTCGCTGTGCAGGTAGCGCACTTTCACGCCGTTGTCGCTCAGGTAGTCGGTCAGTTGCTCGGCCATGCGCTTGGTGAGCGTCGTAATCAGTACGCGTTCGTTTTTGTCCACCCGAATGCGGATTTCCTGCAGCACATCGTCTACCTGCGAGCTGGCCGGGCGCACTTCCACTTCCGGGTCCACCAGCCCGGTGGGCCGCACCAATTGCTCTACCACCTGGCCGGTATGGTCTTTTTCCCACTGGGCCGGCGTTGCTGAGACGAAGACCGCCTGGCGCATCTTGCGCTCGAATTCTTCAAATTTCAAAGGCCGGTTATCCAGCGCGCTGGGCAGGCGAAAGCCATATTCCACCAGCGTGGTTTTGCGCGAACGGTCGCCGTTGTACATCGCGCCCAATTGGCCGATGAGCACATGGCTCTCGTCCAAAAACATGAGGGCGTCTTTGGGCAGGTAGTCGGTGAGTGTGGCTGGGGGTTCGCCGGGCGCGGCGCCCGACAAATGGCGCGAGTAGTTTTCAATGCCTTTGCAATGTCCTACTTCGCTGAGCATCTCCAGATCAAAGCGGGTGCGCTGTTCCAGGCGCTGCGCCTCCACCAATTTACCCATACCCACCAGTTCTTTGAGCCGATCCGATAGCTCCGTCTTGATGGTTTCCACCGCCATCAGCACCTGCTCGCGCGGCGTGACGTAATGGCTGCTGGGGTACACCGTAAAGCGCGGAATCTTCTGACGGATGCGCCCGGTCAGCGGGTCAAAGAGTTGCAGCGACTCGATCTCGTCGTCAAACAACTCCACGCGGATGGCCATCTCGCTGTGCTCAGCCGGGAAGATGTCGATCGTGTCGCCGCGCACGCGAAAGGTACCGCGCGAAAAATCCATGTCATTGCGCTGGTACTGCATGCGCACCAGCTGCATGATCATGTCACGCTGGCCTAGCTTGTCGCCAGCGCGCAGCGTCATCACCATCTGGTGGTAGGCCTCGGGTTGGCCAATGCCGTAAATCGCCGAGACGGTGGCGACGATGATCACATCGCGCCGCTCGAGTACGCTTTTGGTGCAAGACAAGCGCATCTGCTCGATGTGCTCATTGATCGCCGAGTCCTTTTCAATAAACAAATCGCGCTGCGGCACGTAGGCCTCGGGCTGGTAGTAGTCGTAATAGCTGACGAAATACTCCACCGCGTTGTTCGGGAAAAATTCACGAAACTCGCTGTAGAGCTGCGCCGCCAAGGTTTTATTGGGCGCGAAAATAATCGCCGGCCGTCCCAGCTGGGCAATCACATTGGCCATGGTGAAAGTCTTGCCCGACCCGGTCACGCCCAGCAGGGTCTGAAACACCTCGCCGTCGCGCACGCCCTCAACCAGCTGCGCAATCGCCGTCGGCTGGTCGCCGGCCGGGGGATAAGGCTGGTACAGCTCAAAGGGCGAGTCCGCAAAGCTGACGAATTCGCCCGGGCGATGGGGCGCTATAACTTCAAGAGGTTCAGACATGGGGGGCGATAAGAGCACAACCCGCAAGCTTAGCGCAGTACGCTTTGCCGCGCCGCATCCCAAGCCGCAGGCCGATGCCTGAGCCGACTGTCAGACGAACGCACGAAGGCTAAAATGCACAAATGCTTTTCCTATGGCCCGGCTCAGAAGCGGGCGCACCCTCCCCCAACTGCTTCAGGACTACTTCATGTCTCTTTTCTCCGCCGTCGAAATGGCCCCACGCGACCCGATTTTGGGTCTGAACGAACAATTCAATGCTGATACCAATCCCCATAAAGTCAACTTGGGCGTGGGCGTGTATTTCGACGAGAACGGCAAGCTGCCCTTGCTGCAATGCGTGCAGGCCGCTGAAAAAACCATGATGGAAAAGCCCACGGCGCGCGGCTATTTGCCGATTGACGGGATTGCCGCCTACGACAGCGCCGTCAAAGGACTGGTGTTTGGCGAAGGTTCCGAAGCTGTCACTTCCGGGCGCGTGGCTACCGTGCAAGCCGTGGGCGGCACCGGCGGCTTAAAAATCGGCGCGGACTTTTTGCACTACGTCAACCCCGGTGCGACCGTCTTGATTTCGGACCCCAGCTGGGAAAACCACCGAGCGCTGTTTAGCCACGCCGGTTTCAAGGTCGAGACCTACGCCTATTACGACAGTCAAAAGCACGCGGTCAACTTTGAAGGCATGCTGGCCTCGCTCAATGCCGCCGCATCGGGCACGATTGTGGTTTTACACGCCTGCTGCCACAACCCTACCGGCTACGACATCACCCCAGCGCAATGGGACCAGGTGATCGCCGTGATAAAGGCGCGCAGCCTCACTCCTTTCCTGGACATGGCCTACCAAGGCTTTGGCCACGGCATCGCCGAAGACGGCGCAGTGGTCGCCAGGTTTGTGGCCGCCGGATTGAATTTTTTCGTGGCTACCTCGTTTTCCAAGAGCTTTAGCCTCTATGGCGAGCGCGTCGGCGCCCTCAGCGTGGTCTGTCAGGACAAGGAAGAGTGCGCAAGGGTGCTCAGCCAACTCAAAATCGTGATCCGCACCAATTACTCCAACCCGCCCATCCACGGTGGCGCGGTAGTGGCCGCTGTACTGGGCAGCCCGGTATTGCGCGCCCAGTGGGAAGAGGAGCTGGGCACCATGCGCGTGCGCATCAAAACCATGCGCCAACAGCTGGTCGAGGGCCTGAAAGCGGCTGGCGTGGCCCGCGACATGGGTTTTATCACCAGCCAAATCGGCATGTTCAGCTATTCCGGCCTGAACAGGGACCAGATGGTGCGCCTGCGCAATGAATTTGGCGTGTATGGCACCGACACCGGCCGCATGTGTGTGGCCGCGCTGAACGGCAAAAACATGGCCTATGTGTGCCAGTCAATTGCCAAGGTGCTCTGAGTGCGCCATAGGATAAAGAAAACGCGTCGGATTTACGAAGCGTAAGCGTGCCGTGCAGGAAATGCTGTTATATTGCACTGCAACATTTTCCAAAGGATGGCCCGATGCTGTATGAACTTTACGAGACCCAGCGCGCACTGATGGAGCCCTTTTCCGACCTGGCCAATTTCGCGGCCAAGTCGCTGTCAAACCCGGCCTCGCCTCTGGCACAAAACTCACTTTCACAACGTATGTCGGCGGGCTATGAGTTGATGCACCGCCTGGCCAAAGACTACGAAAAGCCCGAATTCGGCTTGCGTACCGTAGAGGTCAATGGCGTCGAGGTGGCGATTCACGAGCGCATCGAGTGGAGCCGCCCCTTTTGCAATTTGTTGCGTTTTAAGCGCCTGACCGACGATTCGGACACGCTGATCAAAATCAAGGACCAGCCGGTCGTGCTGATCGTAGCGCCGCTTTCGGGCCACTACGCAACGCTGCTGCGCGATACCGTCAAAACCATGCTCAAAGACCACAAGGTCTATATCACCGACTGGAAAAACGCACGCCTCGTGCCGCTGTCCGAAGGTCGATTCAATCTGGATGACTACGTCAACTATGTGCAGGATTGCATTCGCCATGTGCAAGGCAAATACGGCAACTGCCATGTAATGAGCGTTTGCCAACCCACGGTGCCAGTGCTGGCCGCTGTGTCGCTGATGGCTTCGCGCAATGAAAAAACACCTTTGTCCATGACCATGATGGGCGGCCCGATTGACGCACGTAAATCGCCCACTGCCGTCAACAACCTGGCCATGAATAAAAGCTACAACTGGTTTGAAAACAATGTGATTTACAAAGTGCCGGGCAAATTCCCTGGCGCAGGGCGCCGTGTCTATCCAGGCTTTTTGCAGCACACCGGTTTTGTGGCCATGAACCCAGACCACCACGCCAAAAGCCACTACGATTATTTCAAAGATCTGATCAAAGGTGATGACGTCAGCACCGAAGCGCACCGTAAGTTTTATGACGAATACAACGCCGTGCTGGACATGGACGCGGACTACTACCTGGACACCATCAAAGTGGTGTTCCAGGATTTCAGTTTGGTGAACGGCACCTGGGATGTGCGCTCCCCTCGCGGTGACACCGAGCGCGTGCGCCCTTCTGCAATCAAGAGCACTGGATTGCTGTCGGTGGAAGGCGAGCTGGACGATATTTCCGGCTCGGGCCAAACCCGCGCCGTGCATGAGATGTGCACCGGTGTGCCGCCGGCGCACAAAAAACATTTTGAGGCAGCCGGCGCCGGCCACTATGGTATTTTTTCGGGCCGACGCTGGCGTGACCTGGTGTACCCCACCGTGAAAGCCTTCATCAGTAGCTACCAACCGGCGGGTGCGATGCCTGTTGCGACTATGGCTAAAGCAGATGTAGTGACACCCACCACGAAGCCTGCGACCAAAGCGCGCCGCCCGGTTTCCAAGCCCGTATTGGCAACACCGGTGGCGAAAGCATCGAAAACGACTGCCAAGGCTGCTATTGTGAAAAAACCGGCTGCCAAGCCGGTACGCGCCAAGGCCGCGCGCAAAGCTTGATACGGATGCGGTGACAGCCACGCCGCTCCCTGCTGACGTGCTGGCTGCGCGCATCCTTGATGCGCTGCCGCAAACCCAGTGCACGCGCTGCGGCTACCCCGATTGCGCGGCCTATGCGCATGCCATTGCGGCACAAGAAGCGCCCATCAACCAATGCCCGCCGGGTGGGGCACAAGGCATTGAACGCCTATCGGCCATTACCGGCCAGGCCGTTCTAGCGCTGAACCCGGAATTTGGCCTTGAAGGCCCGCGCACTGTGGCCTTTATTGACGAGGACTGGTGCATAGGTTGCACCTTGTGCATAGAAGCCTGCCCGACCGATGCCATCTACGGCACCAACAAGCGCATGCATGGGGTGATAGAAGCATTTTGTACCGGCTGCGAGCTGTGCATCCCCGTCTGCCCGGTCGATTGCATATTGCTGGAGCCAGTGCATAACGCGAGCCCTGAGCAGAACCTGCCCACCGGCTGGCAAGCCTGGTCCGAAGACTTGGCGCAGACGGCGCGTACGCGCTATGCAGCAGCGCAGAGCCGCCGCGCAAAGAGCGCGCAGTCCAAGCGCAAGGCCAAGGCAGAAGAGGCTGCGGACAAACTTTCAGACCTGGCCAAGCATTCGCGCATCAGCGATCCGGTCGAGCTGGAGCGCAAAAAAGCGCTGATCGAAGCCGCCATGGCGCGGGCGCGCCAGAGCTAAGGCGCAAGCGCCAAACGCGAAAACGCGCTGACCACTTCGGGTGGCGCCTGCACCAATTCGATCAGCACACCCTCCCCCGAAATCGGAAATTCTTCACTGCCCTTGGGATGCAAAAAGCAAATATCGAAACCGGCCGCACCCTTGCGTATGCCGCCCGGCGCAAAGCGCACGCCTTGCTGCATCAGCCAGTCCACGGCAGCCGGTAGATCGTCAATCCACAGCCCGACGTGGTTGAGCGGCGTATTGTGCACAGCCGGTTTTTTGTCCGGGTCTATGGGCTGCATCAAGTCCACTTCCACCTTGAAAGGGCCGCTGCCGATGGCGCAAATATCTTCATCGACGTTTTCGCGCTCGCTTTGAAATGTGCCCGTCATTTCCAGGCCCAGCATGTCCACCCACAGGGCTCTAAGTCGCTGTTTGTTTGGCGCGCCAATGGCGATTTGCTGGATGCCTAAAACTTTAAATGGGCGGGCGGTGTATGGGCTATTCGTCATTTGGGCGTCCTTGCTTCATTCATTGGGAAAGTGCTGCTGCTTCCAGGCCGGGTATTCGGGGCTTTGGCGTAGGGGATCTAAGTCGATATCGGTACGCCAGTGCCTTGCACCGGTTTCAAACTCACCAGAAAGCCTGCTTCCCCTTGCTTGCCTGTGGGCGCATCTGCGGCCAGCGCTGTCTGGTATCGCCACAGGTTCACCAGCAGCAGCAAGGCCCAAGCATTCAGCGGTAAGCGTCTCAGTTTCATTTGGCGATTCCCAAAAATACAGCCAAGCCACGCTCGACCTGGGTCAACTGTTCTGCACTCACGCGCCCCAAAACAGGTCCAATTTTTTCGCGCTTGAGCGTCATGGCCTTGTCGATCA
>CAMBFO010000075.1 GCA_945865675.1 Comamonas sp. lk
GACGCATCAATGTGGGTGGCCAAAACCGGCCTAGACGCCCAGCAGACACGTATGAACGTGATCTCCAATAACCTGGCCAACGTCAACACCACCGGCTTTAAGCGCGACCGCGCGGTCTTTGAAGACCTGCTCTACCAAAACATCCGCCAGGCTGGCGGCCAGACCAGTACCAACACCCAGGCGCCTACGGGCTTGATGCTCGGCACCGGTGTGCGCATTGTGGCCACCGAAAAGCTCAATGTGCAGGGCAATATGATTAACAGCCAGAACCCGCTCGATGTGGCGATTTCCGGCGAAGGCCATTTCCAGGTCACCCAACCTGATGGCACGACGGCCTACACCCGCGATGGCGGATTTAAGGTCTCGGCTACTGGCCAGCTGGTGACTTCCAGCGGCTCCCCACTCTCACCGGCGCTGACGATCCCACCCAATGCCTCCACCATCACGATTGGTCGCGACGGTACGGTGTCGGTCGAGCTCAATACCGGCGGACAAGCCGTGTTGGGCCAAATCCAGATCGCCCGTTTTCTGAACCCGGCCGGTTTGATGGCAGCAGGCCAAAACCTGATGAAAGAAACCCCCGCCAGCGGCGCACCGCAGGTGCTGCAGCCCGGCGTGAACGGCGCAGGCAACTTGATGCAGGGCACGCTAGAAGCGTCTAACGTGAATGTGGTGGAAGAAATGGTCAATATGATCGAAACCCAGCGCGCTTACGAAATCAACTCCAAGGCGATTTCTGCTGTGGATGGCATGCTCAAGTACATCAACCAGAACATGTAAGCAGCGCTACCGGCGTTACCCCCGCTACCCCACTAACGGCCTCTGCTCCCAGAGGCCGTTTTGCTTGGGCGCACGCGATACAGGCCCTAGGGCACTGGCACATTTATTGCGAATCATGGCAAGAGCTTGCCAGTTGTCCGGAAAGACGACAGGCAAACACCCAGATTTCAGCCCTGCCAACCCTTTTTCGGAGAATCGCGATGCCCTGCACCACCTTGATACGGCGCCTGGCCCTGGCCCTGCTGGTGGCGACTTTGAGCGCCTGTTCCGTGATGCCGCCCCAACCGCTGGTGCACAGCGAAGGCTTTAAGCCGGTGTACCCCGTCGTCGATGCCCAGTCCAAACCCGCCACCGGCGCGATTTTTAACAGCAGCCGCAGCGAAGCATTTTTTGGTGTGGGCCGCAGCTATGTGGTGGGCGACCTGGTATCGGTGCTGCTGGCCGAGAACACCAGCGCCAACCGCTCGCAAAACGCGACCTTGAAGAAAACCGCAGGCGCCAAAGTCAGCTCCAAGGGCCTGCTGAACATCTTTGGTGACTTGGGCCCCGAATTGGGTAGCACGGTCACGAATGACGGCTCAGGCCAGACCAACCAAGAGCAAACGCTGACGGGCTCGGTGACGGTCACCGTGATCGAAATCATGCCCAACGGCAACCTGGTGCTGCGCGGGGAAAAACAAGTAGCACTGTCTGAAGGCAGTGAAGTTATCCAAGTCTCTGGCGTGGTGCGGCCCGAAGACATTGCGCCCAATAACACCGTGCTATCGCGCCGCCTGGCCAATGCCCAGATCAGCTACCGCGGCATTGGCGACGAGGCCGCCGCCAGCCGCGCCGGTTGGGGAACCAGCGGCATTCTTAAGTTCATGCCCTTTTAAGCACGACCTCTTTACCGGCCAAGCACCATGTACACATTTTTCCGACTCATCAGCCTGATGGCCTTGTTGTGGGCCGCCAGCTTTTCGACTGCCCATGCAGACCGCATCAAAGACTTGACCAGCATGGCCGCCATGCGCGGTAACCAGCTGATCGGCTACGGCCTGGTCGTAGGTTTGCAGGGCACGGGCGACAAAAAAGCTACGTTCACCAGCCAGAGCATGAAGACCTTGCTCAACCGCATGGGCCTGAACCAGGACAATGACATCGACAAATTTAGCAACGCCATTGCCAGCGGCAGTGACGAGCTGGCCAATGTGGCGGCAGTAATGATCACCGCCGACCTGCCCGGCATGGCCAAACCGGGCCAGCGCATCGACATCAATGTATCGGCCATAGGCGCGGCTTCCAGCCTGCGCGGGGGCAACCTGCTGCTCACGAGCTTGCGCGGTGTGGATGGGCAGATTTACGCCCTGGCCCAAGGCGCGCTGACCTCCACCGGCATAGACGCAGGTGGCGCGGGCTCCAAGGTATCGATTGGCGTGACCACCTCGGCGCGCATCCCTGGCGGTGCCACGGTAGAGCGCGCAGTGCCCAATTCTTTTGACAAATCTGACAACGTGCTGCTCAACCTGCGTGAAAGCGACTTCACCACCGCCAACAGCATCATGCAGGCGATCAATTCCAAATTTGGCGCCGATGTTGCTAATGCGCTCGACAGTGTTTCCATCGTGGTGCGCGCGCCCATGGACATCAGCCAGCGCGTCTCGTTCATGAGCATGATCGAAAACATCGACGTGCAGCCCGGCGAGCCCCCTGCCCGCGTGGTGGTCAACGCACGCACTGGCACGGTGGTAATTAGCCGCAATGTCAAAGTTACCGCCGCTGCGGTCACGCACGGCACGATTACCGTGTCGGTCGCCATGACCAACGAGGTATCGCAGCCAGGCGCTTTTTCGGGCGGCACGACCAAAGACGTGCAAAACGCCGAGATCAAAGTGGGCGAGCCCAACAAGCCTATGTTTTTGTTCCAGCCCGGCGTGGACCTGCGCCAGATCGTCGATGCGGTGAACCAGGTGGGCGCTACGCCCTCGGCCCTGATCGCGATTTTGGAAGCCCTGAAAAGCTCGGGCAGCCTGCGCGCCGAATTGCTGGTTATCTGATCAACGCCCCTTAGCCCCTTAGACACTTACAAGACTGCCCTGCCCCATGGACCCGCTCACCAATGCCATGCCCCCGTCGGCTGCTGCCGTCACCGGCTCCTACCTGGACTTTGGCGGTCTGGGCAAGCTCAAGGGCCAGGCACGCACCGACGCCAAAGCTGCTACCCGCGAGACAGCGCAGCAGTTTGAGGCCATGTTTTTGCAAATGATGATGAAGACCATGCGCGATGCGGTGCCCAAGAGTGGTATGAATGAATCGCAAGCCGAAGAAACCTTTCAGGGCATGTTTGACAAGGAAGTCTCGCTGTCCATGGCCAAGCGCAATGCCCTGGGACTGGCCGACATGCTGGTCAAGCACATGCCCGACCCCAACGCCACCCAGCCCAGCACGGCACAAATGCTCAAGGCGCGCGAACCGAAGGCAATGCCTTTGCAAACGCCGCCTGCTAGCCCGATAGCCTTGCAGGCCGCTGCGCCGACGCTGGCGCCTTTACCCAAAGCACCTGGTGCTATGCCCTTAACCGGTGTTTCGGCGGCCTCGCCTTCGGGCCTGACGGTGACTAACAGCCAAAGCACTGACGGAGCCAAGCCATGACAGATATGGCCGGCATTGCCGGAAACGCGGTTTCGGTTTACCAACAGGCGCTGACCACCGTCAGTAACAACATTGCCAACGTGTCGACGGATGGCTATTCGCGCCAGGACGTCTCGCTGTCCGCCTTGCCGGTCACCAAGTACGGCGCCGCCTTTCTCGGCTCTGGTGTGGGACTGGACCGTATCAAGCGCCAATACGACGCCTTTGTCGAATCCAATTTACGCAACACCACCAGCGACCTGGAGGCCCAAGGCCCGATGGTGAACTACGCAAACCGCGTGGTCGATGTGCTGGGCAGTTCCACCATGGGCCTCAATACAGCCTTTGATGCATTTTTCGCATCGGCGCGCAACCTTTCCGGAGACCCAGCGTCCACCGTGCTGCGCAGCGGCTTTATCCGCGACTCCCAGGGCGTAGCCGACCGCTTTGGCCAGCTGTCGTCGCAACTGGACTTGGTACAAGAGCAAACACAGCAGGATTTGGAAAGCTCGATCAATCAAATCAATACGCTGACGGATCAAATCGCCAAAGTCAATACCCAATTGGCCAAGCAAAAAATAGAGGCCGGACAACCGCCCGATTTGCTGGACCAGCGCGATTTATTGCTCAAGCAGCTATCGGTATTCGCACGTATCAACACCCGGTTTGAGGTCAATGGCATTGTCACGGTGAGCGCCGGGCCTACCATCAATGCCGACGTGCTGGTGAATAATCAAAAGTCTTTCATGATCGCGGCCAATTTTGATTCGGCCTCGACGGAAAAAGTGGCACTGGTGCTGGACCCTTACGGTAACCCCAGCTCGCTCAGCAGGATCACCAGCGGCTCACTTTCGGGCATTTTGGCCTTCAGGGCGCAAGTGCTGGGGGGCTCGCGCACTGCGCTGGACGGCCTGGCGCAAACCTTTGCCAATGAAGTAAACAAGATCCACGAGGAGGGTGTTGACGGCTACGGCAAAGCCGGGCAGGCCATGTTTACTTTTGACCCCAAGGCCGCTAACCTGGCTGGCGGCATGCAGGTAACTTTCGATGATCCGCTGATGGTCGCAGCAGGCGCCCAATTCAGGGTGGTCGAAGGAGAAAAAAATCCCAGCGGCACCAATGCCAAAGTCGCCTACGACCTGAGCCCGGCAGCCAGCACCGGCAACAATGCAGCGACCACTGTAGCCGGGCCGCCGGCCCTGCAAACGGTATTACTCAACAACGCCAGCGTAGGCATTGCAAAACAAATCAACGTCAGCTCTAGTATGGGCGTGACCAGCGTCGCTGCGGTGAACCTGGGCCTGCAAGACGTCAGTGTCTATTTGGACAATATGCAGCCCGGCCAGCAACTGCAAATCTACACGCGCGACGGCAGGCACCTGATGGGTTCCAGCGACATCAGTGCGCTGGCCGAGGACAACCTGGTCAAAGCGGAAAACGGCTTTGCGCAAGGCGCCACCCTGAGTGACGAATACCTTAACAAATCGGGCCTCTCAGCCGATGGCACCCAAGTCCTTGGGTACAAGGGCATGAATATTTTCTATGGCGCGCAGGCGAAAGTGCCGGCAGAACCGATCTTGGACAGTCAAGATGCGGTGACCGGATACAACTATCTGCCGGCCGTATTAAGCGGAAACCGCATCGCCACCCTGACAAAAAACACGATGCCGCCCCCGCCCAACGGCTCCTTTCCGGAAGGCTCGTTCACGCTTAATGGGCACGCCCTGGGGAATTTGACCCCACCCGGCGATGGCACTGCGCTGCAATCATCGGCCGTCGCACAATGGGTTAACCAATCCACTGCGGTCACCGGCGTAACGGCCAAGGCTAGCAATGTCATTGTGATCAAACCCCAAGATATCCGCTTTGGCATGCCGCTCTACATCCAAGGGCAGGCGGTGCAAACCAAGAACACGGATTCGACCGCCGCGCTGGCCAAAGCCATTAACCAAGCGAACGCAGGCGTGGAAGCGGTGGTCAATTCGACGGGCGAATTGATCATCACCAACAACGTGAAGTCCAATGATATTTCCATCAATATCAGCCAGCTACCTCTGAACAATGGCTTGACCGGTCTGCCGCTTTTTATCAAGGACGGTAGCACCTGGAAGGAAATCGTCACCGCATCGGTCACGACGCCCGAAGAATTGGTTGCGGCCATCAACAATGCCGGCGCCGGAGTCCAAGCGCGATTGAGCGGGTTTGATCTGGTCATCAGCAGAACGGCCAGCCGAGCCGGTGAGGACATCAGTATTTCAACCGAGGCCAGCGACGCCCCACAAACTAACTCGACGACGGCCTTGGGTATTGCGCCACGCACTTTCAAAGTGGCTCAGGCAGGCGACGACATCAGTGTCTCGGCCACGCTGTCCGACAACCCCGGCCTCACCTCGATCACTGCCTTGGGCATCAGCTCCACCACCTTCCATGGCAAAGTGGACTTGATTAAGCCAGCCATTGATGCGGTCGTTATAAGCACCTCCAAAATCGATCTGGGTACTGACATTAGAGGAAAGCTCAACGCCAAAGGCTTGATGATCAATGGGCAGCCTATTGAACTGGGAAATATCCGGATTCCGAAATTGCCAGATCCGCCGCTTGCATCGGCTAGTGCGCTGGAAAAACAGAACTACCAACAGGCGCTCAATCTGGCAATGCCAGGCTTTCGCTCGGCAATGCTGGCCATCGCGAAGGCCATCAATGACAAAGCGGGCCAGACCCAGGTAACCGCGCGCCTAAGCGATGACAGCCAAAACCTCATACTCGGCAGCATAGCGAGCGACACTAACCCCAAGATACGCATTTCAGGCAGCATCGCCACGACCACGGCGACCTTCGCTGCAAACCAAATCGATTACAACAAGCCCTTGTACCTCAGCGGCTCGGGCCTCGCCGGTGATTGGAAAGCTGTGGATATGTCGGGCATTTCGACATTGCAACCCGCGGGTGATCGCCTACAACTCCTAGCTGACCGCATTAACACCACAACGGCGACCATCGCTGCAAACCAAGTCGATTACAGCAAGCCCTTATACCTCAACGGCTCAGGCTTAGCGGCAGACTGGAAATCAGTGGACATGTCGGGCATTTCGACATTAGAAGGCTTGGCCGCACGCATCAACGTTAGCGACGCGCATGTCGAAGCGGTAGTAGAAGATGGTGTTTTAAAGATCCGAAATGACGCTACTCATCGGGGCCAAAACATCGGTATTTCAGCCACGGGGGTTGATAACGATGGAAGTACCTTGGATACAGCCCTCGGGTCACCTGCCAAGACCTTCAGCGGGCCAAGCGTGATTGCAATTGTCAACGCTGATGGCAAATTGGAGATCCGAAATGACGCGGCACACCTGGGCCAAAACATCGGTATTTCAGCCACGGGGGTTGATAACGATGGGAGTACCTTGGATACAGCCCTCGGGTTGAAGGCAACCACTTTCAGTAACGGCAGCCCGATCGCTGGCACCGCTAACAGCCAATACACCTACCAAAGCAACGCTTTGGGTATTGTCAATGGCTCATGGCCGGCCGAGCCCATCAACACGGTGACCATCAAAAAGGACCAAGTCAATTTCGACAAGCCCCTGTTTATCAAGGACGCAGGCGTTTGGAAAAAGGTCTTCATGGGCGACGTGGAAACTTTGGAAGACTTTGCCACCAACATTAGTAACAGCGGCGCGGGTGTCATCGCGACAGTCAACGCCCTGGGTGATTTAGAGATCCGCAATGACGAACAGCACCGGGGTCAGGACATCCGGACTTCGGCCGTCGCCTCGGACGCCACCGGCACCTCTTTGGTCACGGCCCTGGGACAAATTGCCACGACCTTTAGGGTGAAGTACGACTTCAAGCCCTCGGGGCCGATTCAATTGGGCTTTGGCGCGGGCTCACCCAACCAGTTGGCGCAACTGGGCTTTCGCACCGGCGCGTTTGTCAGCGGCGAGGTCAAGGACGACCTTTTGATCTTTGTCACCGGCCCGGGCAATGCTGCGGTGTCGGCCACCTACTCCGGACAAGCGGCCGATGCCAAGCAAAATTTGCGTGGCCAAACCCTGGACGTGAAATTTTTCCAGGACCCTGCCAAGTACAAAGGCGCGCTTTACTACACCATCTCTTCCAAAGACGCGACCAAACCTGGCCTGGGCGCTACCGTGGTGGCCGAGCGCGTGTTCGACCCAGAGCAACTTAACCCCGGCGTAAGCTTTCAGGGGCTGAACATTTCCTTTACCGGAGTGCCCAAAGTCAATGACGTGTTCACCTTGGATGGCAATAAGGACGGCCTGGGCAATAACGACAATTTGCTCTCTATTTCGGAGCTAGAAACCAAGGCCGTCGTCGGCAGCAAGACGCTGACGAACTCCTACATCGACCAAGTCAACGAGATGGGCAATATCGCCAGGCAGGCGGCCATTTCGCAGACGGCGCTGAAAGTGGTTAATGAGCAGGCGCTGAAATCGCGGGACGAGATTTCTGGCGTAAGCCTGGACAAAGAGGCGGCCGACCTGATTCGCTACCAGCAGGCCTACCAGGCCTCGGCCAAAGTGCTGCAGATTGCCAGCCAATTATTCGAAGCCGTGCTGCGGGTCTGATCAGCCAAGGAAACACCATCATGCAAATATCCACCAGCTACCTTTTTGACCGCGCCAGCAAGCAAATGGTCAGCATCCAAAATGATTTGGCCAAATCGCAACAGGAGATTGCGGCGCAAAAACAGGTGCTCAACCCTAGTGATGCGCCCAATCAGGCCGCGAGCATCACGCGCCTCAAATCGGTGATCGCGCGGCAGGATACCTACACCAAGGCCTTAAGTCAGGTGCAAGGCCGCCTAGATTCGGAAAGCGCTAACCTGAGCAATGCCAGCGAAGTGTTGGTGCGGATCAAGGAATTGGCGATTCAAGCCAATAACGCCAGTCAGGGCGAAGTCAGTCGCAGAGCGATTGCCACCGAGATGAAAGGCCTGCGTGATCAGCTGCTGAGCGTTGCCAACAGCACAGACGCAGGTGGCAATTTCATTTTTTCCGGCAGCAAAGTCAATACGCAGGCGTTTACCGAGAATGACAGGGGCGTAGTGGAATACACAGGCGACCAGACGCGCATGAACGTAGCTGTGGGTGAGCAGCGTACCTTGCCCCTGAACCGGCCCGGCACCAATGCCTTTGTCCGGGTCGTTCGAAATGGCGAGGGTGTGGGGTTTTTCACGGCCATCGACGATTTGATTAAAGGCGTCAATGATGGCAATCGCAGCTTGATGCAACGCGGCCTGACCGAAGTTGACACGCTGCACGGCGGCGTGGTGGTGGCCCAAGCCGATGTCGGCACCGATATGAAGGTGGTGGAGCAACAAGGCGCGGTGGTGGAAGATACCAAGTTAAGCCTTTCGGTCGCACTGTCCCAAGTGGAGGACCTGGATATGACCACTGCCGTGACCAATATGCAAAAGCTGATGCTGTCGCTGGAAGCGGCGCAGAGCACGTTTGCCAAGACTTCGCAGATGTCTCTTTTCAAATACCTGGGCTGATCCGGGCTCAAGTTCCTAAAAATACAGCCGACTCGTTTTAAAGTCCCCAGACACACACCATGGTTACCTCGGTTTCATCCACCTCTAGCTCGTCCGCTTCCACGAGTACCAGCAGTAGCACGAGTAGCGCCAGTAGCGCGACCAGCAAAGCGGCAAGCGGTCAAAACGTGATGAAGGCCCTGGGCAGCGGCTCTGGGATAGACACCGCGTCCCTGGCGCAAAGCCTGGTCGATGCCGAAAGAGCGCCGCGCGCCGACGCGATCAATAAGAACATCAAGAAAAACGAAGCCATTGTTTCAGGCTACGCGGCAGTCAAATTTGCCCTCAGCGCAGTCAAAACCGCCTTTGACGACCTGAAAGACGTGAGTGATTTCAGCTCCGTCATAGCCAGCAGCAACCAAACCGATATTTTTTCTGTCAGCACTGGCAGCAGCACGCAGCCGGGCAGCCATTCGGTATTGGTGACCCAATTGGCGCAGGAGCAAAGAAGTGCATCCACCCAATCGTTTACCAGTGCGTCCCAAGTAATCACCACCCAACCGCTCAATTTGTACCTGAACGGCTCCAATGCCCCCTCGATAGCCGTGACCACCGCCACACCGGCGGGCGTGGTCGATGCCATTAACAAGGCCGGTCAGGGCCTGAGCGCCCAGTTGGTCAATACCGGCAATGGCTACAAAATTACGGTCACCGGCGCCAGCGGCAACAGCAATGCCTTTGTCTTGAGCAGCGACGCCATCGACCTGGACTTTGGTGCGATTTCTCTGAATCGCCCCCAAATCAGCCAGTCCTCGCAAAGCTTTGCGGCGGGCGACACTGCCATGGCCGCATCGCCCCTGAGCCTGACGCTCAATGGCGACACGGCCAACCCCATCGTGGTGGACCCGCCCACGCCAGACACCTTTGTCGCAGCCTTTAACGGATCGGCAGCAGCCCAAGCCAAAGGCTTGACGGCTAATTACTATGGCGGCAAATTAACCGTGACCAGCCCCTCGGGCAGCGCGAACGCCTTTTCCCTGCTGACCGACAACGGCGATGCGCTGGCCTTTGTGCAAAAACAGTCGGCCAAAGATTTGTGCATGACCAAGCCGTTGCAAGAGGCCAAAGACGCGGCGCTGCAGGTCAACGGCCTGCCCATTACCAGCAGTAGCAATGCCGTCAGCGATGTGATTGCCGGGGTAACGCTCAACCTCACCGGTATCAACGCGACCTCGGTCAACGGCTTTGTCCAAGCAACCGGCTCGGCTGCCACCCTCAGCCTTGCCAACGACACCAGTGTGGCCAAGGCCAAGCTCAATGCCTTGGTGACCGCCTACAACGACGCCAGCAGCCTGCTCAGTGAGGTCACCAACCCCAAGTCCAGCCTAGCCACGTATGGGGGCACTTTGGCCGGGAACTCCAGCGTGCGTGCGCTGCGGGACCAGCTGCGCCGACTGGTCACCGACGACTCCTCCACCGCCGGCGGCAGCAGTGGTACCGGCCCGGCGCGCACGCTCTCGGCTTTGCGCGATATTGGTCTGCAAGTCGACAAGAACGGTAAGTTGACTGCCAACTCGGTCACCCTGGACTTGGCGTTGAATTTCAAATTTGCAGACACAGTGACGCTGCTATCGGGCAACCAGGAAAACCAGACCGCGTTTAGCCTGGACGCCTCGGGCCTGGCGGGCGATGCCAGCAAGGCGCTGGAAAAAATGCTGGGTGCAGCGGGCACGCCGACCATCGAAACCGACAACGCCAACAAACGGATCACCAAGTACCAGGACGATTTGACCGCCCTGGAAGAACGCATGACCCGAATCCTGGCCCGCTACCAGAAGCAGTTTGCCGCCATGGACAGCATGGTCGGGCAAACCAAAAACACCCAAACCGGCCTGACGAGTACCTTCGAAGGCATGATGGCGATGTATTCCAATAAATAAACCTGGAAAATAGTTTTCCAAAGACCCTCAAGTCCTGAGCGGTCGTGCCGATTCCCTATCCACAGAGCGTCCATGCAAGGGCGCTGCATGTCACTTGTGCCCGTTTTGGGCCTAGGTAACACTGAAAGGATGGATCACTATGGAAACAGAAATCGGCAAGGTAAGCGGCAACGCGGCTGCGCATTCGCCCCAAAACACGACGGTTACCGCACCCGAGGCCATAAAGCTTGCCAAGGTGCAAGTGGCGATGCCCGAGCGTCCGAAAATTGAAGCGCCCAAGCCAGTCGAGATTAAATACGACCCCAACCAAGCCCGCGCCAATTTGTCCTCGGCGATCAATATGCTCAATGAGCAAATGACCTCCACCAAACGCGGTTTGGGCTTTTCCTTTGATAGCGCAAAAAACAGCGCTGTTATTAAGGTGACTGACCTCAATAGCGGAAACGTAGTGCGCCAAATTCCGACCGAAGACGTTCTGAAAATGGCCCACCATATTGATGCCATGAAAGGTATCTTGTACAACAAGATTGCCTGAGTATTTTTGAAATAATCGTAAATATTTTCGGAAACTACTCAAGATTTTTCAGCAAGCGTCGATGCTTTAAATATCAGGAAAATGTTTCTGTGCTGGTGGGATGAAAGGGACTCTATGAGTCCAAGTTATCTGACCTGTTTTACCACTTGACTTTCACCTCTCATTTTTTGGAGAACACCATGCCCGCAATCAATACCAACATCAGTGCACTCAAGGCGCAAACTGCGCTGGCCAGCAATTCCCGTGCTATGAACAGCGCCATGGAGAAACTCTCCACCGGCAACCGCGTCAACTCCGCCAAGGACGACGCCGCAGGCCTAGCCATCGGCACCACCATGACTTCGCAAATCCGCGGTCTGAACCAGGCAGTGCGCAATGCCAACGACGGCGTGAACCTCTTGCAAACCGCCGAAGGCGCCATGGTCGAACAAACCAATATGCTGCAGCGCATGCGTGAATTGGCTGTGCAGTCGGTCAACGCCACGAACTCAGATTCGCAGCGCGCTTACCTGAATGCAGAATTTGAAGAGTTGACCAGCCAAATCAGCGCTATCGGCACCCAAACCAAGTGGAATACGACCACGGTGTTGGCCTCCGCCACCCTGACCTTCCAAGTGGGCGTTTCATCCGATACAACGTTTACCGTGGCTATTGCAGACACTACCACGGGCTCAAGTGGCTTGGCTATTGACGCTTTGGCAATTTCCACAAATACCGGCGCCAGCTCGGCTCTGGCAACGCTTGATGCCGCCCTGGATACAGTCAACGGTCAGCGCGCGCAATTGGGCGCTACCATGAACCGCCTGACTTATACCGCCGACAACCTGAGCAACGTCTCGTCCAACCTGGCCGCCTCGCGCAGCAACATCATGGACACCGACTACGCTACGGCATCGAGCCAGTTGTCTAAAAACCAGATCGTCCAGCAAGCATCCACTGCCATGCTGGCCCAAGCCAATCAGCAACCCCAGTCCGTACTGTCGCTGCTGAAATAAGCACCTGGCCCCTCCAAAAGCCTAGCCTCAAAAGCCCGCCTCTGGCGGGCTTTTTTACGTCCCGCACCAAAGCCCTTAGCAGGCTTGGCAGACGGTGGCTAGGGCACAAGGCGGCAAAAAGCGGCAAATAAAGCTGGCACAAGAAATGCTTCTAATGGTTCACGGCAAGGCGCTGTCTGGAAATAGACACGGTTTGCCTCAGACGCCAGGACTCTGGCATTTATATCTTTTGGAGAATTTATATGCCAGTTATCAATAC
>CAMBFO010000076.1 GCA_945865675.1 Comamonas sp. lk
GGGCTTCGTCCTCGGCGGCATCGCCGATTTTTTTGCTGCTAGGCTGGGCGCTTGGCGCCCCAAGGAAACCCTTGCGTGATTGCATTATTTGACTCCGCCCTGAAGGCCGCCCACGAGGCCGCCGGTGCCCAGGATTATCCGAAAAGCGCACTCTATGTGGTTGCCACACCCATCGGTAATTTGGCCGATATCAGCCTGCGTGCCTTGCATGTCCTGTCACTGGCCGACCACATTGCCTGCGAGGACACGCGGCACACCCGCACACTTTTGCGCGCCTACGGTATCGACAAAAGCAGCGCCCAATTGTTGGCGCTACACCAGCATAACGAAACACAAGCGGCCCACACCGTGGTGGACTTGCTGCGCCAAGGCGCGCGCGTGGCCTGCGTCAGCGATGCGGGCACCCCAGGCATTAGCGACCCGGGCGCGCGCTTGGTAGCTCACGTGCGCGCGCAGGGTTTACGGGTGCTGCCCTTGCCCGGGGCCAGCAGCGTGACGGCCTTGCTCAGCGCAGCGGGCGCAGTGCAAGGCGGCGAGGGTGACACTGGTTTTGTGTTCGCCGGGTTTTTGCCCAGTAAAACCGGCGAGCGGGTGCGGGCGCTGGACGCGCTAGCCAGCCAATCGCGGGCCTTTGTCCTGCTGGAGGCGCCGCACCGCATGCAAGCGCTGGCGCAGGCGCTGGCCAGCCTGGGCGAGCGCACACTGACCGTGGGCCGCGAACTGAGCAAGCAGTTTGAAGAAATCGCCAGCCTGCGCGCCGATGCCCTGGGCGACTGGCTGGACGCCGACACCATGCGCCTGCGCGGTGAATTCACCCTGGTGGTGCACGCCGCTCAAGCGCCCACGGAACAGGCACAAGACGACCGGCTATTGCGCCTTTTACTGGCCGAACTGCCTTTGAAAACTGCCGTCAAATTAGCGGCCGACATCAGCGGCGAAGCGCGCAATGCGCTGTACGAAAGGGCGCTGGCTTTGAAGCAACAAGAGGGGAAGTCGCCAGCGCCTGACTAGGCAAACGCTAAGCAAGCCAAGGGGGCATTTGCAAACGCAGCGCGGCCATCGCGGCAGCGCCCTCAGATGCGCCGTGCCAGCGCAGCCGCTTTACCGGTATAGCTGCCTGGCGTCATGGCGAGCAGGCGCTGCTTTTCTTCCTCCGGTAGGGCTAGCGCGGCGATAAAGTCTTGCATCAGTTCGCGCGTCATGGCGGCGCCGCGGGTAAAGTTTTTAAGCTGCTCGTAGGGCTGGGGCAGGCCATAGCGGCGCATCACGGTTTGGATCGGCTCGGCCAGTACTTCCCAGGAATTGTCCAAATCAGCAGCAATCGCGGCGGTATTGATCTCCAGCTTACCCAGACCGGCCTGCATTGACTGGTAAGCCAGCAAGGCGTAACCCAAAGCGACACCCATATTGCGCAATACCGTGGAGTCGGTAAGGTCGCGCTGCCAACGGCTAATAGGCAGCTTTTCGCTCAGGTGACGCAAGAGCGCATTGGAAAGGCCTAAATTGCCTTCGGCGTTTTCAAAGTCAATCGGATTGACTTTGTGCGGCATGGTGCTCGAACCGACCTCGCCCGGGCGCAGCTTTTGCTTGAAATAGCCCAGGGACACATAGCCCCAGACATCGCGCGACCAATCGATCAAAATCGTATTGGTGCGGGCTACCGCGTCGAACAACTCGGCCATATAGTCGTGCGGCTCAATCTGAATGCTGTAGGGCTGAAATACCAGGCCCAGGCCACGCGGCTCGGGCTCTTCCACCACGCGGCGGGCAAAGCCTTCCCAATCAAACTCGGGCCAGGCCGATAGATGCGCGTTGTAATTGCCGACCGCACCATTCATCTTGCCCATGATTTGTACGCTGGCAATGCGCTCGCAGGCCGCTTGCAGGCGTACCACGACATTGGCAATTTCTTTGCCCACCGTTGTCGGGCTGGCCGTCTGGCCGTGGGTGCGGCTGAGCATGGGCACCTCGGCATAAACATGCGCCATATCGCGCAGCATCAGCACCAATCGGTCGAGCTGCGGCAACAACACGATGCCGCGCGCTGCGCGCAACTGCAATGCGTGGCTGGTGTTATTGATGTCTTCGCTGGTGCAGGCGAAATGCACAAATTCAGCGGCAGCCAATAGTTCGGGGCGCGCCTCGAATTTGGATTTGATCCAATACTCCACCGCTTTAACGTCGTGGTTCGTGGTTTTTTCTATCTCTTTAATGGCTTGTCCGTCAGCCACCGAAAAGTTCTTCACCAGGCCCAGCAGGTATTTGCGCGCACCGGTGCTTAGCGGTTTGAATTCTTGGAAACCCGCATCACTCAGGGCAATAAACCAGGCTATTTCCACCTGAACGCGGCGCTGCATATAGCCCAATTCGCTCATCAAAGGGCGCAAATCGGTCAGCTTGTTGGCATAGCGCCCGTCCAAGGGCGAAATCGCGTCGATGGGGAAGAAATTCATACCTCAATTGTAGGCTCATCACCCTGTATAGAATGCCCCTTCCTAGTTGGAACAAGCACACGATATGAAATTAATAGGCTCGACGTCCAGCCCCTATGTACGCAAAGTGCGCGTCGTCATGGCAGAAAAGAAACTCGACTACGCTTTTGTCACCGAGGACGTCTGGGCCGCTGGCACCACCATAGGCCAATCCAACCCCTTGGGCAAAGTGCCCTGCCTGGTCATGGAGGGCGGCGAAGCCTTGTTTGATTCGCGCGTGATTGTGGAATACCTCGAAGCGCTGTCGCCAGTGGGCAAACTGATACCCAGCACCGGGCGCGCGCGCGCCGAGGTCAAGACCTGGGAAGCGCTGGCCGACGGCGTACTCGATGCCTTGATTCTGGCCCGCTTGGAGGCGACCTGGGCCGGGCGCAAAGACAGTGAGCGCAGCCAGGCCTGGATAGACCGTCAAATTGCCAAGGTGGAGGCGTCCTTGGAATCCATGTCCAGCGGTCTGGGCGATCGCAATTTTTGCTCTGACATCCACCTGACCTTGTCTGACATTTCCGTCGGTTGTGCGCTGGCCTATCTGGATTTTCGCTTTGCGCATATCGACTGGCGCGCCCGCCACGCCAACTTGGCCAAGCTCTATGAAAAGCTGTCCGAGCGACCGAGCTTCGCCGACACGGTGCCTTTTTAAGAAGGCACTTAGGTAGGCGATCCGGCCTAGCTGTTGGCGCGGCGCTTAAGCCAGCGCATCAGACTGCCGACCCAGGGCAGTTTTTCATACAACTCCTCTGCCGCGTCCCAATAGTCGCGGTGCAGTTGCACTTTGCCTGCAGCGTCGAACACCAGATGGGATGCGCCCAAAATTACTTGTTCATGGCCCTGGTGGAAATTGCGAAAACAAAAGCGAAATTCCCAGGTCAAAAAACACTGCGCGCCTTGCGCCACACGACCGGTCACCACAAAGCGTGGCGCCATCAGGGCTTCGAACATGTGCACAAAAATTGCTTCAATAGCAGGCACACCCTGCACCTCGTTAAAGGGGTCTTTGAAGCGCGCATCCGGCGCGTAAAACCGGGATAGTTGCTGCACACTGGCTGGCGTCAAATGCTCGAACCATTGCACCAGCGCGTCTACGGCAGCGGCCTGCGCAGCCTGTGCTGCATCGCCAGGCGTGGCGGGCATGGACGGATTGGCCGGCAGCTTCATGTCGTAGCCTTAGTGACCAGGTAAAAGTACCAGCGCTGGGGCATGATGCGCAAGAGCTTCATCCACAGCGTAAAGCGGCGCGGAAAATGGATTTCAAACTGGCCGCGCGCCCATCCGTGCAGCATGGCCTGGGCCGCTTGTGCGGGGCTGATCAGGGCGGGCATGGAAAAACTATTTTTTGCAGTCAAGGGAGTTTGCACAAAGCCCGGGTTCACCACCGATACCGCAACACCATCGACCTGTAAGTCCAGGTACAAATTTTCGGCCAGGTTAATCATGGCGGCCTTGGTCGGCCCATAGGC
This sequence comes from Comamonas sp. lk, assembly GCA_945865675.1. GTDB lineage: Bacteria > Pseudomonadota > Gammaproteobacteria > Burkholderiales > Burkholderiaceae_C > Allorhodoferax. The sequence goes on from CAMBFO010000076.1 coordinate 3,950, forward strand.
CAGGCTGTTGGGCAGGCCGCGGTAACCCGCCACACTGGCGACCAGGCTGATATGCCCGCTACGGCGCGCGCGCATGGCGGGCAACACCGCTTGCAACACATTGAGCGCGCCCTGGTAATTCACCTCCCAATGGCGCCGCATATCCTCCAAGTCCATGGCCTGCGCACGCATGGGCTGGTAGTGGCCTGCGCAGTACAAGACCATGTCCGGCGCACTGTGCGGCCAGCACTGCTGCGCCACCTGCGCAACGGCTTGCGCGTCGCTACAGTCCAAGGCCTGAGCGCTGCTGCCCGGATGGGCTTGAACAAAAGCTTGCAAGGCCTGTGCATTGCGCGCAGACACCGTGACCCGCGCGCCTTGCGCATGCAGCGCCGCAGCGGTGGCATGGCCTATGCCGCTGCTGGCCCCTAGTATCCATACCGATTGGCCGCGCCAATCGCGCAGGGGCGGGTTCAGAGATTGCATCCAGGCCATGGCTTAACGCTTGTAAAAACTGAGGGTGACCTCACCCAGCGGTAGGCCAAACTTGCGCATAACCGCTTTGTTGAGCATCACGCGCTCATCGACCAGGTACATCCAGTCGTCGAATTGCACTTCATAGATTTTTCCATCTACCGGTAGCGCCAAGGTGTATTGCCACTGGAAGGCGTTGCCCTGCGTGCGCCCTTGGGCGATGCCCACCACATCATCGGCCCGTCCGGTGTAGCTGCCGTCCGGGCCAGCAGTCAGGCGCCAGATGCGTTTTTGTTTGGTTCCGTCCGAATAGATGAAGTCCTCGTCCAACACGCCCTCGTTGCCGGTCCAGGTACACACCATCACGACCTTGAAGCGTTTGACCACGGTGCCGGTGTAGTCGGTGAATACGCCATGGGCGTCCAAGGTGCCATTGAAATACTGGCGCAAATCAAGCGCCGGTTTTTCCTGTGCGTAGGTTTCCAGCTTTTGCGAGGCGCAGCCACCCAAAGCCAAAGCTGCACCGGTGCCCAGTGTCAGCGCAAATAAGCGACGTCGATTCATGGTGTTTTCCTGATGATCAAAAAATACAAAAGTGCTGCAGCGCCAAGTTTTAACAGGCAAGGCAAGACGCAATACGCATAGGTGATGCTGCGCAATGCCTCTTCACTGCGACTGCCCGGCTCATAGCCAGCGTAGGACAGCAAAGGCAGGGCCAGGCCCGCGGCCAACGCCAGATTGAGCTTGGCGGCCATATTCCACCAACCCCAGAAAATACCGCTGTCGCGCCCGGGTTCGGGCTGGCTGCTGATCAGGCCTGCCAGCATGGCGCCAGGCACGGTTAAGTCTGCGGCCAGACACAAACCAGACAGTAGGCAAATGGCGATAAAAGGCAGGCTTTCGCCGCTACCCAGTTGCGCGGCCCAGGCAAACACCACTACCGACAAGCCCATGGACGCCAGCCAGAGCGCTTGCAAACCCCAGCGCGCCACCAGGCGCGAGACCGGGGCCATGGCAAGCCCAGCGGCCAGGAAATAACTGGCCAAAAACCAGGGCTCCATAGACGCAGGCGCCTGCAGGCGGTCCTGGACAAAAAACAGTATCAAAGTCGCCGGTAAAGCACTGGCAATGCCGTTGGCCAGAAAAACCGCCAGCAAAGCACGAAACGGCCGGTAGCGCAGCGGCGCCAATACCCGCAAGCCGGCGCCCGCCTCCTCAGGCACAGGCGCTAGAGCAATCACCGGTGCAGGAGCCCTCGTCCAGGCAAACCAGCCCATGCCCAATGCCAGGCACAAAATGGACGCAGTCAGCGGCAAACCCCAGACCAAAGGCGCCATCGAAGCCAGGATGACACCGGCCAGGCCCAGGCCTTCGCGCCAGGCCACGATGCGGCTGCGCAAGGCCGCATCGCCGCCCAGCAAAGCACCCCAGGACTGTTGGACCAAAGTCAGCGCGCTATAGCCCAGGTAGCACAGCACCAAGGCACCCGCCGCCCAGACCAGCAGGGCACCGTGCGCGCGCACCGGTGGAAAAAATAAAGCGAAAAAACCAAGCCCCAGCAAGAGGGCGGCAAGGGCGGAAAAGCGCAATACCTGCGCCTGCGAGCGGGCAAACAAGCGGTCAATCCATCGTCCCAGCAATGGGTCTATCAGGGCATCGGCCACCCGCGCCAGCAACAGCAATACACCCAGGCTGGCCAGCGGCAGCCCGAAGCTGCGGGCATAGTAATTGGGCAGGAAAACATACAGCGGCAAGGCCACAAAGGCCAAGGGCAAGGCCATGAGCCCGTAGCGCAACCCTTGCGGCCAGCGAAATTCCAGCAGTCCTGGACTCGCTGCCATTCAGGTCCCCAGGCCTAGTAGTTGGGCGCGCAGGCGAGGTTCCTGCGTCGCCGGACTGAGCCAAATCGCAAAAAAAGATTGGCTCAACAAGGGGTCGTCAATCGCTTTATGCAACTGCCCGTTAAGGTACATGCGCAAGCCCTTACCTGGCAGATGCATGCCCGTCAGGCGGTCGCCAGGCTTCACGTCGGGTAGTGCGCCGGTCAGCGCCTGCAACCACTCCGAATGACGCCCTGCGGGCAGCGCTTGCAAGGCTTGCATTTGTTTGAGCGAAGTGTCAGCCAACAGGTTGCCACTGATGGAGCGCGCGTAACGGATTTCCAGCGCAAACGCATGCGCGCCAAAGCGCTCCGGCTCAAACTGCGGTGCGGTCCACAGGCTCGCCTCATACACCGGGATACCCAACCAGCGCAAGCGTCCGCTGCCGGCCAGGACGGGCTTTTCCAACTCGCGCGCCAGCTCGCCCGGTGGCACCGGTGCGGTGGAGGCCTGCACGCCGCTAAAGGCGCAGAGCAAGGCTAAGCACAGGGCCACCAGGGCCTGCGGCCAGGCAGGCAGCGTCGCTTTAAGCTGCGACATGGGGTTTTTGTAGGGTGTACTGCAAAACATCAATGTTGTCTTCCATAAACGCCGCTTCGCAATAGCATAAATAGAACTCCCAGATGTGCATAAAGCGCTGGTCAAAGCCCAGGGCCAACACTTGTTCGCGCTGGGCCAAAAAGGCTTCGCGCCAGCGCTGCAGCGTCTGCGCATAGTCATGGCCGAAGGCGTGCTCATCCACTACCACCAGGCCCGCGGCGCGCGCCTGCGCTTTGAACGCTGAGGGACTGGGCAGGCAACCACCGGGGAAGATGTATTGCTGGATAAAGTCGGTAGAGGCGAGGTAGCGCTCAAACAATTCGTCAGCAATCACAATGCTTTGGATGCAGGCCTTGCCGCCTGGCTTGAGCATGCGCGCCACGGTGGCGAAATAGGTGGGCCAAAAGCCCTGTCCCACCGCTTCAATCATTTCAATCGAGCACACCGCGTCATACGGGCCATCCTGGATATCGCGGTAGTCCTGCAAGCGCAAGTCAGCCTGCGCTGCCATGCCCTGGCGCTCCATGCGGACGCGCGCAAAGTCCAGCTGTTCGGTGCTCAGAGTGACGCCGCTTACGCGCGCGCCGTGCTCCAGCGTAGCCATCTCGGCCAGTGCGCCCCAGCCACAGCCGATTTCCAATAGGCGCTGCCCTGGCGCGAGGTCTACTTGCTGCAATGCGCGGCGCACTTTGGCGTTTTGTGCTTGCGACAAACTTTGGGTCAGGTCGCCGCCAAACAGGGCCGACGAGTAGTTCATGGTCGGGTCTAGCCACAAGGCATAAAAATCATTGCCCAGGTCGTAATGCGCGTGGATATTTTTCTTGCTGTTGCTGCGCGTATTGCGCTGAAGCAGGTGCTTGATGCGATAGGCCAGGCGACCTAGCCAACTGCCAAAAATCACGCGGTCCACTTCGGCGCGGTTTTGCACCAGCACGCGCAGCAAGCCGGTCAAATCCGGCGTGGTCCAGTCGCCATCGATAAAGCTCTCGGCAAAGCCGATATCCCCAGATTTCAGTGCGCCGGTAAACGCGTTCCAGTTTTTCAGGTGCAGCGTGGCATGGGGATTGGCACTGTCGCCAAAGCGTTGCACACTGCCATCGGGCAGATGCAGCGTGATGCTGCCGTGGCGGATTTTTTGCAGCAATTGCAAGACCGTGCGCGCTGCTGCAGGCGGGCGCTGGGCGGCTTTGTCAGCGCTGTATTTGGCAGTGGTTTGGTTCATGGTGGATACACACGACTAGCGGCTGACAAAACTTTCAGGCGCGGGGGGTTGACGGAAAAAAGGGACACGCTTGAGCGACAGGCGCAGCGCCTGCCAGTGGATGCGCCAAACCACGGCAAAAGTCATCAGCGGATAGCGCCACAAGGCATGGCGTGCGGCCATCGCGCTAAAGGGCTGCAATTGCCCGCTGACACTGGTTTGAATCAAGGGGCCGCGCGCATCGTCATAGTCCACGCGCGCCACTGTGCGATCGCCTTGCGCATTGACCATGAAGCGAAAACGGTACTGCCCTTGCACCGGGCAAAACGGCGATACATGCAAGACCTTGTCCGCGCGCTGCTCCACGCCAAAGCGCGCTTGCGACAGCAAATAGCAATGCCGTTCGCCAAAAGTGTTGTTCACCTCCACCAGCACGGCGCGCAAGCTGCCGTCTGCGCGGTGGCAATACCAAAAGCTGACCGGTTTGAAAGTGAAGCCCAAAACGCGCGGGTAGCAGTGCAACCAGATTTCGCCGTCGGCGTCGGTGATACCTTCGCTCTGCAGCAATTCCTCCAGCCAGGCCAAGGCGCCACCTTGCTGCGGGCCGCGTCCGTCGCCGTGGTCGCAGTCGTAAAAGCTCAGGGCGGCGCGCCGGTTGCGCGGCAAGTCGCCGCAGGCGCCTTGCAAGCTGCGCATGGGCAGCATCAGAAAGTAGGTCGGGTAGACAAAGGCGTGGTGCCTAGGCGCAAGCCGGGTGTGGCGCACCTGGCCAAAACCAATCATTGCTTGCGCTGCTGCCATATTCAACGACCCTGGGCCAGCAAAGGCTTTAAGGCTTCAGCTACGGCCAGGCCCGATTTCAAGCCGTCTTCATGAAAGCCATAGCCGGTCCAGGCGCCACAAAAATACGTGTGGCGCCCGCCCTGGATGGCGGGTAAACGCTTTTGTGCCTCAGTGGCGGCCAGGTCGAACACCGGATGCGCGTACTCAAAGCGGCCATGCACCAAGGCAGGGTCCAGTTCTTGCGCCGGGTTAAGCGACACCAACACCGGCTGGCTAAAGGGTAAAGGTTGCAACATATTGAGCAGGTAATGCAGGCAAACGCGAGGCCCATTTTCTCTGTTCATTGCGCCGGACGTGCGCTGGTAGTTCCACGCAGCCCAGGCTTTTTTGCGACGCGGCAGCGCCGATGCGTCGGTATGCAGCACCGCATGGTTGGGCTGGTAGCGGATGGCGCCCAAGGTCTCGCGCTCCAGGCCACTGGCATCTGCCATCAGCGCCAGTGCCTGGTCGCTGTGGGTGGCGATCACCACTTTGTCAAAGCGTTCGGTCTGGCCTTGCACATGCACCAATACGCCATCGGCCAAACGCTCTATCCACTGCACAGGCGCGCGCAAACGTTTGTCCGCGATGCCGGCCAGAATTTTTTCGACGTACTGGCGCGCACCACCGGGTACGGTGCGCCATTGGGGCCGATTGGTCAGCGCAATCAGGCCGTGGTTATGGCAAAAGCGCACCATGGTGGCGACCGGGAAAGCCAACATCTGGTCGGTAGGACAGCTCCAGATACAGGCCAGCATGGGTAGCAGGTACCAGTCCTTGAACTCCTGCGAAAAGTGGTGCTGGCGCAAAAATTCACCCAGCGGCTGCACCAGTTCGGCGTCGGCATTGCGCAGCGCCAGACCGCTGGCGAGTTTGTTAAAGCGCACCACGTCAAGCAGCATGCGCCAAAAACGTGGCCGCAGCAGGTTGCTGCGCTGGGCAAACACTGCGTCCAAAGAAGTGCCACACCACTCCAGCGCCGGGGTATCCGCGCTCGCAGCGGTTTGCACCGAAAAAGACATGTCCGAATCGGCCGAGGGCACCCCCAGTTCAGCGAACAAAGCTATCAATTGCGGATAGGTGCGGTCGTTAAACACCAGAAAACCGGTGTCTACGCCGTGGGTGCGTGGGCCGGTGGGCGTGTCCAGGGTGATGTCCACCGTATGCGTGTGGCCGCCGAAATAATCACCCGCTTCCAGCAAGGTGATATCGGCTAGACCAGATAGCCTGTGCGCGGCAGCCAGCCCGGAAATTCCTGAGCCAATGACGGCTACCTTCATAAGTGTTTCTCCAGTCGAGTTACTATACAGTAATAGCGCGACTGGCCAGTCGCAATTCATATTTGTTCGTTTTATATCTAAATTGGTTAGTATGGGTCAGCAATAGGCAGCAGGCACAGCCATGCGACCGGTGTGGCCAAGAAAGCTGGAACCTGGCTTGCCCGCCTAAAATCAAAGTTCATAGAAAGCACTGCATGCTCTACCCGGAACTCTTCAGACAACTGGAATCCGTCCGTTGGGACATGGAACGTGACATCCCCTGGGCCAGCTTTGACCCCGCCGCCTTGTCGGACGAGCAGGCCACCACCATCAAGATGAACGCGATTACCGAGTGGGCGGCGCTGCCGGCCACGGAAATGTTTTTGCGCGACAACCGGGGCGACAGCGACTTTTCGGCCTTTATGTCTATTTGGTTCTTTGAGGAACAAAAGCATTCCCTGGTGCTGATGGAGTATTTGCGGCGCTTTCGGCCCGAGTTGGTGCCCACCGAGGCCGAGCTGCACAACGTGCGCTTTGAATTTGACCCGGCCCCGGCACTGGAGACGCTGATGCTGCACTTTTGCGGCGAGATTCGCCTAAACCACTGGTACCGCCGCGCCAGCGAATGGCATACCGAACCGGTGATTAAAGCCATTTACACCTGCCTAAGCCAGGACGAAGCGCGCCACGGCGGCGCCTACCTCAAGTACATGAAGCGCGCCATCCAAAACGTAGGGCTGGAGGCCAAAAGCGCGTTTGCCAAAGTGGGCGTGCTCATGGCCAGCGCACGGCGCACCAGCCAGGCGCTACACCCCACCAATTTGCATGTGAACAAAGCACTGTTCCCCAACGATACGGTGCAGGCCCGCCTGCCCAACCCGGACTGGCTGGAGCACTGGCTGGACAAGCAAATTGATTTTGACGCGGTCTGGGAAAATAAAGTGGTAGAGCGCATACTGCACAACATGAGCCTTTTAATGGAACGCAGCTTTGGCACCGTGCAAGAGCTCAACAAGTACCGCAAAGAACTGGCGCGCGAACTGGGCAGCGCCTTGGAGGCGAGTGCGTCGGCTAGTAAATCGGCATGAGCGATAGCAGTCCCGCCGCCGCACCGCCAGCCATGCTGGGCAAGCTGTGCGAGCGCAGTAGCTTGGCGACAGCACTGGCCCCCTTGCCCCGGCCCTGGGTGTTTACCAACGGCGTGTTTGACGTGCTGCACCGCGGCCATGTGGTCTATCTGGCGCAGGCGCGCGCACTGGGTGGCAGCCTGATCGTGGCGCTCAACACCGACGCCTCGGTGCGCCGCCTGGGCAAAGGCGAGGACCGCCCGCTCAACAATGAGATGGACCGCGCCATCGTCATGGCCAGCCAGGAAGCGGTCAGCCTGGTCACTTGGTTTGCCGAAGACAACCCGCAAGCCCTGATCGCCGAAATCCGCCCGGATATTTTGGTCAAAGGCGGCGACTACAACATGGAGGTGTTGCCCGAGACGGCGCTCATGCACACCTGGGGCGGCACGGCGCTGGCGCTGCCTTTTGTGTCAGGGTATTCGACGACTGCGCTGGTGAAAAGGATTCGGACTCAGGGCGGTTAAGGCTGGAAGTGTGCTTCGGCTTTTTGCTAACTTACTCGAAGTCCCGGTATGACGCGTTTCGCGCCAAGCGGTCCTAGCCAAACGAGAATTCAGCGTCCTTAAGCGGGCGTCCGGTTTCGCCCATCTCAAGCAAACAGCCCGCTTCGTGTTACTGGAGCACCAGCACGTTGTTTCGACGCTCAATTTGGTGCGGCAGATTCAAGGCCATCACCTCCTGCCCCCCGGTGCGCTGCAACAGCGCCGCCAGGTTTTGCGCGGCCTCACCGGGCAAATCTTGTGCAGCAATTTGGGCCATTTGAAACAGCCACAAGCCATGCACGGCACTGGCACGTTGCACCTGTACACCGCGCCATGTGAAGCGGACCATGCCCACAGTGGGGTGCACCATGGGGTCATTGTTGAAATGAATCAATTGACCTGATCGCGCATCAGGGTGGGCATCGCACCATTTCTGGTAGCTCGCCATGTCTGTACTCAGCTGAGGACCCCAGTCCTTGAACATCAAGGCCAACACCGGCTCCAACGTGGCGGGGATGGCGTCATCGGGCAGCCAATCGGCATCGTGCGGTGCAAATTCGCCATCGGGTGTGTTGGGCAACTGCATGCGCTCCACCCAGCGCGCCACGTTGGGCGCGCGTTTCTTCATTAGTGCTGTCGGGTAAGGATCGCGACCAAGGTGCGCGTACATCGGCGCAATCAGTCCCAGGTCAGCCATGCTGACGCGCCAGCCCATCACATAGGGATAACTCTGGAAGTGGACATCCAGTGCTTCCAGAAGTTCTTCGTAAGCCGCTTCTATTGCAGGCTGGGTCTGCGGGGTGATGCCCAGAGCAGGCAAGCTGGCGCTGAAGAAATCCATCACGCGCCTGCCAGCAGAGCGCCGAGCTTCGCGGTCTGGTCC
>CAMBFO010000077.1 GCA_945865675.1 Comamonas sp. lk
CCACCGCGCTGGTCAGCCTGATCGGTTTGCAGGAGATGACCTATATCGCCAAGCAGGCCAGCGCCGCTACGCGCTCACCCTTTGAGTTTTTCCTGTTCACGGCCGCGCTGTTTTTGTTGTTCACCAGCGCTTCGCTGTGGGTGCTGCGCAAGGCCAATGAACACTACAGCCTGGGCACGCGCCGTGCACAACTGCATTAAGCCGACCATGCCACAGCCCCACCCAAGCACCCGCAGTGCCGCGCCATGAAGTGGGACGTGATTTTCCAGCCGCAAAATTTGGCGCTGTACGGGCAAGGCCTCCTGACGACCTTGCACCTGCTGTTTGCGAGCCTGGCTATTGGCGCGGTGCTGGCACTGGCGTTTGCACTGGCATTGACCAGTCGCTGGCGCGTGTTGCGCGCCGCGGTGGGCGCTTACACCTATGTGGTGCGCGGCACGCCGCTGCTGATTCAGGTCTATTTGATTTACTACGGCCTGGGCCAGTTGGAGTGGATCCAGGCGCGGTGGGACGAACTCTGGCCCTGGACCTATTTCAAAGAACCGTTTTTTTGCGCCCTGCTGGCCTTTAGCCTTAACACAGCCGGCTACACCGCCGAAATGCTGGCAGGCGCCATCCGCGAAACCAGCGCGGGAGAAATCGAGGCGGCGCAGGCCTACGGCATGGGGCCGGTCGCGATTTTGTGGCGCATTGTGCTGCCCAGCGCCCTGCGCCGCACCTTGCCCGCATACAGCAATGAAGTGGTGATGATGCTGCAAAGCACCAGCCTGGCTAGTGCCGTGCCCAGTATGCTGGACCTGACCTCGGCGGCCAGCCGGGTGTATTCCAAGTATTACTTGCCTTTTGAGGCCTTTTTGTTTGCGGCGGGCATTTACCTATTGGCCACTTTTGCACTGGTAGGGATTTTCCGGCTGGCGGAGCGGCATTTTCTGGCGTATCTTGGGCCCCAAAAGACTTAACAAGCTGACACCGTGCAACGCCAAGACCATCCGCTTGTATCGCCCAGCCTGGGTTCGCAAAAAACGCTGACAAGTTTTCATTTCGGCACGCCGGGCACAGGCCCGAAGATTTACATCCAAGCCAGCCTGCATGCGGAGGAACTGCCGGGCATGCTGGCGGCCTACCACTTGCGCCCGCTGCTGGAGTGTTTGGACGCAGCGGGGCAAATTCAGGGTGACGTCGTGCTAGTGCCCATGGCCAACCCGATAGGCGCAGCGCAGCGGGTGCAGCACAAACCGGCGGGCCGTTTTGAGCTAGACAGCGGCGAAAACTTCAACCGTTATTACCCAGACTTTGCGTGCCATATCGCCAACGAAGTGCTGCCAGACCTGGGTAAGGACGCAGCGACCAACGTGGCTAAGGTGCGCCAGGCTATGGGGCGCTATCTGCAGCAGTGGACGCCCAAAACCGAATTGCACAGCCTGCGCCGTACTTTGCTGCAACTGTCTTTTGACGCGGACTATGTGCTGGACTTGCATTGCGACTGCGAAGCCGTGATGCACTTTTATTGCGAAGAAGCTTGCTGGAGCGCATTAGAGCCGCTAGCCCACTTCCTGCAAAGCCGGGCGATTTTGCTGGCTAAAAACTCCGGGAGTCGCCCTTTCGATGAATGCCTGTCAGGCGTGTGGTGGCGCCTGGCCGAGATGATCGCGGCGCGTGGCCTGGATGCGCCGCTACCGCAAAGCTGCCACAGCACCACCATAGAGTTGCGTGGCGAGGCCGAGGTGCAGCACGCCCTGGCGGCGCAAGATGCCGCTGCTATTGCCGACTTTTTGCGTGGCCTGGGCGTGCTGCGCGATGTACCGGCCAAGCCTGTGCCGGCGCCGGCCTGCCGAGCCACGCCTTTGGCTGGCTCTGAAACTTTGTATGCCAACACGCCGGGGATGGTGGTGTTTGCGGCCCAACCGGGCGACCGCCTGAAAGTCGGCGACCTGGTGGCCGAGGTGATAGACCCGATTTCAAACCACAGCGAGCGCATTTGCGCCGGCGTGGATGGCTTGCTCTATGCCCGCATACGCGACCGCTATGTGACCACTGGTTGCGAATTGGCCAAAATTGCGGGCACAGTAGCTTTCAAAACAGGCGAATTACTGGGCGCTTGACCCAGCCCAGCGCACTGCCCCTACTTCATCCTAAGCCTGTATGAACGCCGTCACCCGCAAACTGCAAATCGAAGATATCCATAAACGCTTTGGCAACAACGAGGTGCTGCGCGGCGTGTCGCTGTCGGCAGACGCCGGCGATGTGATCGCCATCATCGGCAGCTCCGGTTCGGGCAAAAGTACGCTGTTGCGCTGCATCAATATGCTGGAGCGGCCTCATGCCGGGCGCATCACCGTGGCGGGCGAAGCGCTGGCGCTGATCGCTGACAAAAACGGCGAACTCATGGCGCAAGACCCCAAACAATTGCAGCGCCTGCGCACCAAGCTAGCGATGGTGTTTCAGCATTTCAATTTGTGGGCGCATATGACGGTACTGCAAAACATCATCGAAGCGCCAGTGCATGTGCTGGGCATCAGCCGCGCGCAGGCGGTGGAGACCGCGCGCAAATATTTGCAGCGCGTGGACCTGCAAGGCATGGAAGACCGCTTTCCCGCGCACCTGAGCGGTGGCCAGCAGCAGCGCGTGGCGATCGCGCGGGCGCTGGCGGTGGAGCCCGAGGTGATGCTGTTTGACGAACCCACCAGCGCCTTAGACCCGGAGCTGGTGACCGAGGTGCTGCGCGTGATGCAAACCTTGGCGCAGGAAGGCCGCACTATGGTCGTGGTGACCCATGAAATGGGCTTTGCCCGCGAAGTTGCCAACCAACTGATCTTTCTGCACAAAGGGCAAATTGAGGAACAGGGCGTCCCGCGCGAGGTATTGGCAAACCCGAAAAGCGAGCGCCTAGCGCAGTTTTTGTCGGGTAGTTTGAAATAAGTGCCCTGGCCACCCCCAGCGGCCACGCGGCGGGCGCTAAATGAACCTTGCTATACTCTGCGGCTTACAAGAACGCGGTCTCGGCGGCGAAATCGTTAGTTTGCACAGGGCGTTTCTTGTTGATAACCGATCACATTCCTCGATAGCTCAGTCGGTAGAGCGCCGGACTGTTAATCCGTAGGTCCCTGGTTCGAGCCCAGGTCGAGGAGCCAAAATAAAAAGCACTGAATTTTTCAGTGCTTTTTTGTTTTGGAGGGCGATTTTTCCCGTTTAGTTAGGCCGCTACCGGCAGCGCAGGCCGGGGGCCATTTGGCGGGTTGCTAGTGGGGCTTTCCTATTACTGATCGACGGGACCAGCAAAGTACCAGCGCCGGTTATGGCCCGCGCGGGTGCAAAACATCTTGATCTTTTGCCCACGAAAAACCGCCAAATGCCCTTGCCTGTCCGCAGGGACCTGATACTCCAAATGCTCACCCACCAACCACAGGCCATAGTGCTGCGGCGTCCCGTCAAACTCGATGAACCCTCGGCGCTTTAGTTCCGCCTCCAGCGCATAGCGGGCTCGGTCGCATTCCTCTGTCCAACCGCTTCTACGGGCCAGCACGCCCAGGTGGCGATTGATCGGGTCGTTGGCCGCCCAGTGTTTGGGCTCTTTGACTATTTCCAGCATGGTGTAACTCCTTGGCAGATTTCCAGTCCAAATCAAGACTTTGTAGGGGGATCTTGCCCGGCGCAAGGCTCACAGCGTGAGCTAGATCACGGATTTTTGATCCTCCTCAAACAAGAACCTTATGTAAAGCTGGCACCAGCCCTGGGGTACTTAGGCAAAGGTTAGTTTTGTACGACAACAATGGCGGGACGGCTTTTTTCGCAATTTTTATCGCGTCATGGTTATAGTAATAATCATGACGTGCTTAGTCGATTTAAATGCTCGGTTCTGGGGCAAGGCGGTTACGCCTGCGGGAAATGCTCAGCTGTCGCTCCGCCTTTTTCTCTTGCAGTCCTTCGGCAGGGTTCGGCCTGTGACTGCTCCTAGCCCGAGGCGGTACTACCGTCACCGAAATACTCGCCACGCTGCCGACAGCCAGGCGACTGATGACAAGATCCGCACGGACTGCGCAGTCTGTCAAGCATCCCCGGGGAGCAGCCATGATAATATATGTCATGGCTGATCGAAAAATCGTTGATGATACGCACCACATCACAAAAAAGCGTGGGAATGGTCAGATTCGACGTGAAATTTGGGTTGATGCGCAAGGTCACGTGACTCGTTACAACCTTGCCTACATCAACCATGAACTGCATGCTGGCGATAACGGGCGCGTGGTGGGTTATGACAATCAACATGGGCATCACCACCGGCACTATTTCGGCGTTGTGAGTGCAATTGGATTCACAAGTTTTGATGATGTAGAAGATCAGTTCCAGACGGATTGGGCTGCACTCAGGAGAACCGTATGAAAAATGTCACCCTTAAAGCAGGTAACGAGCAAGATTTTTTTAGCAGAGGAAAGGCTTTGGCACGATTGGCTGATGCTGGCCAACCGATTCCAGAGGAACGCACAGTCAGCTTCGAAGATCCTGCCGATCTTTTGCGCCTGCTGACTGCCCGTCGACTCGACGTGTTCCGCAGTGTTAAGGGTGAACCGGGTTCGATCACAGTCATCGCTGGGCGACTGCATCGCGATCGCAGCGCGGTAAAACGTGATGTAGACCAGTTAGCACAAGTCGGTCTTGTAACTATTGAGACCAAGACGCTTCCAGGCCATGGTCAAATGAAAGAGATTAGAGCGGCCGCGGGTATTTTCCGCCTCGAAGCGATGGTCATGTGAACCTGTTGGACGCTACTGTCTGTTCAAGTGGGTTGATAAACACCTCCACTTTGGCACATTACGATGCCACTAAGGTGGGAGCGTCCATCCCATTGAGAGGACCCCTTTAGGGTTGCCACTGAAGATCACGAACCCAGCCCAAGCTCTGAGCGCCGGTGTTGTCGCTGTCGGCCCCAATCAGCACCGCACGTACTTGAGGAACACCTGCCCCCGTGGGCAGTTCATCGGCAAACAACTTGGCAAAGTCGGCCGCCACGTCGCGGGTTTCGGTTTGCCATTGGGCCAGGGGTGCGCCCTTGCCTTGCAGCGTGATGAAGCGCACGCGCTGGGTGTAGGGGTTGGGGCCTTGCAGGCCCACGGGGTGAACACTGTCCCACACATAGCAGAGCGTCGCGGCTGGCAGGTCTTCGCCGCTCACGCTGCGGGCAATGCGCAACAAGGTGCGCTGGGCAAAAGGCACGCGGTCCAGCGGGTGGTCAAACATCACGCAGACCTTGAGGGCGGCGTCGTCTCCGGCTTTGGTCAAGATGTCGGCCACACCTTTGCCGCCCGTGAGCGGCTGGTCCAGCCGCCAGTGCCATTGCAGTCGGCCAGGGTTGGCTTTGTTCAGATCGTGCACCCAGGTGCCATACGAAGCGCGGGTGCTGACTTTCAGCGCCCGTTCGCCTTGCACATCGGCGAACTCAAAGCGCGTGGGGGGGATGTCGGCCTTGGATTTGGGAAAGCCCACAAATCGCCATGGGCTGGCCGCGGCCCCTTCGAGTGGCACCAATGGCGAGAGGCTTTGCGCCACAGCGGACATAACACCAAAGGCCAAACCCAGGGCCAGCAGGGTATGAGCAGGCTTCAACAGTTTCATCCACGCCGCCAATCATGGTACTTCTTCACCCAAGCCAGCAGCTTTTGCGGTGCGTGGGCCCGCTTCCATTCGCCCGCTGCGAATTTGTTGGCCTCGGCCATGGTCGGGTACGTGTGGATGGTGCCCAGGATCTTGTTCAAGCCCAGGCCATGTTTCATGGCCAGCACGTATTCGGCCAGCAAATCGCCCGCGTGCGAGCCCACGATGGTCACGCCCAAAATGCGGTCTTTGCCCGGCACGGTGAGTACTTTCACAAAGCCATGCGCCTCACTGTCTGCAATGGCCCGGTCCAGGTCGTCGATGCCGTACTTCGTCACCTCATACGCGATGCCTTGGACTTGCGCCTCTAGTTCGTTCAGGCCCACACGCGCCACCTCGGGGTCGATGAAGGTGGCCCACGGGATCACGCGGTAGTCGACCTTGAAAGATTTGAAGTCGCCAAACAGCGCATTGACGGCCGCATACCAGGCCTGGTGCGCCGCCGTGTGGGTGAACTGGTAAGGACCGGCCACATCGCCTGCGGCGTAGATGTTGGGGTAGAGCGTTTGCAGGTATTCGTTGGTGTCCACCGTGCGGTGCGTGGGCACGCCAATGTCTTCGAGGCCATAGCCTTGCAGACGGGCTACACGGCCCACGGTGCAGACCAGAGCGTCAAACACGATCTCGACCTCTTGCCCATGTGCAGAGGCCACCAAAATTTTGTCCTCACCCCGGCGCTCGCAGCGCAGCGCCTTGTGCCCGGTGAGCACCAACACGCCGTCGGCCTGCAGCGCGTCGCGTGCCAGCGCAGACACCTCTTCGTCCTCGCGCACCATGATGCGATCACCCATCTCGACTTGCGTGACCTGTGAGCCCAATCGCGCAAAGCTTTGCGACAGCTCGCAGCCAATCGGACCACCGCCCAGCACCACGATGCGTGTGGGGATGTCGTCGAGCTTGGCAAACTCGTCCCACAGCGTGTCGCTGGTGACGTAGCCCACGTCATCGAGGCCCGGCAAGGGCGGCACGATCGGCCGTGCGCCAGCGGCAATGACGATGCTGCGCCCCGTCAATCGCTGGCGGGTGCCATCGTTCAAGGCCACCTCCACCGTCCAAGGGTTCACCAGCTTGCCGTAGCCCTGCAGCACCTCCACGCCCAAGCCGGTGTAGCGCTCCACACTGTCGTGCGGCTCGATGGCTTTGATCACGTCGTGCACGCGCTGCATCACCGCCTTGAAGCTGAAGCTGGGCGCGGTGTCGCTCAGGCCGTACTTCGCGCCGTGGCGCATCTGGTGGGCCAGTTTGGCGCTCTTGATCAAAGCCTTGCTCGGCACGCAGCCGTAGTTCAGGCAGTCGCCGCCCATTTTGTGGGCCTCGATCAAAGTGACTTTGGCTTTGACGGCGGCGGCAATGTAGGCCGACACCAAGCCTGCCGCGCCACCGCCGATCACGATCAGGTTGCGGTCAAACGTCTTGGGGCGCACGCTGGCCCAACGGGCGTAGACTTTGCGCTTTTGAACAGCCGCCACCACACGCCGCGCCAGCAACGGAAAAATGCCCAGCAACACAAAGCTGCCCAACAGCGCCGGGCTCAAAATGCCCCGCACCGAGTCCAGCTGCGCCAACTGCGTGCCCGCATTCACATACACCGCCGTGCCCGCCAACATGCCCAACTGGCTCACCCAGTAATACGTCCAGGTCTTCATGCGCGTCAGGCCCATCAGCAAGTTGATCAGGAAAAACGGCACCACCGGAATCAAACGCAAAGTGAAGAGGTAGAACGCGCCCTCTTTTTCCACGCCTGCATTGATGTCGGCCAGTCGCTGACCAAAACGGGACTCCACCCAGTCACGCAACACAAAGCGCGAAGCCAAAAACGCCAAAGTGGCCCCCAGGGTGGAGGCGAACGACACCAGCAGCAAACCCCACCACAAGCCGAACACCGCCCCACCGGCCAAGGTGATGATGACCGCGCCCGGAAAGGACAAAGCCGTGGCGACCACATAGACCCCAAAGTAAACCGCCGCCACCACGAGCGGTTGCTGCGCGTAGAGCTGGTTAAAACTGGCCTGGCTGGCCTTAAGTTGCTCAAAGTTCAGGTAGCGGCTCAAGTCCAGCACAACAAAAGCGCCGATGACCAAGGCCAACAAGAGCAACAACACAATTTGACGAAGGCGCATGAAAGGGGAACTCCTGATAGGGCAATGACATGGCAGATGGGGCGACATCGGAGCCGTCAAAGACAGTGAACCATAACGCCGATCGATTTGCAGTTCGTTGCGGCGGGGCAGAAAGTTACAGGTGATCGTCGCCACCCGATCAAGCCAACTGCCAAGCGAGGTATTCAGAGCGACGCAACGGGTAGCGGGGTCGATTTTTTTTCGCTGCAATTTGTCCCGGTTTGGGCTGCAAGCCGACGTTGAAACTCCAAATCTGAGGGGCAGCTTCCGACCCATTGAGAGGACCCTCTAAGAACTATAAGTTCCGATGTCTGTTTTCATTTGTAAATCTCGCAACTCGATGACTGCTGATTTGATAGGTTTCATGCCTGAGCCTTTTGGAGGACGAATTTCATCAGACCTTCGCTGGCTTCCTCGATCAAATCCAATACATGCTCAAACCCCTGATCCCCACCATAGTAGGGATCCGGTATCACCGGAGCTTGCGATATTTGCAAAAATTCAGCCAACCCTCGAATCTTGTGAAGATGTTGTGCTGGGCATCTTTCCTCCAGTAGGGCGCGGTTGTCCCAATCCATTGTCAACAGCAAATCAAACTGCTCAAAGTCACTATCAACAACGGGGCGTGCTCTTAAATGGGACAGGTCGTAGCCTCGTTTGAGCGCGTGCGCCTGGCTGCGCTCGTCCGGCGGCTTATCGGGATGGAAGTTATGCGTTCCCGCCGAGTCAATTTTGACTTTGTGCAAGAGTTTGCGATCCATCAGCCTTTTGTAAAAGACAGCTTCTGCTGTGGGACTTCGGCAAATATTACCCATGCACACAAAAAGAATTCTGTATTCAAGATCGATCATTTTTTTTAATTTGGTTGCCATCACTTTTTAACAAATTCAACGTAGGGTGGCGATCAGTGCCGCTTGTCGGCCTTCCATGTGCCGCCATAGCGGTAGCTGGGGTGTCGCTCCGCTTGGGTGCGACATGGTTGATGGTCTGTATACGCCTGCGTAGAAAATGTGTGGATTACTAAGCCAACAAGCTTAGACAGCCTTGCCCGATCCCCGCATCAGCACACAGCCGCTGATACGCCACAGGTTGTCAGGCTGGCGTAGCAAGGTGTAAAGCACCGTCCAGGCTGAACCCTTTGCGTCACGCATCTCTACGGTTTGTAGGACTTCATTGTCCTGAAAATACGGAACCTGAAAACTCAGGCTGTTCGGGCGGTACACCACTGGGTATGCAACGCGCACCATGTCCATGAAATTACGCGCCGTGATAAACATTTCCTGAATCTTCGGGCTCGCGAATGAAAATGCCTGTTCCGCGTCATCATCCGCAAACGCGGCTAACTGCCCTTCGATTACCAGTCGCACTGCCGCCCTATCGCTAGGCTCCAGCGGCTCTGCCGCTAGCGCTTTGAACGCGCCAAGGCTGGCAAAAAGACAAAGACAAACAAGGGTGAAGCGACGTACGTAGAACATGCAGTACCTCCAGTGCTGGGTGAACACTCACTACAGATAGGATAGCGCCACACGCACTTGTGCGTCTTGTTCTTAGCCAAATCCAGAGTATTGCGCTCCCCCATCAGGGAGCGCGAGTCCAGGAAATTCCCCCGCTACTTCAGAGCTTGGTAATGGCTGCACAAGTTACTAGGCTCTATGGTTGACTATACTGGATAAATGCACAGTATTCAATCTTTCGTTACGCCAGTCCATGTCGCGAACATTCCCTTAACCGTCTCACTCATCCGCGGCCATGTGCAAGCCGGCTTTCCTTCGCCGGCCGAAGATTTAGGCGCACAGCGCATCGACCTGGCCCAGCTGCTCATCAAACACTCTCAAGCGACCTATTTTCTGCGGGCTAGTGGCCACTCCATGACCGAGGTCGGCATCTTTGATGGTGACATTTTGGTGGTGGACCGGGCCATCAAGCCGCGCAATACCCACATCGTAGTCGCCATCGTGGACGGAGAATTCACCGTGAAGTTGCTAAGCCAGCGTGTCGGGCGCATTAAGCTTAAATCGGCCAACCCCACCTACCCTGACATCACTCCAAAGGACGGTCAAACGATTGAGATATGGGGTGTAGTCACCAGCACCATCAAACAATTTAACGTTTGACAGGAGACTGCGGTGTACGCATTAGTGGACGGCAACAACTTCTATGTCAGCTGCGAGCGAATCTTTCGGCCAAGTCTTAACGGTATTCCAGCGGTAGTACTCAGCAACAACGACGGCTGTGCAATAGCCCGATCCAACGAGGCAAAGGCATTGGGTATCAAGATGGGTGCGCCTTGGTTTCAGATCAAGCATTTGACCGAGTCAGATGGTTTAGTGGCTTTGTCTGCTAATTTCGCTCTATACGGTGACATCAGCGACCGCATGATGAGCCTGGCAGCAGGATTGGGACCGACCCAAGAAATTTACTCAATTGACGAGTCCTTCATCGGTCTTGACGGCGTTCGGGGTGACCTGGTAGAGCGCAGTCATAAGATCCGGTCACGCATCCTGCAATGGACAGGAATCCCCTGCGGCATTGGAATCGGGCGAACCAAGACCCTTGCAAAACTGGCTAACCATATTGCCAAGACGGCCGAGCGCAAACCGGGTGTTTATCCAGCGCACCTAGCCCAAGTGTGCAATCTGGAGACTCTCTCGGCGGTTGAAAGGCAAGGCGTATTTGAGGCTACCGAAGTTGGTGAGGTCTGGGGCATCGGCAGGCGCATCAGCAAACAGCTCACTGAGGGTGGAATCAAGACCGTGCAGGACCTGGTCCGCATGGACGCTGCCACCATTCGCCGAGGGTGGTCCGTTGTGCTGGAGCGAACAGTTCGTGAACTGCAGGGAACCCAATGCATAGGACTTGATGATGCACCGGCGCCTAAGAAAGAGATTGCTTGCACACGTTCCTTCGGACATGCCGTCACAGAGCTATCTGACCTGAGGCAAGCGGTCACAGAATTTGCCAGTCGTGCTGCAGAAAAGGCGCGCAAGCAGCACTCACTTGCAGGTGACGTGATGGTTTTCATCCGCACCAGTCCGTTTCGTAAAGACCCGCAGTACAGCCGCTCCATCGTCGTGCCACTGCGCAGACCGACGGCGGATACTGGCGCTATCGTCCAGGCAACGGCTTTAGGGCTACAGGCCATTTACTGCCGAGGATTCAAATACGCTAAAGCTGGGGTCATGCTGCTGGACCTCCAACCCGACTCCTTAGTTCAAGGCGAGCTCGACCTGGAGGATGATTACACCCATGACGACCTAGCCGATAAGGTACGCCTGATGTCAGCGCTCGACACCATCAATAAGCGATACGGTCGCGGGACTATGAAGATGGCCAGTGCAGGACTGGCCGGTGAGCGCCGTGTGTGGTCCATGCGCCAAGAGCGAAGAACGCCCGCGTACACCACCAATTGGGCCGACATCCCGATTGCCAGAACTTGATTAAACTTGAAACATGGGTCGTATCAGGCGCTTACTTCAGCAGGAACAGACTGTAGTTATTCAGCCGGACCTGATTTGCCCTTTGTGCGATCGGGTAATCCCACACAGCCAGCGGGACGCGCATCATCTGGTGCCAAAGTCCAAAGGCGGTCGACACACTGAGTACCTGCATCGGATCTGTCACCGCCAAATTCATGCTTTGTTCACCGAGACTGAATTAGCCAAACAATTTAACTCGGTTGAGGCGCTGCTGGCGCACCCAGGCATTCAGCGCTTTGCGGACTGGGTAAAAACCAAGCCTACCGATTTAATGGAACGAACCCGCAAAAGTCAGCGATGGAGGACTAAATAAAAGCGACGCTTCCGATCAACGAAGCACTTAGATTATTGGCGTCATCCCGCAATTGCTCCCATGGGAACTTGCGGCGCATCGCAAACAGCGTATCCTGCCCCCAGTGACGGTCACAAATCACTAATACTCATGCTGGGCTGTTTCACCCCGAAGCAGCATTTGGCCAAGGCTGCGTAACCGTTCTACTTTTAAGGCCGGTGGAAAACGGGGGGATTACCCGCCCAGGTAACGATTGATCGGGTCGTTGGCCGCCCAGTGTTTGGGCTGTTTGACTATTTCCAGCATGGTGTAACTCCTTGGCAGATTTCCAGTCCAAATCAACCTCAAACACCACCGATGCCATACCGGTCGTCGCCGCATTGTCACTCTAGCCCACTTCAGCCAAACGTACCTGCTTGCAGCTCGCATCTTCAGCCAATGCGACTTGCCCGGACAGCAAAGCCAGGCCGGCAACAACCCCAAGCAACTTTGAACCCAATTTAATACTTGCTCCTCGTTGTTAATGTGAATAAATATCTCTGGAAAAAAGCACTGCATCAAACTTGCCCGACTTCAAAAGTGCCACTCCGCGCATTGACCAGCAGCGCTTCGCGCAAGCTTGCGCGGTCACCCGCATAGTCGTACTCGATGGTGGATGTGCGCTGCGAACCGGCCCAGTTAGATGCCGCCAAAAGCGGGGCATCGGTGGCCTCGGGAAGATGACGGCCACGAATCAGATCGGCCATCCGTTCTGCCAGCACCAAGGTGGGGGCGTTCAAATCCCCCGCCGTGGCCTGCGGCATCACGGAGGCATCTA
>CAMBFO010000078.1 GCA_945865675.1 Comamonas sp. lk
CCGAAGCTGCGTTGGGCCAGCGTGATCGCGCGGTGCTGGACGCGTCCAAGGCCTTGCAGGCGGCCAATGCCGGTGGCGATGCCAACCTGATCCGCAAAGCCATGGCAGGGCTGGAAGCGGCATTGCAAGGCCAGGCCCAGGCCCAGGCCGAGGTGAGTGCGGCAGGTGCACAAGAGGCGCAAGCCCAGAGGGCGACACAAGCGGCAGACAGCCTTTCGCCCAAGCCCGAAGGAGCATTGGAGGAGGGCGCAGCAGCTAGCCATGACAGCGCCCTTGTGGCAGATGGCGACGACATAGTGGTCGGGCCAGCCGCTGCCAGCGCATCTGAGAACCCTGCGCCGCAAGTTACTCCCGATGCTGTGCCAGCGGTAGTCTCCGTAGCCGCACCCGTGCGGCCCGCAGCCAAGCCGGTGGTGGCGATGCGCGGCGATGACCGCCCGGGCATGCAGCGCGAGGCCGCTAGCGCGCCAGCGCGTCCGGGCAAAAGGGGCGATCGCAAGGATGGCGCGCCCGGCAGCAAGGGCGCGGGTGGGAGCGGTGCGCCGCGTCCTGGAAGGGAGGCGCGATTTGGCGACAGCCCGCGTCGCGACGCTGGCCCGCGTGGCGATAGTTACGCTGCGCGCTCGGATTCTTATGCTGCTGCGCAGCCGCGCTTGGGTGATGCAGCTTTTCGTGCCCAAAGAGATGCCATGGAAAGCGCCCAGATGGCACTAAAGAAACTTGCCGCGCAGGCGCATGGTGAGGCACTGACCCAGTTATTAGGCGCATGGGAACGGCGCGAGGCGCAGGCCTTGCCCAGCTTGCAAGAAATCGGGCCACGGGTGCAAGCGGCCGGGCGCAATGCCTGGGTTGCTGCGCTGGCACAAGGCGCCAGTACAGAAGCGGGGCAGCAAGCGCTGCTGCGCCTGGAAATGGCAGCCGAAGTGCCTACACCGGCCGAACACATGGATGCGCGGCGTGCCATGCAATTGCAATTACTCACCCGCCGTAACGACCCTTCGCCTCAGCAAACCTGGACGCAGGATGTGGCCGCTGTGCTGGCGACGTCCTATGCGCCCGATCGCGCGCGGCGTTTGCAAAATACCTTAAAGGCCTTACTTAAACGCTGAGCGGCAGCGCACTGAGACGTTGCAAGCTTGGTTTGCCACCAAGTGCGTCAGGCGTACCCTCGGGCCGTGACAGACGCAGTAAGTCAGCGCGCGGTGGCTGGGTTTCAAAATCCCAATCGCTCAGCACCCAGCGGGTTTTGCCCGGTGACAAAAAGTGGGTATCCGGATGGTGCGTATGCCCATGAATCATGGTATCGGCTTGTGCGCTTTGCAAAACTTCCAAACACGCGGGCGTATCCAGGTCATACCATAGGCTGCCGCCTAAATCGCGTGTGGCCGCTTGGTGGGCTAGGCTTTGCGCCCGCATTTGGCGCCCCAGTGCCTGGCGTTCCTTTAGCGGCTTGTTGAGAAAGTCTTGTTGCCATGCTGCGCTGCGCGCCAGCTTGCGAAATACCA
Source organism: Comamonas sp. lk (assembly GCA_945865675.1). Lineage (GTDB taxonomy): Bacteria > Pseudomonadota > Gammaproteobacteria > Burkholderiales > Burkholderiaceae_C > Allorhodoferax. The sequence continues at coordinate 1,506 of CAMBFO010000078.1, forward strand.
AATAGTCGGAGTCGCTCAGGCACAGAGCGTCGCCATGGGTCAGAAGGTAACGCTGGCCCGCAAATTGGAGAACGCTGGTATCTGCCAGTGCCCGCGCGCCGCAGGCATGCATCAGCGAAGGGCCCATGAGAAAGTCGCGGTTGCCGCACATGATGAAAACATCCATGCGCTGCGAGGCTTGTAGCAGCAACGCAGCCACTGCTTGCTCCACACCATCGCTGAGACTTAGTGCGTCATCACCCACCCAAGCTTCAAACAAATCGCCCAGCACCATCAAGGCTTGCGCAGGACTTTGCTGCAGGTAGTGCGCAAAGCCGGCCAGCGTCGGCGAATCAGGCCGGTCCAGGTGCAGGTCTGACAGGAAATCTACCGTGTGCCAGTGGGCGGGGGCGCTGATTTCCATGCCGCTTAGGGGCTGCCTGGTTAGCGGACTACGACCTTGGTCATGACCAGGTCATCGACGGGCACGTCATCGTGAAAGCCTTTGCGACCAGTGTCCACGCTCTGAATTTTGTCCACCAACTCGGTGCCTTCAATCACCTTGCCAAACACGGCGTAACCCCAGCCCTGCGTGGTTGGGGCGGTGTGGTTCAGAAAACCGTTATCCGCCGCATTGATAAAAAATTGTGCGGTTGCAGAATGTGGCTCACTGGTGCGCGCCATGGCTACGGTGTATTTGTTATTTTTCAGGCCGTTGTTGGCTTCGTTGTCGATCGGTTTAGCGGTTTTGCGCTGCACCATGCCGGGCTCCATGCCGCCGCCCTGGATCATGAAGTTGGGGATGACCCGATGAAATATGGTGTTGTCGTAGTGGCCGTGTTCGATATAGGCCAAAAAATTGGCAACCGACTTGGGTGCTTTTTCGGCATCGAGTTCCAGCGCGATGATGCCGTAGTCGGCGATATGAATTTCAACAATAGGATTTGACATGCAAGATTCGCTTTATTTAAGAATGCGGACGGAGTTAATCGTTATAGGGGTGAGGGGGACGTTTTGCATACCGGATTTGTTGCCGGTGGGCAGCACACGGATTTTGTCAATGGTTTCCATGCCGCTGCTGACTTTGCCGAACACCGCATAGCCAAAGCCATCGGGTTGGGGGGCATTGAGGCCCGGATTGTCCACCACATTGACAAAAAACTGCGCGGTGGCCGAGTTGGGGTTGCCGCTGCGGGCCATGGCAATCGTGCCCCGGTCATTGCGCAGTCCATTGGCCGCCTCCAGCGGGATGGGCCCACGCGTGGGCTTTTGCGCCATGGCCACGGTAAAGCCACCGCCTTGCACCATAAAGCCATCAATCACGCGATGAAATACCGTACCTTCGTAATGTTTGTCATTGACGTACTGCAAAAAATTTTCAACCGTTTTGGGTGCTTTCTCCGCATTGAGTTCGATCACGAAATCGCCCGCGCTGGTTTGAAATTGCACCGAGGGCGCAGCCTGGGCATGTGCACCCAGGCACCATGCACTCGCTATCGCAAGCCCCATGAAAGCGCGGCGCGCTTGTTTTGCTATTTTGGTATCCATCAATGCACCCCTTCAAAAAATATTTTCCATTCATTGCTTGAACGCACCCAATATTGCCGCTTGTGCATACCGGTACGTTTGCCCGCGCTTACTTCGCCAAAGCTCACCACCATGGTTTCAGCAGAGTCACTCCACTGAAAGTAGGACAAATCTTTCAGTTCTACATTGCGGCCTTTGGACGCTTTCATTTCGGCTTTGAGCATGGGCGTGAACTGGTCCAGGCTTTTGCCGTAGCTGGAAAAATCCGGCGTGTAAAAGGCCAGCGTTTTTTTCAAATCGCCAGAGGACTTGGCGGTACGCCAATTTTCCAGCGTCGCGGCAAAGGACTTGGCCGGGTCTTCCAGTTGCTTGGGTGACTTCCAGACCAATTGCGAGGCCACTACCACCGGCGTGTTGCGCACGGTGGTGGTTTCCATGAGTGTGCGTATATCCGGGTTGGACAGCACCAGGCAGCCGTCGGTGGAATGGGGGGCGCGCGCAAACTGATTGGGTGGTGTGCCGTGCAGCCAAATTCCACTACCCGATTTACCGCGCCGCACGTCCAGCATATTGGGGTAATTCAGGGTTAAGGCACCAATCCCGTAAAAGTCGGTCAGGGTTTTGCGATCGAGCCGGCTGCTGATGAAATAGACCCCCAGCGGTGTGCGTTGGTCACCTTCCTGGGATTTGGACACGCCGGCTTTGCCCACCGATACGTAATAGTCCGCTTGCAGTTGTAAGCCCGTGGGCGTGTTTTCAAACAAATACAGGCGGGAGCGGGACGCATCGATAGCGATGGCGCTGCGCGTTTGCGGCGCCATTTTGAGAAACTGGCTGGGCACAAAACCCTCGGGTGGGCGCTCTTTGACATTGCCGATGCGCTGCTTGGTTTCTTCCCGCAAGTCTGCCAAGGTGGCTGCACCGGCGCGGGCGGCATCTGGCGCCATATCGCCCAAGGTTTGCAAGGGGCGCGTGCGTGCCGCCAGCAAATCGCCATAGACCAACTGTGCGAGTTGGAAATGAGGGTAGTCCTGGACCAGCTTTTGCGCTTTGGCCAAGGCCTCGCGGCTTTGGCCGCGCGCCATCAGTGCAAATACTTCCAGAAGTCTTTGCTCGGAATAGCCGTCCGCGCGGGATAGGCCTGCCGTAGTCTTGGCGGCGATGGCGGTGCCAGCATGCGCCAGCTTGAACGTCACCAAAGTCAAGGCCAAGCCCAGATAAGCAATTACCCTGAGCCCGCTGCGCCACCCGTGTGGGTTGATCAGGGACGAGGGTGCGATGGGATGCGAAAAATCACCCACCGACCGCCTCGCGGATAATTTTCCAGTTGTCGCCCTGGCGCACCATTTCCAAGGTTTTGCGGCTGGAAATGGCAATGCCGTTGGCACGGTAGTTCTGGCGGAATTTGACCAGCGCGGTGTTACCACGCACCAGCGTCTGCACATCGGTCAGTTGGATGGAAATATTGGCTTTGCCTTCGATGCGCGCACGCCGTTCATCTTCCCAAGCATTGCGGCTCTGTTTGCCCGCCGGGTCAAAGTCCCGCCCATAAGCGGCGAAATAGCCCTTGAGATCCTTGTCGCCCCAGGCTGTGGCCCAGCGTTGCACCGCTTGTTCGACTTCGCGGTTGGCCGTGGTGTCGACCAGAGGGGCGTCGTCCACCGGTTTGCGTACTTTGGGGGCGGGTTCGCGCGCCGGCTTGACTGCGGGTTCCGGCATGGGCGCGGCTTTGGGCGCCGGTTCGGGGCTGGCTTTGGGAGCGGCAATGGCCACCTGCGTGGCCGGCGCTACTGGGGCAGGCTGCGCTTTCGGCAGTGCTGCTAGCTGCGCGGCGCTGAGTTTGGTCGGATTGAGGGTGATGATTTGGCGCACCAGGGCCAGTTTGGGTGCTACTGCGGCATTGCTCAGGTCAATTTGCAAGGCCTTGTTATAGGCCGCGCTAGAGAGGCGGCCATAGACGTCGGCCAGGTTTTCATGCGCTGTCGAGTAGCTGGGGTTGGTGCGCAATGCCATTTCAAATGCGGTGCGTGCTTTATCCAACTGGTTTTGATCCGCGTAGATCACGCCCAGGTTGTTATAGGGCTCGGGTAACTCCGGAAAATCTTCATTCATGCGCATGAAGGTGCTTATCGCATCGGCGGGCTTGCCTGCATCGCGTTGCACCAAGCCTTTGAGCAGGCGCATTTGCGCATCTTTGGGACGGGAACTGAGATAGACCTCTGCCTTGGCCAGCGCTTCGGCAAACTTGCCCTCGCGGCTGAGTTGGGCTACGTCGCTGAACTCATCGGCCCATGCCTTGCCGGCCAGAAAGCTTGTCAATAGAAGTGACAGCAGACATACAGCAATACGCGGACTTTTTCGCATGGTGAGGGCGTAACAATTTCTTAACGATAACAGGCCAACGAAAGTGCCGCCTTTATACTGCGCGGGATTGTAGCGGAGGGCTTCTTTATATCGGAGCTACTCCTCGGGCCTGCAACAGACCTTGACCAAGGTGTTTGTTCCGCCCCAAAATGCCAAGAGACTAATTTATTTCCCATGGGCCTGCGACTTCATAACACCTTATCCGGGCAACTGGAGGACTTCACACCATTACAGCCCGGCCACGTGCGCATGTACGTCTGCGGTATGACGGTGTATGACGATTGTCACCTGGGCCATGCGCGTTCAATGCTGGCGTTTGATGTGGTCCAGCGCTGGCTAAAAGCGAGCGGCTACCAGGTCACTTATGTACGCAATGTCACCGACATTGACGACAAAATCATTCGCCGTGCACTGGACAACGGGGAAACCATTGGCGCGCTGACCGAGCGCATGGTGCAGTCTCTGCACCGAGATGCCGATGCACTTGGCGTTGAGCGCCCCACGCACGAGCCTCGGGCCACCGACTTTGTGCCGCAAATGCTCAGCCTAATCCAAACACTGGAAACCAAGGGCTATGCCTATCGCGCCAGTAACCAAGATGTGAACTTTGCGGTGCGCAAGTTTGAGGGTTACGGCAAGTTGTCGGGTAAGTCCATTGACCAATTGCGTGCCGGCGAGCGCGTTGCCGTCGATGAAGGTAAGCGCGACCCGCTGGACTTTGTGGTGTGGAAAGCTGCCAAGGAATCCGAGCCGCAAGAGGCTAAGTGGGACAGCGTGTATGGTCCCGGTCGCCCCGGCTGGCATATCGAGTGCTCAGCCATGGCTTGCCAGCTGCTTGGTGAGTCGATCGACATTCACGGCGGTGGAGCCGATCTTCCCTTTCCGCACCATGAAAACGAAATCGCTCAGAGTGAGGCGGCCAGCGGCAAACCTTTGGCGCGCTATTGGATGCACAACGGTTTTGTGACGCGGGACAACGAGAAAATGTCCAAAAGCCTGGGCAATTTTTTTACCATCCAAGAAATATTGGCGCGCTTTGACGCCGAGACCACCCGGTTTTTTGTGGTGCGCTCCCACTACCGTAGCGCGCTCAATTACAGCGATGCGCATATTGAAGACGCGCGCATTGCGCTCAAACGCCTATACACCTGTTTGCAAGCGGTACCGCCCCAAGCCCAAGCGATGCAGATCGATTGGACTGCACCCTACGCGGATCGTTTCAAGGCGGCGATGGACCAGGACTTTGGCACGCCCGAGGCGGTGGCGGTGTTGTTTGATCTGGCCTCGGAAGTGAATCGCACCCATTCGCCGCAACTGTCTTCCTTGTTGCGCGCATTGGGCGGTGTGATTGGACTCTTGCAGTCGCCGCCAGAAGTGTTTTTGCGCGCGGGCAGCTCGGTGGATACGAGCCAAATCGAGGCGCTGATCATCGAGCGGCAGGCTGCCAAAGCGGGGCGTGACTTTGTCCGTGCTGACGCCATCCGCAACCAACTGTTGGCGCAGGGCATTGTGCTCAAAGACTCAGGCCAGGGCACCACCTGGGAAGCCGCAGCGGTATGAGTACTGCCGCCCAGCCCGCGCTGCAATTGCCGCGCCCCGACTTTTGGGACGACGCTTGCAAGCACCTGATGAAAAAAGACCGGGTGTTAAAGCGCCTGATCCCGCAGTTCAAAGACGCGACACTGCAAACCCGGGGTAATGCATTTGTGACGCTGGCGCGCAGCATCGTGGGTCAGCAAATTTCGGTCAAGGCGGCGCAAACCGTATGGGACCGCTTTGCCCTGCTGGCGCCGCAAATGACGCCCAAACGCGTGCTCAAGCTCAAGGTGGACGACATGCGTGCAGCGGGCCTGAGCGCCCGTAAGGTGGAATACCTGGTGGATCTTGCGGTGCATTTTGATACCCACCAGCTGCGCGTGAACCAATGGACGGATTTGCCCGACGATGACATCATTGCTGAGTTGACGGCGGTGCGCGGCATCGGGCGCTGGACTGCGGAAATGTTTTTGATCTTCCATCTGACGCGGCCTAACGTGCTGCCTTTGGACGATGTGGGCCTGATTAACGGCATCAGTCGCAACTATTTTTCGGGTGAGGCGGTCAGTCGCAGCGACGCGCGCGAGGTGGCCGCCGCCTGGGCGCCCTATTGCAGCGTGGCAACTTGGTATATTTGGCGCTCGCTCGACCCGGTGCCGGTGGACTACTGAGTAATCGGGGCTTAGGGCGGGGCATCAACCTAGAGGAGGGTGAAATTGGCCAAAAAGACATTTCTCGACTTTGAGTCACCGATTGCGGAGCTCGAAGGCAAGATCGAAGAGCTGCGCTATGTGCAGAACGAATCGGCGGTGGATATTTCCGCCGAGATCGAGCAGCTCAGCAAAAAAAGCCAGCAGCTGGTCAAAGACATCTACAGCAATCTCACGCCCTGGCAAATCACCAAAATAGCGCGTCACGCCGAGCGCCCTTACACGCTGGACTACGTCGGCGAAATCTTCACCCACTTTATCGAGCTGCACGGAGACCGGCATTTTGCGGACGACCTGAGCATCGTCGGCGGCTTGGCCCGCTTTAACGGCACACCCTGCATGGTGCTGGGCCAGCAAAAAGGGCGTGACACCAAAGAACGCGGCCTGCGTAATTTCGGCATGAGCAAGCCCGAGGGCTATCGCAAAGCGCTGCGTCTAATGAAGCTGGCCGAAAAATTCAAACTACCGGTTTTCACCTTTGTTGATACGCCCGGTGCCTACCCCGGTATCGACGCCGAAGAACGCGGTCAGTCCGAGGCCATTGGACGCAATATTTTTGAGATGGCCCAGTTGGAAGTGCCCATCATCACCACCATCATCGGCGAGGGCGGCTCCGGCGGCGCGCTGGCTATTTCAGTGGCGGACCAGGTGGTGATGCTGCAATACTCCATTTACTCGGTCATCAGCCCAGAAGGCTGTGCTTCTATTCTCTGGAAAACCTCGGATAAAGCGCAAGATGCAGCCGATGCGCTGGGCATTACCGCGCTACGCCTGAAGGCCTTGGGGCTGGTGGACAAAATCGTCAGCGAACCGGTCGGTGGTGCGCACCGCGACCACAAGCAGGCGGCGGTTTTCCTCAAGCGCGCTTTGGGCGATGCTTTCCGCCAGGTGAGCGACTTGCGCGTCAAAGAGCTGCTGGACCGCCGCTACGACCGCCTGCAAAGCTACGGCCGTTTTACCGACACCAAGGCCAGCGGCAAATAGGCCTTGGCAGCTCCATGACCCGCTCGCTGGACGCGGCGATTGCAGCCTTCGAACCCTGCCTGCCGCTGGCCATCGCCTACAGCGGCGGTGCCGATTCCACTGCACTTTTACACGGCTGTGCAAGGCGCTGGCCGGGGCAAGTATTGGCGGTGCATGTCAACCACGGCCTGCAAGCCGCCGCTGCAGATTTTGAGCAGCACTGCCAGGCGGTGTGCGTTGGCCTGGGCCTACCGCTGCAAGTGCTGCAGGTCGATGCGCATCCCCGTGCCGGCCAAAGCCCCGAAGACGCCGCCCGCCTGGCGCGCTATGGCGCATTGCGCCGTTTTGCCCTGCCCGAAAACGGCGAGCCTCCATGTGCCACCGTGGCCCTTGCCCAGCATGCGGACGACCAAGTGGAAACGCTGTTGCTGGCGCTCAGCCGTGGCGCGGGGCTAGCGGGCCTGAGCGCCATGCCGGCCCGCTGGCAGCGCGACGGCGTAGATTACGCCCGACCATTGTTGGAGGTCAGCGCAGCGGATATTCGCCGTTGGCTGCATAAGCACGGATTGCCCTGGATCGAAGACTCCAGCAACGCGCAAACTGATTATTTACGCAATCGGCTACGGGCCGAGTTGGTGCCCGTGTTACGCGCCATCATTCCGCACTACGCCGGCACCTTGCCGCGCAGCGCTGCGCATGCGGCGCAAGCGCAAAGTTTGTTAAACGAACTGGGGCAGGCTGACCTGGAGTCGCTGTGCGGACCCGACAGCAACAGCCCGTCGATCATGCAACTGCAAACTTTGTCTACCGCGCGCCAAGCCAATGTGTTGCGCCATTGGCTGGCCAGCGTGCACCACACCCAAGCCAGCAGCGCGCAACTGCAAGAATTGCTGGCACAGATTGCTGCATGCACCACGCGCGGGCACCAGTTGCATATCCGCGTCGGCCACGGCTTTGTGCGACGCAGCAATGGGGTGCTCGATTGGTACAATCCAACGGTTTAGTTTCGTGTAAATACCATCCATGGCTCTCATAGTTCATAAGTACGGCGGCACCTCCATGGGCTCGACCGAACGCATCCGTAACGTCGCCAAAAGAGTCGCCAAATGGCACCGCGCAGGGCACCAAATGGTGGTAGTCCCCTCCGCCATGAGCGGTGAAACTAACCGCCTATTGGGTTTGGCCAAAGAACTGGCCCCTAGTAAAGCATCCCCCTCCTATGAGCGCGAGCTCGACATGCTGGCCTCCACTGGCGAGCAGGCCTCTAGCGCACTGCTGGCCATTGCCTTGCAGGCCGAGGGACTGGAATCGATCAGCTATGCCGGCTGGCAAGTGCCCATACGTACCAACAACGCCTTCACCAAAGCGCGCATCGAGTCGATTGACGATGCCCGCGTGCGCGCGGATCTGGATGCCGGCAAAGTTGTCATCGTCACCGGCTTTCAGGGCATGGACGACGCAGGCAATATTACGACCCTGGGGCGGGGTGGCTCGGACACTTCGGCGGTGGCGGTTGCCGCTGCCATGAAGGCGCGAGAATGCCTTATTTATACCGACGTCGATGGCGTCTACACCACCGACCCGCGCGTGGTGCCCGAGGCGCGCCGCCTCAAGACCGTCAGCTTTGAAGAAATGCTGGAAATGGCCTCGCTGGGCTCCAAAGTGCTGCAAATTCGCTCGGTGGAGTTTGCGGGTAAATACCGCGTGCCGCTGCGGGTGCTCAGCAGCTTTACCCCCTGGGATATTGATATTCACGAAGAGGCCGCCTCCGGCACCTTGATCACTTTTGAGGAAGACGAAAACATGGAACAAGCCATCGTTTCAGGCATTGCCTTTAACCGCGATGAAGCCAAAATCGCCCTGCGTGGCGTGCCTGACAAGCCCGGCATTGCCTACCAGATTTTGGGTGCGGTGGCGCAGGCCAATGTGGATGTGGACATGATCATCCAGAACATCAGCAAAGATGGCAAAACCGACTTCAGTTTCACCGTCAACCGGGGCGACTACGCCAAGACCATGGATTTGCTGCGGGCCAGCGTCATCCCCGCACTGGGCGTAGTCGATTTGGAAGGCGATACCAAAATCTGCAAAGTGTCTATTGTCGGCATCGGCATGCGCAGCCATGTGGGCATCGCCAGCAAAATGTTCCGGGCCTTGAGCGAAGAGGGCATCAACATCCAGATGATCTCCACTTCCGAGATCAAGACCTCGGTAGTGATTGACGAAAAATACATCGAATTGGCCGTGCGCGCTCTGCACAAAGCCTTCGACCTGGATCAACCCGCCGCCGCCTGAGCCAGCGGCAAACCGTGACATAATCCCCCGACTGGAAACGTGACCGAGTGGCCGAAGGTGCTCCCCTGCTAAGGGAGTATGGGGTGTAGAGCCTCATCGAGGGTTCGAATCCCTCCGTTTCCGCCAAGACTATTTCGAACTGATTCCAAGTCGTTCGAACAATTTACAACCCGTTCGGGGCCTCCTTGGGTGCGCTCCTAGAACACCTTCCTGATCAGACAGGCTTCTTAATAGGCCTCAATGTCTTTACCTCTTGTGTGCTGGTCATGAAAGTTGCCCTCTTAAATGGTGAATTGGAGTAAAGAGATTTGATTTCAGTGGCTGCTGACCCAGTTTTCAACATGCAGTCCAGCGCAGTTCACAAAGTCCGCTTCGTTGTTGGTGACCACTGCCCCGCCAGTACAAGGACCTCAAACCTGCTCAGCAGTCCTTGAGGCAACCTCAAGCCCCGCACCACGCGGAGCGTTTTCTTTTCTGGCTCATGCCACCGAACTCTCGCCACAATGTGGCAGGCGCTGGGTTTATCGGCGATGACTTGACCTTCCCCCTAGAGCCTTGACCTGCTGTTACCCGGGTGACTGGGACCCGCTTCGATCGAAGTGTCAGATCGCACTTCGCGACAGCAAGAGTCTGACGCCGGCAACGACAAACACAGCGCTGAGGATCGCGTTAAACCACCGGTGCGATTTAGCGTAGACGGTTCGAGCAATCGCCGTCGAGAAGGCCAGAGCGTACCCAAAGAAGACAGCGGCGCCAATGACAGAACAAGACGCCACGACGCCTAAGGCGTGATTGCGGCCCGCGGTTGACGGGGTGGCGAGGGCGACGATGGAAATCCAAACGAAGATGGGCTTCGGGTTTGTGAGGTGCATGACCACCCCATCGGCAAAAGACC
>CAMBFO010000079.1 GCA_945865675.1 Comamonas sp. lk
GGCCTGGGCCTGGGCCTGGCCTTGCAATGCCGCTTCCAGCCCTGCCATGGCTTTGCGGATCAGGTTGGCATCGCCACCGGCATTGGCCGCCTGCAAGGCCTTGGACGCGTCCAGCACCGCGCGATCACGCTGGCCCAACGCAGCTTCGGCGGATTCACGCTCCGTGGTTTTGCGCTGAAAGGCATCGTCGATCGGTTTGCGAAATGCGTCCCACAGTTTTTGTTCCAGGCGCCTGTCTAGCGGTACCGCATGGGCTTGGGCCTGCCAGCGTTGTTGCAGAGATTTGACAGCGTCGATGCGCAAGGCGGCGGCCGAGCCTAAGACTTTGGCCTCTTCGATCATGGCCTGGCGCAATTGCACGCTTTGGGCCTGCAAGGTCTCCAGCGGCTCGGCGGCGTGGGAAATAGCTTCCTTCCACAAAGGCTGTAATTCGGCAAAAGCCTTTTCGCCCAGGTGGCCGGCATTGCGCCAGCGGTCGCCAAACTGATGCAGGATGCGGCTAAAGCCTTTCCAGTCTTCATCGAGCGCGGTACGGTTCGCGTCTGCCCAGGTTTTCACCTCTTCAATCAGGGCGAGCCGCTGTTGACGGTGCTCCAAGGCATCGGCTTTGAGCTTTTCCAGCCAGGCTTCCACCACTTTATGTGCGGCATTACAGGCTTCGTCAAAGCGTTTCCACAAGCCATGGTTGGGCACACCGCCCTGGTCGGTTTGTTTCCATTGCTCGCGCATGGCGCGCAGAGTTTCCTGCATCTTGCGCCCGCCCAGCGATTGGCCTTCTGGACGCTTGAGCAGGCCCTCGGCCTTGATGACTAATTCTTCGCGCAGCTGATCAGCCCGCCAGCGCTGCCAGCCCTCCAGCTCGCCGGCAGCAGCCAGCGCAGCCTGGGCTTGTGCATCGAGTTTTGCATCGATCAATCGGCCAAACTCTTTGAGCGCCTGGCGCAAGGCATTGGCCGCGCCCGCGCTGGCTTTACCGTGGCCCTGGCCCACCTCGGCTTCTAGTTGAGCCAAGACCTCGCGCACTTTCGCCTGCGCGGCCTCGCGCTGCGCCGGGTCCGCCACCGGTCTGGCTGGCTTGGCTGCGGCCAGCGCCTGCTGGCGCTCAGCGCGCAAGGAGTCTGCCCATACGGCCACCGGGGGCAGCGGCGCCTGCGGGTCCTGCGCGGCCAGCATGGTTTGGGCCAACACGGCGTCAAAAGCCTCCCAAACGACTAGCAATTGGGCCTTGGCCGTGTCGAGCACGGGTGCAAACTTCATATCGACACTGGCCCACAGCGCATGCGCCACCAGTTGGGCGGCCTGGGTTTGCCAATGGCCTACATCGCTCGCCAGCGCGCTATGCGCGGCCTGGGCATCCTGCCAGGGCTTGGTAGACATCACTTCAATGCGTTGGGCCAGCAGCACTGCGGCTTCGCGCTGCACCTGTGCCTGGTGCTGCAAGTCCTCGATCACGCGCACGCGCTCGGCCAATTGCAATTTAATGCCAGCCAGGGGCTCGCGGCTGAGCGGCGCTCCGGCCTTGGCGGCGTCGCGCTGCCACGCCAGGGCGTCGGCAATATTCAATTTGGACAAATCCAATAAGGTAAGGGCCTTGGCCTCCCATTCGGCAGCGATCGCTTCCTGGGCTTTCGCCCGTTTGGCCTCGTCCAGGCGTTCGCGCAGGAGTTTGGCTGCTCCTTTGTCGCGGGTACTGAGCTCGCGGTACACCTCGGCAACTGCTTCATGTGCGGGATCGCTAGCCAACCAGTCTTTGACCCGCTGCGACCGTTCGCCCGATGTCAGCGCAGAAAAAGCGCCGCCGGTGATCGCGTCCCAGTGGGCGATGTCATGGGTCTTGTTGGATGCAGTCGTCGACACGTGGAGCCTTGCTAAATTGAAATTAAGAAATCGCGGCACTGAATGCCGCCAAAAGGGCGCAATTGTCCTTCAATGCGGCACCTTCAGGCAAGGCAGCGCCAAAAAGCCGGCGCCCGCACAGCACGGGGTCTGCCCGCGCAGGGGGCCCTAGAAGGGGGTAGGCCGGTATAATCCAATCTCTGCATTACGCTTTTGCCACCGGCTTGCAGCCGTACTGATCTTTGCGTAAACAGCTTGGAAAAGCTAGCACGAAGACCTGCACTAGCCCCCCGCCGCCGCTTCGTGCGTCTATCCCGCAACGCGCACACCCTCCCGCCAGGCGATATGAAAGCGGGAATGCCATAGAACAAGGAGTCGCATGAATCCAGCCCAAAGTCTTCGAAAATCGCTCTCTGTGGTCGCTGGCGACATCGTGCATGGCTTTATGGAAATCACGCACAACAGCTTTGCGCTCGTAGGCCTAGCTGTGATGTTTTTTGGACTCACCATCGGATTGCAGCCGGATTTGCGCCAGGCCGGGCAGTTGCAATTAATGGAATGGCTGCAAGACCACCAAGAGACTTTTTCCAGCCTGGTCACCGGCACTGCGACAGACCGCGTCACGGCGATGGATCCCAAAGATCTGCCCAAGCCGCAGGGTGCTGTAACCCAATGGTTAAGCCGCAAGTACAACATTGCACCCGAGCCCATGGCAGCGTTGGTGTCCGAGTCTTTTGCAGCTGGCGCCAAAGCCAAGATCGACCCCTTGCTCATCCTGGCGGTCATGGCCGTGGAGTCGGGCTTTAACCCGATCGCGCAAAGCCCCATGGGCGCCCAAGGCCTGATGCAGGTCATGACCCAGGTGCATAGCGACAAGTACACCCGCTTTGGCGGCACGCTGGCCGCCTTTGACGCCTTGACTAACGTCAGAGTGGGGGTCAAAGTGTTGCAAGAATGCATTGCGCGCGCCGGTTCGCCAGAGGCTGGGCTCAAACTGTATGTTGGCGCGGGCAATTTGGAAGATGACGGCGGCTATGCTGGCAAGGTGCTGGCGGAGCAGACGCGATTGCAAGCCGTGTTCAGCGGACGTCCGGTGCCCGTAGTGGTACTTGCGCCCGAGACCCAGCCCCTGGTTTTGCAAGCCGATAGCCCAGCCGTTGTCGGGGCTCTTAACAGCGCCCAGCGTGAGCCTTAAACCTGAACATTAAAATCAGCAGCAAGCCACCGTGCCGCTACCGCCCGCGCACGCCGGGCGCCTAAACCCAGGCCTCGTTGGAAATTTCCGGGTTACCCACCCAAAGGCCATTAAGCCGCAGCACCTGCCACCGTCAGGGCTGCATTTGACGATTTCATACAAACTTGAGGACACCGCTATGTACCACCGCAATACTTTAATAGAGCAAACCGATCCCGAACTGTGGGCTGCCATCTTGGCCGAAAACACCCGCCAGGAACACCATATCGAGCTGATTGCCAGCGAAAACTACGCCTCGCCGGCCGTGATGGCGGCACAAGGCAGCCAACTCACCAATAAATATGCCGAGGGCTACCCCGGTAAGCGTTACTACGGTGGCTGCGAAAACGTGGACGTAGCGGAGCAATTGGCGATAGACCGCGCTAAGCAAATTTTTGGCGCTGACGCGGCCAATGTGCAAGCGCACTGCGGCGCCTCCGCCAACGTAGCAGTCTTTCTGGCTTTCCTCAAACCCGGCGACACCATCATGGGCATGAGTCTGGCCGAAGGCGGGCACTTGACGCACGGCATGTCACTGAATATGAGCGGCAAATGGTTTAACGTGGTGAGCTACGGCCTGGACGCCAATGAAGCGATTGACTACGACGCTATGGAGCGTAAAGCCCATGAGTCCAAACCCAAGCTCATCATCGCCGGCGCCAGCGCCTACTCGCTGCATATCGACTTTGCCCGCTTTGCCAAGGTGGCCAAAGATGTAGGCGCGATATTCTTGGTGGACATGGCGCACTACGCCGGCCTGATTGCCGCCGGGCTCTACCCCAACCCGGTGCCGCATGCCGACGTGGTCACCTCCACCACGCACAAAAGCCTGCGCGGCCCGCGCGGCGGCATTATTTTGATGAAGGCCGAGCACGAAAAAGCCATCAACAGCGCCATGTTCCCCGGCCTCCAAGGCGGCCCGCTGATGCACGTCATCGCCGCCAAGGCCGTGGCCTTCAAAGAAGCGCTGGGCGATGGCTTCAAAGCCTATCAGCAACAGGTACTGACCAATGCTGACATCGTGGCTAAGACGCTAACCGAGCGCGGCTTGCGCATCGTCAGCGGCGGCACGCAAAGCCATGTCATGTTGGTCGATCTGCGCTCCAAGAAAATCACTGGCAAAGACGCTGAGCGCGTGCTGGGCGATGCCCATATGACGATCAATAAAAACGCCATCCCCAATGACCCGGAAAAGCCCATGGTGACCAGCGGTGTGCGCATCGGCACCCCGGCGATGACCACGCGCGGCTTCAAGCAAGAGGAGGCGCGCGCTACCGCACACCTGATCGCCGACGTGCTAGACAACCCGCACGACGCGGACAACATCGCCGCAGTACGCACCAAAGTGCATGCGCTGACCGCTCGCTTTCCGGTCTACGGCTAAGCCCGATGAAGTGCCCGTTTTGCAGCCATTCGGAAACCCCCGTGGTGGAAACCCGCATGGCCGAGGACGGGGATTTCATCCGCAGGCGGCGCCAGTGCGGCGCCTGCGAAAAGCGCTTTACCACCTACGAACGGGCCGATGTCAGCTACCCGGTAGTGGTAAAGAAAGACGGACGGCGCATTGATTTTGACCAAAGCAAAATCGTAGGCTCCATGAAGCTGGCATTGCGCAAACGCCCGGTCAGCACTGAACAAATCGACAGCGCCATGGAGCGCATCCAGGAAAAGCTGCTGACCTCCGGCCTGCGCGAGGTGTCGTCCACCCGCATAGGCGAACTGGTGATGCGCGAGCTGAAAAAGTTGGACAAAGTGGCCTATGTGCGTTTTGCCAGTGTGTACCGTAGCTTTGAAGACATTGATGACTTCAAAACCCTGGTCAACGAGGTCAACAATTAGGCCCGCCGGGCTTTGATTGCCGTTCGTTTGAACCCCATGCCCCATATTGCAAGTGCGTTGCGTCTGGCTGAATCGGCGCTTTACCTCACCTCACCCAACCCACGCGTAGGCTGTGTGCTGGTCAACCCGCAGGGGCAGGTCATCGGCCAGGGCCACACCCAGATGGCTGGCGGGCCGCATGCAGAAATCATGGCGCTGCGAGACGCGCAAGCCCAAGGCCAAAGCACCCAAGGCGCCAGCGCCTATGTGACGCTGGAACCCTGCGCACACCAGGGCCGTACCGGGCCGTGCTGCGACGCGCTGGCGCAGGCCGGCATCACTCGCGTTGTCGCATCCTTGCAAGACCCCAACCCGCTGGTCGCAGGCCAGGGCTTCGCCAAACTGCGCGCGGCAGGCATTGCGGTAGAAGTGGGGGCACTCGCGCAGGGGTCGCGCGAACTCAACATCGGGTTTTTCAGCCGCATGCAGCGGCACAGGCCTTGGATGCGCCTCAAAGTCGCTGCATCGCTCGATGGCGTGACGGCTTTGGACGATGGGCAAAGCCAATGGATTACCGGCCCGCAGGCGCGCACCGACGGCCATGCCTGGCGGGCGCGCGCCTGCGCGGTGCTGACCGGCGTGGGCACGGTGCTGGCGGACCAACCGCTGCTGGACGTGCGCCATGTAGAAACGTCGCGCCAGCCCATGCTGGTGATTGTGGACAGCGCTTTGCAAACGCCGCCTGATGCCGCTTTGTTCGGCCCGCGGCGCAAGGTGTTGATTTATGCGGCCCAGCCCCATGCACAGCGGGAAGCAGCTTTGCGCCAGGCGGGAGCCGAGATTGTGTATTTGCAGGGCCCTGGCGGACCAGAGAATCCAGCACCCAAAGTGGATTTGCAAGCCATGGCGCAGGACCTGGCGCGGCGCCAATGTAATGAGGTGCATATCGAGGCCGGCCACCAGCTCAATGGCTCGCTGCTGCGCGCCGGCCTGGTCGATGAAATGCTGGTGTACCTGGCGCCACTTTGGCTGGGCCAGGGCGCAGGCATGTCCAACTTCGGGCCTTTGGGCGCATTGGCCCAAGGGTTGACGCTGGTCTTTCAAAGCGCGCAGCACATCGGGCCGGACCTGCGTATCCTGGCGCGTGTGCAAGGCAGCGCAGATTTTTAATTTTTCTAAAGAGTTCTATGTTTACAGGCATCATCACCGGCGTAGGCCGCATCACCCGAATCGAGGACTTAGGCGCTAGCCAGGCCCACGGTAAGCGCCTGCATGTGCAATGCCCACCAGGCTACTTGGACGACGCTGGCCTGGGTGACAGTATCGCTATCAACGGGGCCTGCATGACGGTCACCACGCTGCAGCAAGATGCACAAGCGCCCGTTTTTACCCTGGATATATCCGCCGAATCACTGGATAAAACTGGCGGCTTGGACACGGTGGGCGAAGTGAATCTGGAAAAAGCCCTGCGTGCCAATGACCGCCTGGGCGGACATTTGGTCTCCGGCCATGTCGATGGCATCGGTCAGGTAACACATTTCGCGCCCGTGGGCGAAAGCTGGGAATTGCGCATTGTGGCGCCGCAAGCATTAGCCAAGTACCTTGCCTACAAGGGCTCGATTACCGTCAACGGCGTCAGCCTCACGGTGAACCGCATCAATGACTCGAGCGTCGGATGCGACTTTAGTATCAACCTGATTCCGCACACCATCAGCAATACCGCGCTGCACCGTCTGGCGACGGGCGTGCGCGTGAACCTGGAGATTGACGTGATTGCGCGCTATGTGGAGCGTATGCTCAGCCTGGGCACACAAGCTGCAAGCTAATTGCAGCGCACAGGTGGCACTTTGCCTGCATGGGCTAAGCGCTAAAACATAAAGCCGGTGGAGAACACCTGCTCAGACATCCATACCGAATGGTCTGCGCTGCCCTGGTACACCGGCACACCGCGTAAAGCGCCATAGGCAAATTTTTGGGTGGCCTCGAAGTAAATGCTTTTGTAAATGCGGTAGCGTAGCCCTAGCTCAGCGCCGGCGGTCCAGCCGTTGACCTGCCACCAATCACGGCTGTCAAAGCAGCAGACCCGCTCGCCTTTGGGGCCTACCTCGTTGTGGTTCCCAAAAATCGTGTTATCGGCATGCGGCAGCAAAATGCCAGCGCCCAAGCGGCTAATGAGTTGCAACTCTCCCGGCTCCTGCTTAGGACCACGCACATGATGGAACCACACCGCGTTAACCATGATGTGGTTGAAACCGTTGTGCAATCCATAATCGAAAACCGGCAGCGCCAGCACCATAGGGCTGGTGGCCGGGGCCTGGTTCACCGTGCCGCTCACGCGCACCGACTGGCCCGCATCGTTGTTGTATTTGCTGTGGTCGTAATTCAATTCGATTGCAAAAGTTTTTTCCGGGTTCAAAAAATATCCTATGCGGACATTTTCCTGCGGCGAAGTGAAGTCCAATTTGAAGAGCGAATTGACCGCATCGCCCACCCTACCTGGGTAATCGCTGGCCTTAACCTGGTGCAAGGTGAAGTCATTGCCCAGGCTAGGCTGAGACACATGGATGTCCGAAGGCGCGTATTGCTGGCGGCTGTAGCCCCAGGAAAAATACCATTTGCCCTCGTCTTTCCAAGCACGATCGAAAGGGGCGGCAGGCGCATCGCTCGTATCACCCGTTGCCGGTGCGTCAGGTGCTTTGTCAGGCGCCTGCTGGGCCCGGACCGCAAAAGATAAGGAAGTAGCCACTACTGCCCCGCAAAACAGGCTAAGGGCAGATATTGTTTTCATGGCGCACTTTTTTGAACAGACCGAACTTTAGCCCTTCGCTCTGTAGGGCTAGCGCCTGGGGGGCACGGTTTAGCGGGGCTTGGCCTTGGCTGAGCGCACTGTCGCCTTGATCCCCGCCCGCGGGGGCAGACCCGTGTGCTGGGTCAGCAAAGTGCCCGGACGAGGCGCTTTGCCGGCCAGGTTTTTACCGGCCACGGGTGTGGAGTTTTTGCGCCTTGCGCTTTCATAACTACCGCCGGTCAGCGGTTGGAAGGTGGGAATCAAATGGTGTTTGCCATTGCCCACCAGGTCGGCACGACCCATCGATTTGAGGGCTTCGCGCAGCAGCGGCCAGTTGTTCGGATCGTGGTAGCGCAAAAAGGCTTTGTGCAAACGGCGGCGTTTTTCTCCGCGCACGATGTCTACGTTTTCTTCGTCGCTCTCCACTACGCGGCGGACTTTGCGCAAGGGGTTACGGCCACTGTGGTACATCGCGGTAGCGGTGGCCATGGGGCTGGGGTAAAAGGTCTGTACTTGGTCGGCGCGAAAACCGTTTTTCTTGAGCCAGACCGCCAAGTGCAGCATGTCTTCGTCGCTGGTGCCCGGATGCGCGGCAATGAAGTAGGGAATCAGGAACTGCTTTTTACCCACCTCGGCGCTGAACTTATCGAACAGGGCCTTGAACTTGTCGTAGCTGCCAATGCCCGGCTTCATCATCTTGGACAAGGGGCCTTGCTCGGTGTGCTCGGGCGCGATTTTCAGGTAGCCGCCGACGTGGTGCTGCACCAGCTCTTTCACATATTCCGGGCTTTTCACGGCAAGGTCGTAGCGCAGGCCTGAGCCGATGAGAATTTTCTTAATGCCTTTAAGCGCGCGGCCCCGACGGTACATCTTGATCAAGGGGCCGTGGTCGGTGGTCAGGTTCTGGCAGATGCCTGGGTAGACGCAGCTAGGTTTGCGACAAGCCGCCTCAATCTCGGGCGACTTACAGCCCAAGCGGTACATATTCGCGGTGGGACCACCCAGGTCGGAGATGGTGCCGGTAAAGCCTTTGACCTTATCGCGGATATCTTCAATTTCCTTGATGACCGAGTCTTCCGAACGACTTTGGATGATCCGGCCTTCATGCTCGGTAATTGAACAAAACGTACAGCCACCAAAACAGCCGCGCATGATGTTGATGCTAAAGCGGATCATTTCCCAGGCCGGGATCTTGGTCGCGCCGTCATGACTGCCGTTTTCATCGGCATAGCTGGGGTGTGGGCTGCGGGCATAGGGCAGGTCAAAAACCATGTCCATTTCAGCCGTCGTCAAGGGTATGGGCGGCGGTGTGATCCACACATCGCGCGCGGTGACGCCCTCGCCGTGGGCTTGCACTAGCGCGCGGGCGTTGCCGGGGTTGGTTTCCAGATGCAGCACGCGGTTGGCATGGGCATAGAGCACCGGGTCGCTGCGCACCTGCTCATAACTGGGCAGGCGGATGACGGAGCGTTCGCGCGGCGGCACTTTTAGCTTGCCCGCAAGCGCCGGATTGGGCACAAACACCATGGCTTGTGCTTGCGCGCCCAGCTTGGACGGCGCCTTAGCGATGGTCGCAGCGCGCTTGGATACACCTTCTTGTTCAGCGGCCTGCGCCACTTGCGCGGCTTCGTCGTCGCGGGCGCAGGTGGCGCCGTTCTCGATGGCCAACTCAGAGGTCGTCATATAGGGGTTGTAGTGCGCCTCGACCCTGCCCGGCAGATCCACGCTGCTCGAATCGATTTCGATCCAGTCCTTAGCGCTGGGGTCGTCCGCACGGCGCACAAAAGCGGTGCCGCGCACATCGGTAATGGCTTGCACCGGCTCACGCGCCGCCAAGCGGTGGGCGATTTCGACAATCGCCCGCTCGGCATTGCCATACAAGAGCAAATCACATTTGGCATCGACAACGATGGAGCGGCGCACTTTGTCACTCCAGTAATCGTAATGTGCGATGCGGCGCAAACTGCCTTCGATACCACCCAAAACAATGGGCACGTCTTTAAAGGCTTCGCGGCAACGCTGGCTATAGACGATGGCCGCGCGATCGGGCCGCTTACCGCCTATGTCGCCAGGTGTGTAGGCATCATCACTGCGGATCTTGCGATCGGCGGTGTAGCGGTTGATCATGGAGTCCATATTGCCGCTGGTCACACCCCAAAACAAATTGGGTTTGCCCAAGGCCTTGAAGGGTGCGGCGCTGCTCCAATCTGGCTGGGCGATGATGCCCACGCGAAAGCCCTGGGCCTCCAGCATGCGACCGATAACCGCCATACCAAAGCTGGGGTGGTCCACATAGGCATCACCGGTGACCAAGACAATATCGCAGCTGTCCCAGCCCAGCTTGTCCATCTCTGCCCGGCTCATGGGCAAAAAGGGCGCGGTACCAAAGCGCGAGGCCCAGTACTTGCGGTAGCTACCTAATGGTTTGGCGTCGCGCGCAAAGTGGGATACATCCAGGGGGGCATTCATCTGCGGATTTTAGCTTTGCGCCTAGAATCTAAGTCGGTCCCCGGTGCTGTCACCCCGGGGGATGTCCTTCCATTTCAAAGGTTGTTCCATGAAAAAACTGTTATTGGGCCTTGCCGTCCTGTCCCTGCTGGCCGCTTGCGGCAAAAAAGAAGAAGCTCCAGCCGCGGCCGCACCCGCACCTGCGGCCGCCGCACCGGCCGAACTGAAGGTCGCGATCGACCCTACCTACGAGCCATTTACCTTTAAGACCGCCGATGGGCAACCCACCGGCTTTGACGTGGACGTCGCCAACGCCTTGTGCGAGCAGATCAAACGTAAATGCGTGTTCGTGGAACAAGTCTGGGACGGCATGATTCCCGGCCTGAACGCCAAGAAATACGACGTGATCATTAGCTCCATGTCGATTACCGACGACCGCATGAAGGAAGTCGATTTCACTGACAAGTACTACAACACGCCAAGCCGCATTGTGCTGAAGAAAACCGTGAAGTACACCGACCCGGCCTCCATCAAGGGCAAGAAAATCGGCGTGCTCAAAGGCTCCACCCAGGAAGCCTATGCCATGGGCGAACTCAAGCCCGCTGGTGTCGTGGTCAACTCCTATGAAGCGCAAGACCAGGTGTACCTGGACATCAAATCGGGCCGTCTGGACGGCACGGTGGCCGACTTTATGGAAGTGACTGGCGGATTCCTAAGTAAGCCCGAAGGTGAGAAATACGCCCTGGCCGGCGCGGACCTGAAAGAGCCCAAGTACTTCGGCTATGGCGCCGGTATTGCACTGCGCAAAGGCGAAGATGCACTTAAATCCGAGCTGAACGCTGCCATCAAAACTATCCGCAGCAATGGCAGCTATAAGACCATGAACGACAAATATTTTGCCAAGTTCAATATCGACGTCTATGGTGAGTAAAGCCGCTTAGGGCTTCGCAGCCCTGGGCGCTGGCGCCTTTTGAGGCGAGCTGATACCGCCGGACCGGCACACCAAATATCCTGGGGTGCCGGTTTTTTTTGGCGTTTTTTTCCGCCAGGGCTTAGGACTGGGCCTTTTTCGCGGCACACTGCGCACTGATGAACGCGTATTACTTCAGCATTTTGCAAGGTTCCCTGATGACAGTGGCGGTAGCGCTGGCGTCCTTGCTGTTGGCCGTGTTGTTCGGACTGCTGGGCGCAACGGCGCGCTTGTCGCCCAACCGGGTGGCTGTGGCTGCGGGCACGGCATACACCACCGTCATTCGCGGCATACCCGATCTGGTCCTTATGCTGTTGATGTTTTACGGCGGCACCATGGGGCTTAATTACCTGGTGACAGCCATGGGCAGCAAGGGTTCGGTGGATATCAACCCCTTTGTGGCCGGGGTGCTGACCCTGGGCTTTATTTACGGCGCCTATATGACCGAAACTTTTCGAGGCGCGATTCTGTCGATTCCGGGCGGCCAGGCCGAGGCAGCACTAGCCTTTGGTATGGGCCGCACACAAACGTTTTTGCGCATCATTGCGCCGCAGATGGTGCGCTACGCCCTGCCCGGCTTTACCAATAA
>CAMBFO010000080.1 GCA_945865675.1 Comamonas sp. lk
GTCGGTACTTAGTAATGGGTTGTCGCTCATACCAGACGCTCCGCAGATTCCAAGGTGTTTACCAGCAGCATGGTGATGGTCATGGGGCCGACGCCGCCAGGCACCGGCGTAATGTGGCCGGCCACTTCGCGCACGCCGGCATAGTCCACGTCACCACACAGCTTGCCTTCGGCATTGCGGTTCATGCCCACGTCAATCACCACCGCACCAGGCTTGACCATATCGGCCGTCAGCACATTGACTTTACCCACCGCCGCGACAATCACATCGGCCTGCAGCGTCATGGCTTTGAGGTCTTTGGTGCCACTATGGCAGATGGTCACGGTGGCATTTTTTTGCAGCAGCAACATGGCCATGGGCTTGCCCACGATATTGCTACGGCCAATCACCACCGCATGCTTGCCGCGCAAGTCGTAGCCAATCGATTCAAGCATCTTCATGCAGCCATACGGTGTGCAGGGTAGAAAGCCGGGCTGGCCGACCATCAAAGCACCGGCGCTGGCGATATGAAAACCATCAACGTCTTTTTCGGGCGCGATGGCTTCGATCACTTTGTTGGCGTCAATATGTTGGGGCACCGGCAATTGCACCAAGATGCCGTGGATGGCTGGGTCATTGTTGAGCGCATCAATGCGCGCCAGCAAGGCCGCTTCGGTCATGTCCGCGTCATAGCGTTCCAGCACCGAGTGCAGGCCGGCATCGGCACAGGCTTTCACCTTGTTACGCACATACACCTGCGAAGCCGGGTTCTCACCGACGAGCAGCACGGCCAGTCCGGGGGTGATGCCACGGGCCTTGAGCGCATCGGAGCGGCGCATCACGTCGGCGCGCAATTGGGCAGACAGCGCATTGCCGTCGATGATGGAAGCAGTGTGGGGTGTGGTCATAGCGCTAGGTCTTTAGGATGAAAGTAAAAAGGGAGAAATTGGGGCGCAAGCCTGCTGGCACGTCGGCGACGCCAGGCCGCAGGCAAGCGACTCAGGCCTTGGGGTTGGACTGGCCCAGGGCGATCTTCAGCAGATCGGCTACGGTGTTGGCACTGAGCTTTTCCATGATGTTGGCACGGTGCGCCTCCACCGTCTTGATGCTGATGCCCAGGTCGTCGGCAATTTGTTTATTGAGGCGGCCGGCCACGATACGTTCCAAGACCTGCGACTCGCGCATCGTGAGTTTGGACAGTAAAGAATCCCGGCTAGCGGCCAGTTGCGAGTCGGCAAACGAGTCCTTGGCATGGTCCAGCATTTGCTCTACCAGGCGCACCAGGTCGGCTTCTTTGAAGGGCTTTTGGATAAAGTCCATCGCGCCTTTTTTCATAGTGTCCACCGCCATGGGTACATCGCCGTGGCCGGTTATAAACACAATGGGCAGCGGCGAGCGGATTTCAATCAGGCGGGTTTGCAGTTCGAGCCCGGTCATGCCACCCATGCGGATATCAACCAGCAGGCAGGCCACTTCACGGGCGTCGTAGCGGCTGAGAAAGGATTCGGCAGAATCAAAGCAGCGCACCCGATAGCCCTTGCCTTCCAACAACCATTGCACAGAGTCCCGTACCGCCTCGTCGTCATCGACGACATACACAGTACCTTTTTTCGGGAGCAAACTATTGGAAGATTCCTGCATGTATTTTCTCGCTTGATGCAAACTTCTTTTCTTCTCTTACCGTTCTAGCCCAAGGGCAGCCAGAAGGTGAACTTGCAGCCGGTAACCGCACCCTGATTGTAGAGGTTCTCGGCTGTCAGGCGTCCGCGGTGCGACTCGACGATAGAGCGGCACAGGCTCAGGCCGATGCCCATGCCCTCGGCCTTGGTCGAGAAAAAGGCCTCATACAGGCGCGGCATGACATCGGCCGCAATGCCGTTGCCGCTGTCCTGCACCGAAAACTCCACACATTTTTTTCCTTCAAAGATGGCAGCACTGACGCGAAGTTCCATGCTGCGCTCGGGGCTGGCCCGGCGTGCTGCGTCAATGGATTCGGCCGCGTTGCGCAGCAGATTGACCAGCACTTGTTCGATCAGTATGCGGTCCACCAGCAATGGCGGCAAGCGGCTGGCCACATGGCATAGGAGGCGCACGTTGAAACGCCGCAGTTCGATTTCGGCCAACTCCAGCGACTCGGCCACCATGGGCTCGACCTCGACCAGCATGCGATTGGGCTCGCTGCGCTTTACAAAGCTGCGTATGCGTTGAATGATCTGGCCCGCGCGTTGTGCCTGCTTGGCGGTTTTGTCCAGCGCGCCGAGTAACTCTTCTTGCGTGATTTGTTGGTCCTTGATGCGCGAGACCATGCCATTGCAATAGTTGTTGATGGCGGTGAGCGGCTGGTTGAGCTCATGGGCTACGCTAGAGGCCATCTCACCCATGGTGATCATGCGGCTGGCGCTCTGCGCGCGTTCGGCTTGGCTCGCGGCTTGTTCCTCCGCTAAGCGGCGGCTGCTGATGTCGGTGGCAATAACCATTTGCGCCAGACGCCCGTCAACCCAGCTCAGGTAGCGGGTGCGCACTTCCAGCCACTTACCTAGGGCGCTGATATGAATCTCAGCGCTTTCGGCATCCACTTCCGCCAAGGTGTTCATGGGCAAACCGGCGAACAAATCTACGTCGTCGCTGATGTCATGGTTGGTGCGTCCTTGCGGCACGCCGGCTTCGGCCACCAGTTGCAAATGCCCTCCCGCTGCAGTACCAAACCACTGGCGGTAGAGCTTGTTGGCAAACACCAGTTCGTCACTGCCCAGAGGTGCTACCGAGATCGACGCGTCCAGCGCCTCCAGCACGGTGGTAAAGCGTTGATGCGACGCAGACAGCTGTTCGCGCACCCGATTGGGTTCGGTGATGTCGGTCATCGAGGTGACCCAGCCGGTTTGCGTGCCAATGGCGTCGATCAGCGGCGCCACATACATGCGCGCATCAAACAAGGTGCCATCGCGCCGCTTGACCCGCACCTGGATGCCGCCTTGGCTGGTCTTGCCTGAGAGCTCCTGGCCCAGCAGGGCTGACAGCTCTTCGCGGTCGCTTTCGGGCCAGTAAGGGAACGGCGCAGTGCGGCCCACCAGCTCGGACTCGCTCCAGCCGGTCATCATGCAGAAAGCGGCATTGACATAGGTAATGCGCCCTTGTAAGTCCATGGCACGCATACCCGTGAGCATGGAGTTTTCCATGGCGCGGCGAAAATTGGTCTCGGACAGCAAGGCTTGCTGCGCCTGCAGGCGCTTGCGGCTGTGGCGCCAATTGGCAATTAGCATCCACGCGGTCATCACACTGAGCGCGCTGACCAGCCAGAACAAGCCGGTGCCAATCACCCCCATGGAGGCACGGTAGGCCTCGGCGCGCACCAGCAGGTCCGATCCCACCGGCGAGACCGCCATGCTGTAGCTGCCGGGCTTGCGCGTCCAAGGCAGGATTTGGCTGACCGGTTTTTTCATGGGCAGGTCCACGCCCGCCAGCACCGCACCTTTGGCGTCCAGCAGCGAAATGCCGTAGCGAGCGGCAATTTCGTTGGGGATACCGTAGCGGTACAGGCCGTCGATAGACAGCTCGACCAGGATGACGCCCGCTGGCTGTCCTTTCTCCACCAGTGGGATGTAGAGCTGCAACAGGGGTGCCACCGCGCTGGTTTTAGGCGGCATCAGATAGACGACCTGGCGCTGGGCGGTGGCCCATTTGAAGGCGTAGTCGCCATCAGCGTCTAGCGCGACGGCGTTATTGCCAAAGGCCAGGTAGCTCCAATTAAAGGTGGCACCGCCGCTGGAGCGCAAGCGCTTTTGCGCATCCAGCCAGGCTGCGCCATGGACTTCGGGGTATTGGTTGAGCAGAGCGATCACCCGCAGGCGAAAGGCACGGGCGTCCAACTCCTGGCTGCCTAGTTCCCGACCCAGCGCAACGAATTGCTCCTGGCGCTCTAGCAGGCGCAGGCGCAGTTGTTGCTGGGTGTATTCCACATCCCGGCGCACGCCTTCCTGCTCGCGGTCGGCCTCTTCGATTTGCAGATAGAGCAGCGCCGACACAATGGCCGCCATAAACAACACCACCGCCGCCAGTGGCGCCAACATGGCCACCCGGTCTTGGCGCTGCGGCGAGAGCCGACGCCACCAGCGCCTAGCCCGCTTGACCGTGGAAAGGTCCGGGTCGGCGTGCAGCAAATAGGTGTCAGCATGGTGCATCGGGCGAGTGTAGAGCCCGCTACAAAGCCCAAGACCTTCGTCATCTATATTTCATATTGCAAAATAGAAAAGCATTATTTGAAATTTAAGGGATTTTGTGCGAGAATTTTCATCCTGTACGCTACAAGCACCACACCAGCAGGAGACGCCATGACAAGCACCGCGCAAAACACCGCTACTTCCCTACCCCTGGGTATCGGCGGCGATATCGACAACCAAGAAACGCGAGAGTGGATGGACGCCTTGTCCGCCGTCATCGAGGCCGAAGGCCCCGAGCGCGCGCACTTCTTGCTGGAACAACTGCTGGAACATGCCCGTCAAAAAAGCATTGACATGCCTTTTTCGGCCACCACCGGCTATGTCAATACCATTGAGCCCGACCACGAAGAGCGCGCGCCGGGCAACCTGGAAATTGAAGAACGTCTGCGCGCCTATATGCGATGGAACGCGATGGCCATGGTGGTTAAGGCCAACCGCCACGACCCGGCCGACGGCGGCGATCTGGGCGGCCACATCGGTTCTTTTGCCTCGCTGGCTAGTTTGTTTGGCGCGGGCTTCAACCATTTTTGGCACGCCGAGAGCGAGAACCACGGCGGCGACTGCTTGTTTATCCAAGGCCACGTAGCGCCAGGCGTTTATGCCCGCGCCTATCTGGAGGGGCGCTTGAGCGAAGAGCAGTTGCTCAATTTCCGCCAAGAGGTGGACGGCAAGGGTTTGTCGAGCTACCCGCATCCCAAGCTGATGCCTGAGTTCTGGCAGTTCCCCACGGTGTCTATGGGTCTGGGCCCGCTGATGGCGATTTACCAGGCGCGTTTTTTAAAGTACCTGCACGCACGCGGCATTGCCAATACCGAAAACCGCAAGGTCTGGGTGTTTTGCGGCGACGGCGAAATGGACGAGGTTGAGTCCTTGGGCGCCATTGGCCTGGCCGCGCGCGAGAAGCTTGACAACCTGATTTTTGTGATTAACTGCAATTTGCAACGCCTGGACGGCCCGGTGCGTGGCAACGGGAAAATCATCCAGGAACTCGAAGGCGAATTCCGGGGTTCGGGTTGGAATGTCATCAAGCTGATTTGGGGCAGCAGCTGGGACCCACTGTTGGCTCGCGACAAAGACGGCGCGTTGCGCAAAATCATGATGGACACAGTCGATGGCGACTACCAGGCCATGAAGGCCAACGACGGCGCTTATGTACGCAAACATTTCTTTGGCAAGCACCCCAGCACCGCCAAGATGGTGGAGCACATGAGCGATGAAGAGATTTTTGAATTGCGCCGTGGCGGCCACGACTCCAAAAAAGTCTATGCCGCCTACCACCAAGCGGTGAACCACAAAGGCCAGCCGACGGTGCTCTTGATCAAAACCATCAAAGGTTTTGGCATGGGTAAAAGCGGCGAGGGCAAGAACAATGTGCACCAGACCAAAAAGCTGACGGACGAGGACATTAAGGCCTTTCGCGACCGTTTCAACATCCCGATTCCCGATAGCGAACTGGCCAAGATTCCGTTTTACAAACCGGCGGACGATACGCCCGAAATGCGCTATTTGCATGAGCGCCGCAAAGCCCTGGGCGGCTATCTGCCGCACCGCCGCGTGAAGGCCGATGAGCAATTTACCGTGCCGTCTTTGGACACCTTTAAAGCGGTGATCGAACCTACGGTTGAAGGCCGCGAAATTTCAACCACCCAAGCCTATGTGCGTTTCCTCACTACGCTCTTGCGCGATAAAGCCATAGGCCCGCGCGTGGTGCCGATTTTGGTGGACGAGGCGCGTACTTTTGGCATGGAAGGCCTGTTCCGTCAGATCGGCATTTACAACCCGGACGGTCAGCTATACACCCCGGTCGATAAAGACCAGGTGATGTACTACAAAGAAGACAAGCAAGGCCAAATTTTGCAAGAAGGCATTAACGAAGCGGGCGGCATGAGCAGCTGGATTGCGGCAGCCACGAGCTACAGCACTAGCAACCGCATCATGATTCCGTTTTATGTGTATTACTCGATGTTCGGCTTTCAGCGTATTGGCGACCTGGCCTGGGCTGCGGGCGATATGCAGGCACGCGGCTTTTTGCTCGGTGGTACTTCGGGGCGCACCACGCTCAACGGCGAAGGCTTGCAGCACGAAGATGGCCATAGCCATATCCTGGCCGGCACTATTCCCAACTGCTTGAGCTACGACCCCACGTTTGCGCATGAAGTAGCGGTCATCATGCACCACGGCTTACAGCGCATGGTGGAAAAGCAAGACAATGTTTTTTACTACATCACCTTGCTGAACGAAAACTACGCCATGCCCGGCCTGAGGGCGGGCACCGAAGCCCAAATCATCAAAGGCATGTATTTATGCAAACCCGGCGCTAGCGAAACCAAGGCCAACAAAGGCGCTTCGCGTGTGCAGTTACTGGGTTCGGGCACCATCTTGCGCGAGTCGATTGCCGCGCAAGCGCTGTTGGCGCAGGACTGGGGCGTGCAGGCCGACGTCTGGAGCTGCCCCAGCTTTAACGAACTCACACGCGAAGGCCAGGACTGCGAGCGCTTCAATATGTTGCACCCGCTAGAAGCTGCGCGTGTGCCTTTTGTCAGCCAGCAACTCGAAGGCCACAGCGGTCCGGTGGTCGCTGCCACCGACTATATGAAGGCCTATGCCGAACAGATTCGCCCCTTCATTCCCCAAGGGCGCGCCTTCAAAGTGCTGGGCACTGACGGCTTTGGCCGCAGCGATTTCCGCAGCAAGCTGCGCGAGCACTTTGAGGTGAACCGCCACTACATCGTGCTGGCCGCCTTGAAGGCTTTGCAGGAAGAGGGCGCTGTCACTACCGACACCGTGGCGCAGGCGATTGCCAAGTACGGCATCAAAGCCGACAAGATCAACCCGCTGCACGCGTAAATACCCGGGAGACACACCATGGCAAATATTGAAATCCAGGTTCCCGATATTGGCGACTTTGACGAAGTCACCGTGATTGAATTGCTGGTCAAAGTGGGCGATACCATTAAGGCCGAGCAAAGTCTGATTACGGTGGAAAGTGACAAGGCCTCGATGGAAATTCCATCGGCAGCCGCTGGCGTGGTGACTGCGATCAAGGTCGCTTTAGGCGATAAGGTCAAGCAAGGCTCGGCGGTCGTCATGTTGGAAGTGACTGCAGGTGCGGCGGCTGCTACACCGCCAGCGCCTGTCACAGCTGCATCAGTTCCCGCGCCCGCACCCGTGTCGGCTGCGCCCGCCGCACCTGTTGTAGCTGCCGCCATTGCTCCTACACCTGTGCCCGTGTCTGTGGTGGCCGCGGCGCCTGCCGCCCCCGCGCATGTGCCGGGCACACCGGCGCCTGGCCTGCCGCATGCATCCCCCTCGGTGCGCAAATTTGCGCGCGAATTGGGCGTACCGATTGGTGAAGTCAAAGGCAGCGGCCCCAAAGGCCGCATTACGCAAGACGATGTGCACGCCTTTACCAAAGCCGTCATGGCTGGCGCCACCCTAACCCAAGCACAGGTCGCCAAGGCCCCGGCAGCGTCTGGCGGCGATGGAGCGGCGCTGGGACTCATCCCTTGGCCCAAAGTGGATTTCTCCAAGTTCGGCCCTATCGAGCGCAAAGAGATGGGCCGCATCAAGAAAATCAGCGGCGCCAATTTGCTGCGCAATGCCATCATGATTCCGGCCGTCACCAACCATGATGACGCCGACATCACTGAGCTGGAAGCCTTTCGCGTGGCTACCAACAAAGAGAACGAGAAGAGCGGCGTCAAAGTGACTATGCTGGCTTTCCTTATCAAGGCCTGCGTATCGGCGCTGAAAAAATTCCCCGACTTCAACAGCAGCTTGGATGGCGACGCGCTGGTCTATAAAAACTATTGGCATATTGGCTTTGCCGCTGACACGCCCAATGGCTTGATGGTCCCTGTGCTCAAAGATGCCGATAAAAAAGGCGTACTGCAAATCAGTCAGGAAATGGGGGAACTGGCCAAGAAGGCCCGTGAAGGCAAGCTAAGCCCTGCCGAAATGAGCGGCGCCACTTTTACTATTTCCAGCCTGGGCGGTATTGGTGGGCGTTACTTCACGCCCATCATCAACGCCCCTGAAGTTGCGATTCTGGGTGTGTGCAAAAGCCAGATGGAGCCGGTGTGGAACGGCAAAGAGTTTGTGCCGCGTTTGATGCTGCCCTTGTCGCTGACCTGGGACCACCGCGTTATCGACGGCGCCTCTGCTGCACGCTTTAATGCCTATCTGGGCCAAATCCTCGGCGACTTCCGTCGCGTGCTTTTGTAAGGGTCGGCTATGGCACACATCCAAATCCTCGTCCCCGACATTGGCGATTTTGACGACGTCACTGTTATCGAAATTCTGGTCAAGCCCGGCGATACCGTGACGCCTGAGCAAAGCCTGATTACCGTGGAGTCTGACAAAGCCTCTATGGAAATTCCTTGTAGCCATGGCGGGGTGGTACAGGAACTGAAAGTGCAGCTGGGCGACAAGGTCAAGCAAGGTTCGGTAGTTTTGGTGCTGGAAGGCGAGAGCGCTGCGACAACACCCGCTTCAGCGAATCCGGATAGTGCACCGTCTGCCACAGCGCCTGGTGCCTACGCACAACCGAGCACACCCGCTGCCCCCGCAACGCCCGTCATTGCGAGCGAAGCGCAGCAATCCATCCCCGCGTCCAGCTACGCCGGCACGGTCGATATGGACTGCGACCTGCTAGTTCTGGGCGCAGGCCCTGGCGGCTATTCCGCCGCATTCCGCGCCGCAGACTTGGGTCTGAAAGTGATTTTGGTAGAGCGTTACGCCAGCCTGGGCGGCGTCTGTCTGAATGTGGGCTGCATCCCGTCCAAAGCGCTCTTGCACGTCGCCGCAGTGATGGACGAAGTGAGCCACATGGCCGACCTGGGTGTGGACTTTGGCGCACCGGTGGTCAACATCGACAAGCTGCGCGGCCATAAAGAAAAAGTTGTGGGCAAGCTCACTGGCGGCCTGGCCGCTATGGCCAAAATGCGCAAGGTCACCACCGTGCGCGGCTATGGCGCGTTTGTGGGCAGCCGCCACATTGAAGTGGAAGAAACCACGGGCAGCGCGCAAGAAAAAACCGGTGCCAAAAAAGTGATCGGCTTTAAAAACTGCATCATCGCAGCAGGCAGCCAGGCAGTGCGCCTGCCCTTCATGCCTGAAGACCCACGCGTGGTGGACAGCACCGGTGCATTGGAACTGAAAGAAGTCCCCAAGCGCATGCTGATTTTGGGCGGCGGCATCATCGGCCTGGAAATGGGCACGGTGTACAGCACCTTGGGCGCACGCCTGGACGTGGTGGAAATGATGGACGGCCTCATGCAAGGCGCGGACCGCGACTTGGTGAAGATCTGGCAAAAGATGAATGCCAAGCGCTTTGACAACATCATGCTCAAGACCAAGACGGTGGGCGCACGCGCTTTGCCTGAAGGCATTGAAGTCACGTTTGCAGCGGCAGAAGAGGGCGGCACCGCCCCCGCGCCGCAGGTGTACGACCTGGTGTTGCAAGCCGTGGGCCGCACGCCCAACGGCAAAAAACTTGCAGCAGACAAAGCCGGTGTGGCCGTCACAGACCGCGGCTTCATCAACGTCGACATTCAAATGCGCACCAACGTGCCGCACATCTTCGCCATTGGCGACATCGTGGGCCAGCCCATGTTGGCGCACAAAGCGGTGCACGAAGCCCATGTGGCCGCTGAAGTCATCGCTGGTGAACTGCAGGGCAACAAAGAGTTGGCCGCATCGGCGTTCAATGCGCGCGTCATTCCGAGCGTGGCCTACACCGACCCCGAAGTGGCATGGGTGGGCTTGACCGAAGACCAGGCCAAAGCACAAGGCATCAAGGTCAAAAAGGGCTTGTTCCCTTGGTCGGCCTCAGGCCGCGCCATTGCCAACGGCCGCGACGAAGGCGTGACCAAACTGCTGTTTGACGACAGCCCCGAGGCCCACGGCCACGGCAAGATCCTGGGCGGCGGCATGGTCGGCACGCACGCGGGCGACATGATTGGCGAGATTGCACTGGCCATTGAGATGGGCGCAGACGCTGTGGACATCGGTAAAACCATTCACCCCCACCCCACGCTGGGCGAAAGCATCGGCATGGCGGCAGAGGTGGCGCACGGCAGTTGCACGGACTTGCCGCCGGCGAAGAGGTAATCGGCCTGGGCACTTACAGAATTAAAGCCCCGATGCGCAAGCCGGTGAGGGTGTTGAGCCAGTCCCATGGGATCTGGCAGTGCATTTGCGGCCTTGATGCATGATCGGAGGCAACTTTGAGCGATGACACGATGAGCCACGACACCCAAGACACCCCCCTGCTGCAGGAAGCCCGACTTTGGCAAGACGACAACTGGACGGCCCAGGTCATCAAGAACGAGGACGACGATGGCTGGGCCGTGGCAATGTTCAAAGCCGGTGCGTCCGAGCCGGCACTGGTCGGCCCCTGGACCATGGGCCGTGACAAGAAGAACCCCAAGCCGCTGGACGGCACGGCTTTCATCACGTTGGTCAAAACCGCCAGCGAGTTTGTGCGCCGCAGCGAGCAGCAATTGCACGCGCAGTTGAACCAGAGCGTGATCGTCAACGGTCAGGGCCGCCGCATCACGGTGCTGCTGCGCATCGTGCCCGATGAGGACAACCCCTATGCGGTGCTGAGCGCGCAGGACGAAGGCGGTGACGAGTTGGCCGAAGTGAAATTAGATGCCGGTTTCAAGCTCAACCGCCAGACCGCCCAGGCCTGGGTCGATGCGGACTTTGCCAAGCCAGGCAGTGGGCGTCGTTAAGGTTCAGTCGCACAAGTCAACTTCGCCCGGTTACAAATATCGGCTCATCGTCGCCGTTGCCGATCGGATGCAAATTGCCTACATCAAGTTTGTTGGCACACATGCCGAATACGACAAGGTCGATGCAGCCTCAGTCGATCAGTCGTGAGCGTCAAGGAGAGAATCATGGAAATCACTCCCATCCGGACAGAAATTGATTACCGCGCAGCACTGCGCGTGGTGTCAGCGCTGGTGGATCAAGATCCATCGCCTGATCACACTTAATAACTCCACGTTGATCACTCCTGTGTCTCCTGCTCAATCCTGAACAGGACAGTTTGACTGCGTGGGTCAAATTTAGATGCAAATTCCTTGGATTAGTGGCTCACTATTGGATGCAATTCAACAGCCAATAGCCTGGTCCAAGGATGCCTAAGGGTCTGGCCGTGCTTTATGCGCTTTGGTATCATTTACATACAATGAGTGCATTGATGCTGAATAATTGGAGAATATCAAGTGGCAAACGTGAATGTAAGAAACCTGCCCGATGAGGTGCATCGGGCCATCCGAATCCAAGCCGCCCATAATGGCCGCAGCACCGAGGCGGAAATCCGCGACATCCTGGAGCGGGCAGCTAAGCCGGAGGGGCGCGTGAAAC
>CAMBFO010000081.1 GCA_945865675.1 Comamonas sp. lk
AGCCCTCGACCGCATGAAAAGGCACACCGGCCATGGGAATCGGCTGCCCGCCGCTTTGCCCCCGGTGCGTGAGCGTGATGTCCAGCAGCCGCGCCGCTTTTTCGGCATCGGCAAAAAACATCTCGTAAAAATCACCCATGCGGTAGAACAGCAGCGTGTCCGGGTAGTCCGCCTTGAGGCCCAGGTACTGGGTCATCATCGGGGTGTGCTGGGTGTCGGGTTCGCGCATCGGGGGAAGTCTAGCAAGTGTTCATCCTGCTGCCGATCTAGGCAAGCGCGGGGCATCAAGCAAAATCACCCCATGCTTGACTCCCCTATGCCGCATCCCGTCGAATCCACCCATTGGCACCCGGTGGCGGCGCTGGCCGATGTGCAGGCGCAGCCGGTGGCGGTGCAGTTGTTGGACCAGAGCCTGGTTTTGTGGCGCGACGAGGCGGGCGCGGTGCATGCCTGGGCCGACCAGTGCCCGCACCGGGGCGCGCGCCTTTCCTTGGGGCGGGTTTGCGCCGGGCGGCTGGAGTGCCCCTACCACGGCTGGCAGTTTGCGCCTTCAGGGCAGTGTGTGCGGGTACCGGCGCTGCCCGACTTTGTGCCGCCTGCCGGCCATGCGGCGCGGGTGTTTGCGGTGCAGGTGTGGTCTGAGCTAGTCTGGGTTTGCCTGGAGCCCGGCGTGCCCGTCGCTGTTGGCGGTAGCGGTACTGAAGATGACCATGAATCGAGCGCAGTGCCTGCTGTCCAAGCCTTGCCGCAGTTTGAAGCCGAGGCCGATGACCGACTGCGCAAGATCAATTGCGGCCCCTACGACGTGTCCACCAGCGCGCCGCGCATTGTGGAAAACTTCCTGGACATGGCCCATTTCGGCTTTGTCCACCAAGGCTGGCTAGGAGCGCGCGACACGCCCGACATTCCCGATTACCAGGTGGAGTCCACCCCCACCGGCTTGGTGGCCAGCGGCTGCAAGGCCTGGCAACCCCAGTCCAATCTGCACAGCACGCGCGGCGCGCTGGTGGAATACCGCTATGAAGTGACGGGACCTTATACGGCGGTGCTGACCAAGGTGCCCGAGGCCGGCAGTACGACGGTGCAGGGCTGGCGCGAGTCGATCGCCCTTTTTATTTGCCCCATGGGCCCGGAGCGCAGCCGGGTCTGGTTCCGCCTGGCCGTAGCCGACTTTGCGACCGATGACGCTCAGCTACAGGCCTTCCAGCACACCATCTTTACCCAGGACCAACCGGTGCTGGAGTCGCAGCGCCCTGCCTGCTTGCCGCTGGATGTGCGGGCTGAAGCCCACACGGCGGCGGACAAGGCTTCGGCGGCTTACCGGCGGTTTTTGCGCCAGGCGGGCATTCGTTTTGGAACCTGCTAGGCGCAGATCCGCCCTCAGGCCAGTTGCGGATAGCCGCTGGCGATGGCGCTACTTTCCATTTCTATGCAGCGTTGGTAAACCGCCAAGTCCGGTGTTTCAAATCCTTCAATGAGTAGCTGCCCCAGGGCTTGTGCGGCCGCAGGCGCGATGACCAAGCCCTGCAGTCCATGGCGCAGGGCCTGTACCTGCTCGGGCGGGGTATGCAGCGATGTGATCAGCGGCAAGCCGGGGTAGGGGGCGCTGTGGCCGATGGTGCACAGGCCTGCTGTGGCGGGCGCATCATGTATTTGCAGCAAGGCCCAGGTCACGCAGTCGATGGCGGCCAGGTCGGCGTGGCCTTCGCGTACGGCATCCACCGAGAGGCGATGGCCACCCGTAGCCAGCGCTTGGCTGAAAAAGCGGCCCTGCCGCGCTAGCGGAGCTATCAGGGCGCGTAGAGCGTTGTAGCCCGATTGCGAATCGGTACTGTTAAAAGCCACACGCTGGTTCCGAAAATCTTCCAAGGCGAGGTGTGCCGATTCCTTGCGGGCGATCAACACGCTGCGGCAATAGATACCTTCGCAGCCGGGCGCCGCATAGCGAAAGCACCCCAGCAATTGCACCTGGCCCTGCAAGGCATGCGTCAAGGGGTAGCCGCAAGTTTGGCTAAGCAAAACATCGGGCGCCAGCCAATGGGCATGCAAATCTTGTGGCCAAACAATCGCCTCGGGCAGACCCTGCATACCCTGCGCACGCAAAGCCTCGCGCAAATGCATCCAAAGGTCTTGCACCGCACCGGGCGCGCCCAGGTACATGGGCAGTGCCACTTGCAAAGCGCTCATGCCAGATGCCGGTAGCTGGCGTCTAAGTGGCGGGTTTGTTGCCCTGGCGTATCCAGCGGGCGCACTGCGTGGCGGACAAAAAATCTGCCATAGCCTCGCAACAAATAGCCGCCGTTGCGCTGCAGAAAAAAGTCGCGGTGCGCGCGGTAGAGCACCGGTAGACGGTACCAGGCCAGCTTGGGTTGGGCATGGTGGACGGCGTGGTAGTTGTTGTTGAGATAGAGCAAGCACCCGAGCCAACCCGCTTCGTTGATGACGATACGGTGTTGCGGGTCCGCAGCAGGCCGGTGCTCGTAAAACGAACGCATAAAGGCCAGGCCCAAACAGGGGTAGCTCAGCGCCAAATACAGCCAAGGGCTGATGCCGGCATAGCTTTGCAGCGCCCACAGCATCAGCACCAAGAGCAGCGCATGTTGTATCCAAGTCCAGCGTAAGCGCGCACTCTCCCAATACGCTTTCGATAGCAGCGGCTGCAGCAAATGAAAAATCGCAAACGCCGGAGTTATGGCAAAACGGCCCAGCGCAGTGCGTTGCGCCTGCAGCAAAAAGCGCATGGGCGCGCTGCGGCTGGCAAAGTCTTGCGGGTCCAGGTAATTACTCTCCGGGTCCTGGCCGGGATAGGTGAGCACTTCGTCGCGGTGGTGGGCCAAATGGCTGAGGCGGTAAATATCAAAGGGGTACCACACTGCGATGGGCAGCAGGCCCAAAGCGCGGTTCAGCCAGGCGTGGCGCGTGGGGTGCCCGTGTACCAATTCGTGCTGCAAACTCATGTACCAGGCCGCCAGCACCACTATCAGCACCAAAGCCCATATTGAGGAATCTGCGCGGTACCAACTGAGGGCGCCCAACCATCCGCCGTAAATCGCCAGGCACACCAACCAGGTCGGCCATTCCACGCCCGCATCGGTATGCGGGTCGTAATCGGGTGGGGCCAAGGGGGTGGGTGCGGCGGCTTCGGGCATGGGTGTTATGAGGGACAGTGGGGAAGCTTGTGTGGCAGGAAAGTGGGCGGCAAGCATGGCCAGCACCGAGTGCTGGGGCTGCATGCCGCCAGAGCCCAAAGACGCGATTGTAAAATTGTGGGCTTTCGTCCCTGGGTCCGGCGGGGATGTTCTTGTTGTAAGCCCGGGCCATGTAGAGGACTACCATGTATAAAAACCTCGCTGCGACCGTGTGCGCCTGTGCGCCTGCGGTCCGCGACACCCGCCTTGCGGGCCTGCTTTGCGCCAAGCGCGTGTCGGTACAGGCCGTATGAGCTACCAGGTCAAAGAAATTTTTTACACCCTGCAAGGTGAAGGCGCGCATGCGGGTCGGCCTGCGGTGTTTTGCCGCTTTGCCGGTTGCAATTTATGGTCGGGCCGCGAGCAAGACCGCGCCAGCGCCGTTTGCCGTTTTTGCGATACCGACTTTGTCGGCACCGATGGCACGCTCGGTGGGCGTTTTGACAGCGCTGCCGCCCTGGCCACACAAATCGCTGCCCTATGGCCCGATGGTTTTGCCGCGCAGCGCTTTGTGGTGCTGACCGGTGGCGAACCTTTGTTGCAGGTCGATACCGAACTGATTGACGCCTTGCACGCCCAAGGCTTTGAAATCGCGGTGGAAACCAATGGCAGCATCGCCGCGCCCGAAGGGATCGACTGGATTTGCGTCAGCCCCAAAGCCGGTGCGCCTTGGGTGCAGCGGCAGGGGCAGGAACTCAAGCTGGTGTGGCCGCAGTCCGGCTTTTCTTTGGCCGATATGCAAGCCATGCAATCACTTCCCTTTAGCCACCACCGTTTGCAGCCGCTGGACGATGTGCTGCAAAAACGTAACACCGAAATATGCATAGACCTGTGCCTGCAGCAGCCGGTGTGGAAGCTCAGCATGCAAACCCATAAAGTCACCGGTATCCGCTGAACTCCGTTGGCCATGCAGCCCGCCACGCCTATCCAAGAAAGTTCTTTCATGTCCCACACCCCGCCCCAAGACTTTTGCATCAGCCAAAAGTTTTTTTTCGACGCCGCCCACACCTTGCGCCGCGAGATAGAGACCGAAGGCAGCTTGCGCGTGCATGGCCACACCTACTACGCTGAGGTCAGCATCGCAGGCGCACCCGATACGCAATCGGGCATGGTGGTGGACCTGGGCCAAGTGCGCCGGCGCATTGAGGCCTTGCGCCCGCAGCTGGACCACCGCTTGCTGGACGAAGTGCCCGGCCTGGGGCCGGCTACCTTGGAAAACCTGAGTGCCTTTATTTGGCGGGCGCTGGCGGCGGACTTTGCCGGTTTGGCGCGGGTGCGCGTCTGGCGCGAGGCGCTGGGCGATAGCTGCACGCTGGAGCGTGCATGAGCGCGCGCGGTTACCGGGCCAGCCTCTTATGGTTTCCCGACCCTGCGCAGCCGCGCGCACAGTGGGAAGAAGACGGTTTGCTGGTGGTAGCACCCGATGCGCAGGGCCGCGAAGTGGTGCAAGCCATCGGCGACTGGCGTACTTTGTCGGCGCTGCACTGCCGGTTGCCGGTGGAGCATTTACCCGGGCGCATCATCGCCCCGGGTTTTGTAGATATGCATGTGCATTTCCCGCAGATCAATGTCATAGGCTCACCGGCCGACGGCTTGCTGCCTTGGCTGGAAAACTACACCTTCCCCGAAGAACAGCGCTTTGCCGACCCGGCTTATTGCGCTGAAGCGGCTACTTTTTTTGTCGATGAATTGCTGCGCAATGGCGTGAGCACCGCGCTGGCCTTTGCCACCACACACAGCAGTTCGGTAGATGCTTTGTTTGCACAGGCGCAGCGGCGCGGTATGCGCCTAGTGACCGGCCTGTGCCTGATGGACCGCCATGCCCCGGCGGCCTTGCTCAACCAGCCGGGCCGGGGGCGCGACGCGGTAGAGCACAGTTTGCTGGAGTCGGAGGAATTGATACAGCAGTGGCATGGCAAAGACCGCTTGGGCTATGCCATCACGCCGCGCTTTGCGCCCACCTCGACGGACGCGCAACTGCGCGGCGCGGGCGAACTGGCAGCCAAGTACCCCGACGTGTGGATTCAAAGCCATGTGTCCGAAAACCAGGATGAAATCGCTTGGGCGCGGGAGTTGTTTCCAAACTCCAGCAGCTATTTGGCGACCTACGCGGATTTTGGCCTGTTGCGCGAGCGCGCGGTCTATGCCCATTGCATCCATTTTGACGAAGCCGAGCGTGCGCTCATGCGCAGCAGCGGCGCATCCGCTGCGGTCTGCCCGACCAGCAATTTGTTTTTGGCCAGCGGCTATTTCGATTACGCCGGCGCTGACGCAGCCGGTTTTGCCTACGGTCTGGCCAGCGATGTGGGCGGCGGCACCAGTTTCAGCCCGTTTCAGACGATGTTGGCTGCGTATTACGTGGGCCGCGAAGGGCGCTCTAAAGCCGGTTTATCGCTTTCACCGCAGCACCTGTGGTGGCAACACACCGCAGGCGCCGCCCGGGCCATGGGCTTGCAAGGGGTGGTGGGCAATTTACTGCCCGGCTGCGAGGCGGATTTCGTGGTGCTACAGCCCAAGGCAAGCCCTTTGCTGGCGCGCAAAACGAAGCTTGCCAACACCCTGGACGAACTTTTGTTCTCCCTCATCGTCCTGGGTGACGACCGGCTGATCGAGCGCACGGTGCTGGCCGCCACCGTGCCCGAGCGCGCTGGAATGTGGCAGAGCGCCGGGCGGTTTTAAGGCCGCTTGCCCTTCGTAAGCCGCTGCCTACAATAGCCGCAAGCAACCGGAAGATCTATCGTATGAGTATCAAGAGCGACAAATGGATACGCCGCATGGCCGAAACCACCGGCATGATCGAGCCCTTCGAGCCCCGCCAGGTGCGCGAGGCCGAGGGCAAAAAAATCATCTCTTACGGCACCAGCAGCTACGGCTACGACATCCGCTGCGCGCCGGAGTTCAAGGTGTTCACCAATATCCACAGCACCGTGGTAGACCCGAAAAATTTCGACGAAAAGAGTTTTGTCGATTTTCACGACGATGTCTGCATCATCCCGCCCAACAGCTTTGCGCTGGCGCGCACGCTGGAATATTTCCGTATTCCGCGCAATGTACTGACGATTTGCCTGGGTAAATCCACCTATGCGCGCTGCGGCATCATTGTCAATGTCACCCCCTTTGAGCCGGAGTGGGAAGGCTATGTGACGCTGGAGTTTTCCAACACCACGCCGCTGCCAGCGAAGATTTATGCCGGCGAGGGCTGCGCCCAGGTGCTGTTCTTTGAAAGCGACGAAGTTTGCGAAACCAGCTACAAAGACCGGGGCGGAAAATACCAGGGCCAGGTGGGTGTAACCCTGCCCAAAGCCTGAAAAAGCCGCATTTGCGCCGTATCAGGGATAATCCGGCTTGCGCCCCTGGTTCCCGGGGCAACCTGCTATCGGATGGATAGCCACTACTTTTGCTATGCATGCCCGAACAGACTCCTGAAACCGCAGCCTCCCATTCCCCCGATTCCCTGACGACAGACACCCCTGTCATGGCCTTTGCCCAGCTGCAACTGGCCCCGCCCTTGGCCCGTGCGGTGGCCGAAATGGGCTACGAATCCATGACGCCCATCCAGGCCCAGGCCATCCCCGTGGTGATGACCGGCAAAGACGTGATGGGGGCCGCCCAAACCGGCACCGGCAAAACGGCGGCCTTCTCGCTGCCCCTGCTGCACCGCTTGCTCAAGCATGAAAACGCCTCCACCTCGCCGGCCCGCCACCCGGTGCGCGCCTTGGTGCTCTTGCCCACCCGCGAGCTGGCCGACCAGGTAGCCCAGCAAGTCAAGCTCTACGCCAAGTACACCCAGCTGCGCAGCGCCGTAGTCTTTGGCGGCATGGACATGAAGCCGCAAACCTTGGAGCTGAAAAAAGGCGTGGAAGTGCTGGTGGCCACGCCAGGCCGATTGCTGGACCACATCGAGGCTAAAAACGCGGTGCTCAATCAGGTGGAATACGTGGTGCTGGACGAGGCCGACCGCATGCTGGACATCGGCTTTTTGCCTGATTTGCAGCGCATCCTGAGCTACCTGCCCAAGCAGCGCACTACGCTTTTGTTCTCGGCCACCTTCTCCCCCGAAATCAAGCGCCTGGCCAGTAGCTATTTGCAAGACCCCATCACCATCGAAGTGGCGCGCTCCAATGCCACTGCTTCGACAGTGGAGCAACACTTTTACAGCGTGGGCGAAGACGACAAGCGGCGCGCCCTGCACCATGTGATTCGCAAACACCAGCTCAAGCAAGCTTTTGTGTTTGTCAACAGCAAACTGGGCTGCGCGCGATTGGCGCGTTCGCTGGAGCGCGAAGGCCTCAAGACCACGGCTTTGCATGGCGACAAAAGCCAGGACGAGCGCCTTAAAGCGCTGGAAGCCTTCAAAAGCGGTGAGGTCGATTTACTGGTCTGTACCGATGTTGCCGCGCGCGGCCTGGATATCAAAGACGTGCCCGCGGTGTTCAACTTTGACGTTCCCTTTAACGCTGAAGACTATGTGCACCGCATTGGCCGCACCGGCCGTGCTGGGGCGTCCGGCTTGGCCGTGAGTTTTGTCGGTGGCAAAAACGATGCACGCTTGGTGGCCGACATTGAAAAACTGATCAAAACCAAGATTGAGCTCGAAGCCATCGAGTTCGATGAAGACAGCCCCAATATCAGCGCCCAAGGCCGCATCAACGACGGCAGACGCATGTACCAGGACGAGGCCCGTGACGATTCGCGCCGTGCCCCGCGCAGCAGCGAGCGCGGCGGTTTGCGCGATATCGCGCACGAAGGCCAGTTTGCCCGGCCCGCCCGTGACGAACGCGCGCCCCGGCGCGACTACACCCGACCCCCTGCACCACCCAAAGACCCGTTTTTTGACCAGCCTTACGAGCCCAGCGTGGCGCCCGAAGCCAAGCCTTCCTGGGAAGCGGCTCCGCGCACCGGCGGGCGCAGCATCTCGGCCAATATCAAGCCCAAGCGGCGCGTGGCCTTTTTGTTCAAGTCGGCGCAAGAAACATCGTCTTAATCGTCCAGCGCTTGCGCCTGGTCGCAGGGCACTTGCATCAGCGTATGGTTTAGGCGCCCCTGCCCATCGGGCGCATCCAGGCGCAGCGCGCTCAGGCAGCCTCCCCAAACGCAGCCACTGTCCAAGGACAGCACATCGCTGCGGTCCAACCATCCCAGCGCAGACCAATGCCCGAAGGCCACGGTGTCGCCAACCGTGCGCCGGCCCGGCGCGTCAAACCAGGCCGTATGGCCTGCGGGCGTGGCGCTCAGGCCTTGCTTGGTCTCCAACTCCATACGTCCCTGCGCGTCGCAAAAGCGGATGCGCGTGAGGGCGTTCACGATCACGCGCAAACGGTCATGGCCTTGCAGGCCATCATCCCACTGGTTTGGCAGCCCGCTGTACATAGTCGCCAAAAAAATCGCATAGTCCGGGCCGCGCAACATGGTTTGCACCTCAGCGGCCAGGGCCATGGTTTTTTCGCAGGTCCATGCCGGCAGCACCCCGGCGTGCACCATCAATACCGAGACGCCGTGGTGGCGCAAATGCATGGCCATAGCCCGGTGGCGCAGCCAGTCAAGCAAGTCTTCCCGGTCCGGTGCCTGCGACACACTATCGAGCGTGTCTTTGCGGTGCGCTTTGCGCAGCCCCTGCGCCACGGCCAGCAAATGCAGGTCGTGGTTGCCCAGCAGGCAGTGCGCCGCGCCATCGAGTGCCCGCAAGCGGCGTAGCACGCTCGCGGAGTCGGGCCCGCGGTTGACCAGGTCGCCCAGCACATACAGCGTATCGCGGCTGGGTGAAAAATCGATATGGGCCAATAAGCGCTCCAGCGCGCTATCGCAGCCCTGGATGTCGCCGATCAAGTAAAGTGCCATACCGCTGATTGTCTTGTGGATTCCATGGAATTTTTGCTGATTATTTTTTTGACGCTGCTCAACGGCGTCTTTGCCATGTCCGAATTGGCGCTGACCGCCAGCCGCCGTGCCCGCTTGGGCGCACTGGCCGAGGCCGGTGACAAGGGAGCGCAAGCGGCGCTGGAACTGCTCAGCAACCCCAATCAGTTTTTGTCCACGGTGCAAGTGGGCATTACCTCTATCGGCGTGCTCAACGGCATTGTCGGCGAGGCCGCTTTCAGTGATGGCGTGGCCGCTTGGATGGTGGCACTGGGTATGGCAGACAAGGCGGCGGCGCTCACCGCCACGGCTTTGGTGGTCACTGTGATTACGTTTACCACCATTATTTTTGGCGAGCTGGTACCCAAGCGGATTGGCCAATTGCACCCCGAAACCATGGCCTGCTGGGTGGCGCGGCCCATGCTGTGGCTGGCGCAGGCGGCCAAGCCCTTTGTTAAACTGCTCTCGGGCACGACCGCCGCCGTGCTCAAGCTCTTGCGCATAGACACCAATACCGCGCGCGCGGTGACCGAGGAAGAAATATCGGCCAGTCTGGAGGAGGGCGTGGACGCTGGCCTGATCGAAGAACATGAGCACCAGATGGTGCAAAACGTATTCCGGCTGGACGAACGCCCGCTCACCTCGCTGATGACGCCACGCAGCGATGTGCAATGGCTAGACGCCTCGGACAGCGTGGATGATTGCCTTCGACTGGCCGGGCGTGGCGCAGGTAATGGTGCACATTCTTGGTACCCGGTGTGCCGCGCTTCCCTGGACGATGTGGTGGGCATCATCAGCGTGGCGCACTTGCTGGACCTGGGCGCCCACAGCCAGGAGCCGATTGCCGCTTTTGCGCAAGCGGCGGTTTTCGTGCCCGAGACCTTGAGCGCCATGGAGTTGCTGGAGCAGTTCCGTTTGAAAGCGGCACGCTTGCTGTTCGTGGTCGATGAATACGGCGTGGTGCAAGGCCTGCTCACGCCACGCGACTTGCGTGAGGCGATTACCGGTGAATTGCAATACGGCGCGCAAACCGACGCCTGGGCCACGCGGCGCGAGGATGGCTCATGGTTGCTCGATGGCGTCATGCCGGTCGATGAAGTCAAGGCGCGTTTGGACTTGGACGAATTACCCGACGAAGACCGGGGCCGCTACAACACCCTGGCCGGCTTGCTCATGGCCTTGACCGGCCATTTGCCCAAGCTGGGGGAACGCATCAGCCACCAGGGCTGGGTGTTTGAGGTGATAGACCTCGATGGCCGCCGCGTTGACAAGGTGCTGGCCACGCAACGGGCCTTGGCGCCGCCAAAAGCCTAGCGCTGGCTACAGCACTTGCGCTGCCGGGCGCGCTGCTACCCGTTCGCGCCATGCTTGCAAGGCTTCGTAGCCCAGGTCGATGGGTTTGAATTTCAATAGCCCGCGCGCGAACTCCAGCGCGCAAAAAGCGGTGATATCGGCGATGGTAAATCGCTCGCCGGCCATCCAGTCCTGGTTTTGCAGCATGGCATCAAAGACCTGTAAATTGGCTTTGAGTTTGGCCGTTTGTGACTGCCCGTACTCCGGGAACTGCGGCTGCTCCAGGGTCGCCAGGCCCGGGTGGCTGTGGCGGATGCTATTGGCCGCGCCCAGCAAAATCGTCCACTCCACGCGCCGGTCGGCCATCTCGATAAAGGCGCGCTCGGTGCTGTCATGGCCCATCAAGTTAGGCTCGGGAAACAGGCCTTCCAGGTAGGTGCAAATCGCCCGGGTTTCCGTCAGTACCCGTCCATCGTCCAGCTGCAGCGCCGGCACTTTGGCCAAAGGGCTTTTCGCCAGGTAGTCGCTGGCGCGGTGTTCGCCCGCATTGAGGTCTATCGGTACTTGCGCAATCGTAGTGATGCCTTTTTCCGCCATAAAGATATGTACCCGGCGCGGGTTGGGCGCGCGTGGCGCGGTATAGAGCTGCATTGAAAACCTTTGCAAAAAATGCGGCGAGCCCGTGGGCCTCGCCCTTCTATTGGTAACTCATCAAAATGAACGATACTAGAGGACTCCCTGCTCTACCTATTGTCCTGGACCTGGGCTAAGTCCACCACCATCAACGCCGCCCCTGCGCCCGCCGGTGG
Source organism: Comamonas sp. lk (assembly GCA_945865675.1). Lineage (GTDB taxonomy): Bacteria > Pseudomonadota > Gammaproteobacteria > Burkholderiales > Burkholderiaceae_C > Allorhodoferax. Next base: position 11,147 of record CAMBFO010000081.1, read on the forward strand.
GTTTGGTGCGCTGACCTACCTTCCCAAATTCAATCTGTTCAAAAATCGCAGCGCAAAAAAAGCCCCGAGGGGCCTTTTTTGTGGGTTGGGTGAAAGCCACTTTTCAGTATTGCTTAAGCGCCCACCAGCTCCATTGCCAGTTCACGCGGGTTGTCGGCCCGCAGGCTGATGTCCAGCATTTCAATGCCCAGCACTTTGCCGTCCGCATCAAAATCAAAAACAACACCTGGACGAATTTCGTCACTTTCCACCACGGTGCCCGCTTTCAAACGAATATACATAGCGTCCGCTTGTTGGTCGTATTCGATTTTCATGGTGATACTCCGTATTTTTCAAATTTGCTGGTAGCCATGACGGTTACCACCAATATGACCAAA
>CAMBFO010000082.1 GCA_945865675.1 Comamonas sp. lk
AATTCGCCCGGCGCGATAAATTCGGCAATATTGTCGTTGGCGTTAAAACGCTTGCGCGCGGCCCGTATGCGCTCGCGGATTTTGACGGAAACCGGGGTTCCAACGTCCTCGTCAGATGGATTCATGGCGCTCTAATGATGATGGCTAACGAACCATATTACCAGCGTTTCCTTATGGCGCTGAGGCCCTCGCGCCAAGCACTCGCGCCCTGCGCGGGATTGGCCGCTCGCTGGCGCAGCTCAATACCGGCGGCCCACCACAAACAGCCCCATACGCATAATCACCAGCGCCAACAGGTCTAGTGCACGCTGCCAGCGGCCGCGCTGCAGATAGCGCAGCGGGTCCATTTGCACCGATTGCTGCTCGATAGCGGTGCGCAAGCGCCGGCGCAGCACCTTTGCGAAATGCGGATCGCGCAGCACCACGTTGGCCTCACGCGCCAGCAAGAGGCTTAAGGGTTCGAGGTTGGACGAGCCCACGGTGGCCCAGACGCTGTCGATCACCGCCACTTTGGCATGCAGCAAACCGCCCTGGTATTCATAGATCTGCACGCCCGCTGCCAGCAAGCTGCCATAGACCGCGCGCGCGCCATGGAACTGCATGAAATACTCGTAGCGCCCTTGCAATAACAAGCTGACGCGCACTCCGCGCTGGGCGGCATGCTCCAGCGCATGGCGCAACTTACGACCGGGCATGAAATAGGCGTTGGCAATCAATACCTCGTGGTGCGCCTGCCCTATAGCCTGGCGGTAGCTCTGCTCGATGCGGCTTCGGTTACGCAGGTTGTCGCGTAACACCAGCGCGGCCGGTATGCTTCCCTGCGGGTCTTGCGGTACGGGCGCGCGCATGGGGCCGGGTTGGGGGCGCAAGGCCGTTTGCAATTGACTGCGCGCCTTGGACCACTGACGCGATTCCAAACCATGGGCAAAATCCAGTCGGGACCAAAAACGCTGCATCAGCGCTTGTGCGTCATGCACCAAGGGTCCCTGAACCTGCACTGCAAAGTCCAGGCGCGCAGCGTCCAAAGGGCCCAGGCGCAGATCATAAAAATCATCCATCACATTGATGCCGCCGCAAAAGGCCACCTGTCCATCGACCACGCACAGCTTGCGGTGCAGGCGGCGCCAGCGCACGGGGAAAAACACCCCCAGCCAACCCAAAGGTGAAAAACGATGCCAGTGCACCCCAGCGGCATCAAAGCGCGCCGTCCATTGCGCCGGCAAGGGGGGGGTACCAATGCCATCGACCACGAGATAGACCTGCACTCCGCGCAGCGCCGCGCGCTCCAGCGCCGCAGCCACCGCCTGGCCCTGTTCGTCAAAAGCAAAAATATAGCTTTCCAGGCGCACCTCGTGGCGGCTATGCGCGATGGCATGCACCACGGCATCGAACAATTCCTTGGCACCTTGCAGCAATTGCAGGCGGTGGCGCGCACGCAAATGCACCGCGTTCATGATGGCGCACAGCCCGGCAACACAAACTCGGCAACGATAGGCAAATGGTCAGACATGCGCTCCCAGTGCGGACCGTGGGGCACATGCTGGTGCAAGGGCTGCAGGCCGCGGGTGTAAATATGGTCCAGGGCCAGCAAGGGCAAAGCAGAAGGAAAGGTAGGTAAATGGTGATGCGCCGGTGCCTCCAGGCCCACCTTACCCAATACCTTGCGCACGCTGGCGTTCCACTCATTGAAATCGCCGGCCACAATGACCGGCGCATCAGCCGCGATATCGCGGCTGATGTATTCGCACACTTGCTGCAACTGGCGCATACGCCCGGCGCGCAGCAAGCCCAAATGCAGCACCAGCACATGCACGCGCTGCCCCCGCACATCGACTTCGCTGTGCAACAGCCCGCGCTGCTCGTAGCGATGGTCCGACATATCTGCGTGCTGGTGCGCCAACACCGGCCAGCGCGAAAGCAAGGCATTGCCGTGTTCTCCGTGGCGGGTGATCGCATTGCTGCGGTACACCGCGGTGTGCTCGTGTGGCGCCAGAAAATCAGCCTGGCCCAGCTTGGGCCAGTGTGCAAAAAACTGCTCCTCGCGCCGGTTGAGCTTGCGCACTTCCTGCAAACACACCAAATCCGCATCAAGGCGTCCAATCGCCTGGCGCAGATTGTGAATCTCCAGACGCCGCGCCGGACCCAAGCCGCGCACCCCTTTATGGATGTTGTAACTCACTACGCGAAAAACAGGTGGCATCGACGCGCTCTCAGGCTGCAAATCGTGGCAGCAGCAAACAGGCTTGTGTATTCGAAGGCGAAAAACACAGCGCCGCAGCTTGTGCATAAGGCAACCACTGTAAAGCGCTGTGTTCCCGCGGATTGATCTGCACCACGGTGCCCTCTGGCACCTGCAAACCAAACACACGCTCAGTGTTAAAGACCACGCCCGGCGCATAGCGGTGCAGCCAGCGCGGGTAAATAGGGTACACATTTTCCAGCGCCCAATCGCGCAGACCGCCTTGCAGCGGCGAACCGGAGCCGCAGTCGATACCGGTTTCTTCGGCCACTTCACGCACAGCGGTTTCCTCAAAAGTTTCGTCTGGGTGGTCTTTGCTACCCGTGACCGATTGCCAAAAGGCCGGAGCAGCCGCGTCGGCCTCGGTGCGGCGGATCAGCAAGACCTGCAAGGAAGGGGTATAGATCACCACCAGCACGGATTGGGGAATTTTCAAGGCAGGACGCATAAGTGGTGGTACGGGCCCGCATTGTGCCTGCCCTCTGCACAGGCCCGGCGGCGGCCAGTGCAGTCGCTACACTTGCCCGAGCATCCCCAAGAATGCGTGCCCTCTAAGACACCACACCACCATGAACGTCCTGGTATTTTTCGCGATACTCGCCTTCAGCCTGCAAATGCGCAATTCGCTGGAGCAGCGCCGCCGTGTACTGATACTGGGCAGGTTTTTGCGACGCTACCAAATTGAGAGCCTGATGCAAACCCTGGTAGATGGCTATTTGCGCGCCATGGGCGAGCAGCAAGCCGAGCGGCGCCAAAGCATTTGGTCCATGCTGGCCCAAACCGAAAACCAACTGGAGCGCGAATTCCAAAGCCTACTGACAGACTTGGCCGCCGAAGCCGACCCGCGCCGTTTGCGCGCGAGCACTTTGCGCCTGAGCTTGCCGCTGGCCACGCGCTGGCTGCCCGCTTCCACCTTCAGCCTGCACGACATTTTGCGCGTACATGGCGAGGGTATTAGCCTCGTGATGGGCAACGCGGCTGGCCTGTCTGCGCGCGACCGGGCCTTTTGCTTAACGGCGGAGTTGCTCTTGATGCAGCACAGCTGCCACTGGTTTTGCAAATCGCGCTGGGTGGCTTCGGCGCGCATGCTGGCACGCCACCAAACCAGCCATCTCCAATTGCTCGATGCGGTGTCCGAACCCACGCGCCGGGCTTACCAGCGCATCATGGGCGTCTAGAGCCGGGCGCGCGGGGCGCGGTCTTGTCAGGCTTTGACCGCGTCCAGATTGCGCAGGCGGATATGCAACTCGCGTAACTGCTTTTCGTCCACCGGGCTGGGTGCTTGCGTCAGCAAACACTGGGCGCGCTGGGTTTTGGGGAAGGCAATCACATCGCGGATGGATTCGGCGCCAGTCATCAAGGTGATGATGCGGTCCAAACCAAAGGCCAGGCCACCGTGTGGGGGGGCGCCGTATTGCAAGGCATCGAGCAAAAAGCCAAATTTCAGCTGTGCTTCTTCGGGCGTGATCTTGAGTGCGTCAAACACTTTTTGCTGGACATCGGCGCGGTGAATACGCACGGAGCCGCCGCCCATTTCCCACCCGTTCAAGACCATGTCGTAGCCTTTGGAAATGCATTTTTCAGGGGCGGTGACCATCCAGTCTTCGTGGCCATCTTTGGGCGCGGTAAACGGGTGGTGGGTGGCCGTGTAGCGCTGCGCTTCCTCGTCGAACTCGAACATCGGAAAGTCCACTACCCACAGAGGCGCCCAACCTTTTTCGAACAACCCTTGCTTTTTGCCAAAATCGCTGTGCCCGATCTTCAGGCGCAAAGCCCCGATCGCGTCATTCACGATTTTGGCTTTGTCAGCGCCAAAGAAAATCAAATCGCCGTCCTGTGCGCCGGTGCGCTCCATCAGTTGGGCGAGCGCCGCATCATGGATATTTTTAACGATCGGGCTTTGCAAACCGTCACGGCCCTTGGCCACTGCGTTGACCCGGATATAGGCCAGGCCTTTGGCGCCGTAAATCTTGACGAACTCGGTATAAGCGTCAATCTCACCACGGCTGATACCGCCGCCTTCCATTGAGCCGCCAGGTACACGCAGCGCCACCACGCGTCCGCCCTTCATGGTCGCTGCGCCTGAAAACACCTTAAAGTCCACGTCTTGCATGACATCGGTCATTTCGGTGAATTGCAATTTCACCCGCAAGTCTGGCTTATCCGAACCGTAGATATGCATAGCATCGGCGTACGTCATCACCGGAAAATTACCCAAGTCCACGCCAATGGTGTTTTTAAAGACCGTGGCAATCATGCCTTGGAACATATCGCGGATTTCTTCCTCCCCGAGGAAAGAGGTTTCGATATCAATCTGCGTGAATTCGGGCTGGCGATCCGCGCGCAGGTCTTCGTCGCGAAAGCACTTAGTGATCTGGTAGTACCGGTCAAAACCGGCCACCATCAGCAATTGCTTGAACAACTGGGGCGATTGCGGCAGCGCAAAAAACTGGCCGTCGTGGACCCGGCTGGGCACCAGGTAGTCACGAGCGCCTTCGGGCGTGCTCTTGGTAAGCATCGGGGTTTCGATATCTACAAAACCATTGGCGTCCAAAAATTTGCGCACTTCCATCGACACGCGGTAACGCAGCATCAAATTGTTTTGCATATAGGGCCGGCGCAGGTCTAGCACACGATGCGTCAGGCGCGTGGTCTCGGACAAATTGTCCTCGTCGATCTGGAAGGGCGGCGTCACCGACGGGTTGAGCACCGTTAACTCCCGACACAGGACTTCGATTTTTCCACTTTTCAGGCTGTCATTGACCGTGCCCTCGGGGCGCGCACGTACCAGCCCTTGCACTTGCACGCAAAATTCATTGCGCAAGCCTTCGGCAGTCTTGAACATTTCGGGGCGGTCCGGATCGCAGACCACCTGGACATAGCCTTCGCGGTCCCGCAGGTCCACAAAAATCACGCCGCCATGGTCGCGCCGGCGATTGACCCATCCGCACAGGGAAACGGTTTGGCCCATTAAGGCTTCGGTCACAAGACCGCAATAGTGAGAGCGCATTGCCATGGTGTGTTTTCCATCCCCTAGCGGGGCAGTGAAGTAGGTATTTAGGTGGCAGGGCCGTGGTCCGAGGGCAGACTGCGCGCCGTCGGCGACACCGCGCCCATAGAAATAACATAGGTAAGTGCTTCGTCCACACTCATTTCCAGTTCAATCACCTCCGAGCGCGGCAGCAACAGAAAATAACCGCCGGTCGGATTGGGCGTGGTGGGAACATAAACGCTGATCAGATCGCCAGGCAAATGGTGGGCTACTTCGCCATTGGGCACGCCGGTTTGGAAAGCAATCGTCCAGCTACCCGGGCGCGGAAACTGCACCAACAATGCCGTGCGAAACGCATTGCCATTGCTGGAAAAAAGCGTGTCAGACACTTTCTTCACGCTGTTGTAAATCGACTTGACCACCGGTATGTGGGTAAACATACGGTTCCACTGCTTGAGCCACCAGCGGCCCGCCACATTGGACACCAAGGCACCGGTCAGCAACATAAAGCCCAGCACCAGCACCACACCCAGACCGGGAATATGGCGCAGCTTCTCGAGCGATGCGCCAAATTGGTCAGAGCTGACTGCCGACATAGCACTTAACAACTGGCCGAACAAACCATCGAGCACACTCATCATCCACAGCAACACCCAGATGGTGATCGCCAGCGGGAGCCACACCATCAGTCCGGTCAGCAGGTATTTTTTAAATGGCACTTTAGAACCCCAGGTAGCAGAAGTGTTGGGCGCGGCGCTCAAGCAGTGGCCGCAGGCGTGGTGCTTGTGGCCGCAGGGGCGCTGGAGACGGGCGCCGCAGCTGTAGCGGCGGGCGCAGTGGCAGGGGCGTCCGTGCCGGCCGACGGGCTGGCATTGGCAGCACCTGCATCGGACTCGGTTTTTGTTGCCGCAGCGCCGTCACTGGCAGCCGGGGCCTCTGTCTTGCCGCCGCGAAAATCGGTGACATACCAACCCGTGCCCTTGAGTTGGAAGCCGGCAGCCGTCACTTGTTTTTGAAACGCGGACTGGCCGCAACTGGGGCAATCACTCAAAGGTGCATCGGAGATTTTTTGCAAAACGTCCTTGGCAAATCCGCAGGAGCTGCACTTGTAGGCGTAAATAGGCATGGAAAAAAGCCTTTGGCGGGCGGGTGGCAAAGCCTATGATTATAGTTTGCCTAGTGCCAGAAATACCCATTTGCCAGGGCCAGTGTCAGGAGTACGCCCAATATAAATCCGCCCAAGCCGTACACCACGGCCTGCAAAAATCCGTGGGTGCGCTGCTGCTGCGCCAGCAAACGGGCTAATAATTCGCGCTGGACAGTATCTTGCGGGCTTTGTTGCAGGTACTGGTGCAAGAGCACGGGCAACTGCGGTAAGACCTTGGCGTACTGCGGTGCCTGTCTTTTCATTTCAGACCAGAGCTTTTGCGGGCCGACCTGGTCGCCCATCCACTTTTCCAAAAACGGCTTGGCGGTGGCCCACAGGTCCAGATCCGGGTCGAGCTGGCGGCCCAGCCCCTCGATGTTGAGCAAGGTTTTTTGCAGCAAGACCAGTTGCGGCTGGATTTCTACATGGAAGCGGCGCGAGGTCTGAAACAGGCGCAACAAGACCATGCCCAGAGAAATTTCCTTGAGAGGCCGGTCGAAATAGGGCTCGCACACCGCCCGTATGGCCGCCTCTAACTCATCGACCCGGGTGGCCGCAGGCACCCAGCCTGACTCGATATGCAGTTGCGCCACGCGCTTGTAGTCGCGCCGAAAAAAGGCCGCAAAATTTTGTGCCAAATATTCTTTATCCACCTCGGTCAGCGAGCCGACAATGCCAAAGTCAAGCGAGATGTAGCGGCCTAGTGTGGCAGGCTCCAAACTCACCTGGATATTGCCCGGGTGCATATCGGCGTGGAAAAAACCGTCGCGAAATACCTGGGTAAAAAACAGAGTTACCCCGTCGCGCGCCAGCTTGGGGATGTCCACGCCGGCTGCGCGCAAAGCGTCCACCTGGCTGATGGGCAGGCCGTGCATACGCTCCATCACCAGCACATCGGTGGTGCACAAGTCCCAAAACATTTCAGGAATCAAGACCAGATCCAGGCCTTGCATATTGCGGCGCAACTGCGCGGCGCTGGAAGCCTCGCGGATCAGATCCAACTCGTCGTGCAGGTATTTATCAAACTCGCCCACCACTTCGCGCGGCTTGAGACGCCGCCCGTCGTCCGACCAGCGCTCGATAAAGTTGGCCATCGAGCGCATCAGCGCCAGATCCTGGTCAATCGCCGCCAGCATGCCCGGGCGCAGTACCTTGATCGCCACTTCGCGCTCGCCACCCTCGCGTGTGCGCATGACGCCAAAGTGCACTTGGGCAATTGAGGCACTGGCCACCGGTTTACGCTCAAACGACACAAAGAGTTCGGCAATCGGCTTGCCCAGCGACTTTTCAACCGCAGCGACCGCGATATCGGAATCAAAGGGTGGCACCCGGTCTTGCAGTTTGGCTAATTCGTCGGCGATATCCAAAGCTAAGAGGTCACGCCGGGTAGAAATCACCTGACCCAGCTTGACGAATATGGGTCCCAAATGCTCCAGGGCCATGCGCAAACGTGCGCCGCGCGGGGCGTCCAAGCGCCGCCCCAGGCGCGACACCCTTGCCAAGGCACGCGCCCAGCGCTTGGCACCCAAGCTCTCCAAGAAAATGGCATCTAGCCCATAACGAAACACCACATAGGCGATAAACAAGCCCCGGCTAATGCGCATCATGCAGCGCTTTCGGCGTTTGCGCTGCCCGGGCGACGCACGCTGCCTGCAAACTGCCGCAAGGCTTGCACCATGCGCTGCACGCCCTGCGCCAGCATATGCGCCGGCACATCGCCCACGATGCGCGCCAGATCAGCTTCCAGGTCCCATCGCACATGGTCGATCAGCCAATTGATGTCAGCGGCCAGTTGCACATCGCCTTGCACCTGGACATCGGGTTTGCCGCCGTCCAGCAAAGGCTGCAAGACCTGCCATGGATTGGCCGCTGTCAAGGTCAGCTGCAAGTCCACCATGTCACCCACCGCAGCCAGCGGCACATGCTCGAACAGGCCCGCTGGGCTGATGCGCAGTTGCACATGCCATTGCATCCACTGCACTTTGAGCAAGCGCCCCTTTTGCTGCACCAGGCGCGCCATGGCCTGGGGTTCTTGCATGAGTACATGGTTCAGCAGCAAGACCAAGCGCCTTTGCAATTCGTCAAGCGCCCACTCGGGCGGGGTCAAAGCGGCGGGGCCTTGGGCAAAAAAGTTTTGCGCGAAAGAAAAAGGGGACTGTGTTGCCATAGTCCCCGATTATTCCCGATGTCGCTTGCGCGGCAGCCCGTCAGGGGTACCGCAGCGCAGGCCTACTGCAAAGCCTGTACCCCAGCTACCAGCCAGCCACCACCGGTTCTGGGTTTGGTCATGTTCCAGACCTCACGGAAGGGGCTGGGGCTAGCGGATGGTTCTTCGCGGATCATGCCGGTGAACTCTACGCTGGCCATGTATTCATCAGCCGACTCCTCAATCCCCAGCAAATGCGCGTCGATGGACAACACCTCGGTCTGGTTGGGCTTGGCACCCGTGTGGGACTCACGCTCAGAGAGCTGGCTACGGATTTCGGTCAGCATGCCGTCAGTCATCATGGCACGCAGGCTGCTGATGTCGGCCTTGTCCCAGGCCGCTTGCAGCGTAATGAAATTGGCCTTGGCAGCGCGGATGAAGCCTTCGCTGTCAAAGCCGGCGGGCACGCCCCAGGCCTGAGAACCTGATAGCGCTGAGCCGATCATCGAGCCGCCGCTGGCCGAGGCGCTCTGGAATTGGGTGCCCTGCTGCTCGCGCTCCCAGGGGCGGGCCGAAGCGTCATTGCCGACGTTTTCGGGCCGGTAGGCGCTACGCTGCTGCGTATTCATCGAGTCACCGGCATAAGCATAGCCATCCCCCTGGGGGCGGCGGTTACGCATGAAATAACGGAACACCATAAAGGCCAGGATCAGTGCACCGACGATGAGCAACATCTGCCCCATGCCTTCGCCCAGGCCCATCGAATGCGCCAGCCAAGCCAAGCCCAGGCCTGCTGCCAGACCGCCGAGCATCGCGCCCCAAGGGCGGCTTGGCGCTGCTGCTGCGGCACCCGGTTTGGCCGCTGCATTACCCACGCCTTGCGAAGGCGCCGCGGGCGCACTGTCACGCTGGGTGACATTGCTCGATTGACGCCCCATCGATTTGCCGCCGGCCAGACGCCCAGCTTCGGCCTGCAAGCTGAACAACAACATAAAAGTCGCTAAAAAAGCAGTCAACCATTTCATATCGAATCCTTACAAACAAGAACAACCTTTTACCCAAGGCTTGGTAAGTGCGGCCCGGACCGCGCTTTGCAAGCGCACCCCTAGGCATTGCGCACTTCGTCAGCACTTGATACCCACATGCAACGCCGCTATGCCACCGGTCAGGTTGTGGTAGTCCACATGACCGAAACCACCGGCGTGCATCATGGCCTTGAGTTCGTCCTGGCCCGGATGCATGCGGATGGACTCGGCCAGGTAACGGTAGCTGGCGTCATCACCGGCCACTAGCTTACCTAAGACTGGTAAGACCTTAAACGAATACCAGTCATAGGCCTTTTCCAGGGGCGGGGCTATCTTGGAAAACTCCAGCACCAGCAGCTTGCCGCCCGGGCGCAGCACGCGGCACATCTCGGCCAGCGCCAGGTCTTTATGCGTCATATTGCGCAGGCCGAAGGCCACACTCACCAGGTCGAAATAGCCATCGGCAAAGGGCAGGCGCTCGGCGTCGCAGACCACCGTGGGCAACAGCACACCGGCGTCGAGCAGGCGGTTGCGCCCGGTGCTGAGCATGGCGTGATTGATGTCGGTATGCACCACCTGCCCGCGCTTGCCTACTTTGCCGGCAAAGGCCAGCGCCAGGTCGCCAGTGCCGCCGGCAATATCCAGGGCTTTGTCGCCTTCCTGCAAGTTGGCCACCAGCACGGTATAGGCCTTCCAAGCGCGGTGCAAGCCGCCGGACATGAGGTCGTTCATGACATCGTATTTGGAGGCTACCGAATCAAAAACGCCACGCACGCGACGCGCTTTTTCCGCCTCATCGACCGACTGAAATCCAAAATGCGTGGTGCTCATCGTGATTTTCCTGTTCAATGGCTGGCGCAACCGGGGGCAGCGGCCAGCGGCATAGGCCCGTCGCGTTCGCGCCCGGCCTCTTGCAAGCGCTTTTCATAATCACCCCACAAGCGCTCCTGCTCGGCACCCAAGAAATACAAATAGTCCCAGGAAAAAATACCGGTGTCATGCCCATCTGAAAAGCGCGGTTGCACCGCGTAGTTACCGACCGGGTCTAGCGCGTCCAGGTCCACCAGCCGTTTGCCGGTCTGCAAAACCTCTTGCCCCTCCCCGTGGCCCTGTACTTCGGCCGAGGGAGAGTACACGCGCATCAATTCAAACGGAATGCGAAAGTCTGCACCGTCTGAAAAACGGATTTGCAACACACGCGATTGACTGTGTACCGTCAGGTCTTGGGGGGTGGGGGAATGTTTGCTCAGGCCGGCCATAGCTAATTCAATCGGGTGGTAGGTATGCAAATGCAGGGCGGGCCCCACGCATGCGCAACTGTAACCGCCTACACCAGTACCCGCTCTATGCCCCCGGCATTGGCCTTTTGCACATAAGTGGGCAACCATTGCTCACCCAGGATCAGACGCGCCATTTCGACCACGATGTAGTCGGCTTCCAACAATCCGTTGTTCAGGTCATTGCCGTAGCGGCTCAGGCCTTGCAGGCAACTGGGGCAGCTGGTCAGGATTTTGGTCGGCCCCACTGCGACCAGGCCCTGGTCCGCTTTAAGCGCCGCCAGATCGTCCGCGCCCTGGCGCAGCTCTTCTTCTTTGCGAAAGCGAATTTGCGTGGATATATCGGGCCGGGTCACGCCCAGGGTGCCGGACTCTCCGCAGCAGCGCTCACTTTTGAGCACGGTGTCACCGACCAAGGCCTTGACGGT